>NZ_JAESLH010000004.1:0-391048 GCF_017892545.1 Staphylococcus sp. GDY8P67P
CTTTGAAGGGAGCATATCATTCTGGATTAGCTCTCTTTGCATCTCGCAAATTAATCCGTATAGTTTTCTAAAAGATGGTTTGGTATCATTCACTCTGAATGTGAACGCGTTGTATTATCATTAAAAAATGATATCAATTAGCACAACATCACACACGTCAGATTCTATCTTTATGATAGAGCAATGGACGTGTGTTTCATAGATAACTATCTTTAAACTACTGCTTCGCATTTAAACATTCTTCAACATATTTAAATTTAGTATTTGATATACATCCCACAAGAATGAGGTTCCGTAGTCGTAAATCCGAATTGTTCATACAATTGATCTGCAGGATAATCTGCGATTAAACTCACATAAGTACCATCTTCTGCAACAGATGATATATATTTCATAATATTAGTCATAACCTGTTTACCATAACCCTGACCTTGATAACGTGGTTCTACTGCTATGTCAATAATTTGAAAAGCAGTACCGCCATCTCCAATTACTCTGCCCATCGCTATTAATAAGTCATCATCATATACTGTAATGTCAAAGCATGCATTTGATATCCCTTTTTCTGTCGCCTTTTGTGATTTTTCACTTAACCCAGCTTTTTTTCTCATATTTCTATAATCTTGTACTGTAGGCGCTTCGTACTTTATTTTAACCATGTATTTTCATCCCCCAGACTGCTAAACCATGATTTATAAATATTTTTTCATCACTACTTTATTAGATTCTTTGAATGCATCATTATGACTCGATACATAACCTTCAGGAGCTGCTTCTGGTTCAACATAAAGCTTTGCTAGATTAGCTGCGTTTGCTGCGTCGCTAAAAGCACTCGCGATTAAGTGTGCTTTTGCTTCATGATAAATAATATCACCACAAGCGTATAGACCTTCAATACTCGTTGCAGTGTTACCAAACCCTTTAATATTATATTCACTATGCATATCAACTTGAGTTGTAGATTGTTCTAATAATGTATTTTCTCTATCGAATCCATGACTGACGATGACTTCGTCAAAAGCACGTACCTCTTGTTCCCCTGTTTCAATATTTTCCAATATCACTTGTTCTATACGCGACTGGGTAACGTCTCCTATTAATTGATAGATATGTGTGTTGGGTAACTTTTCTACTGACAATCCATCTAATATATTTTTCATTGCTTCATAACCCTTGATATCCGCTTTTCGATAAATTAATGTCACACTTTTAGCATAGCCACTTAAATCATTTGCCCAATCTAGAGCAGAGTTACCTGCCCCTGAAATCAATACGTTTTTGTTTTTAAAATGTTTTAAAGATTGCACAACATAATGTAAGTTTGTTAATTGATATCTTTCTGCTCCCTTGATATCAAGTTGTTTTGGATTAATGATGCCACCACCAATGGCGATAATAACAGATTTGGATTTATATATATTTCCTTTATTGGTCTCTACTTCAAAATGACGTTCAGCCAATTTCCTAATATCTATCACACGTTCCTCTAAATTTACTTTAGGATTAAAATGTAGTCCTTGATTAACAGTATCTTGTATAATTTCATAGCAAGGTTTCGGTGCCAATCCCCCGATATCCCAAATAATCTTTTCAGGATACACGTGCATTTTACCTCCTAGCTTATCTTGAATATCAATAATTCTTACATTCATCCCTCTTAATCCAGAATAAAAGCTCGCGAACAAACCGGCTGGTCCACCACCGATAATGATTACATCATCCATAATAATCCTCCTACATGTACTACTTATTAATACCTATTATCCTATTATTGATAATGCTTATCAATTAAAAAGGGTGACTTTTTAATAATTAATTACTTTATATGTATAATGGCTTTAAAATAAAATAAAAAGACGATCAAATTCGTATCGATCGTCTGCTATATCTATGATTGCTATATTTGTTTTAAAAATCTATTTAGAGAAATTATTTTTCTGATTTTTTGACAATGGCGTTTTTAAGCAAGAAGAATAATAAAATAAAACCAGCTGTAATCACTGTATGCCCCATTCCTGCATAGCCAGCAAATGATTCTGGAACTTTAAGTCCCATCACTTGGTAAGTGCCTTTCGTAAACATCATACCAATCGTTACCAATACACCTATATTATACACAATAAAGAACCAATTAAATAAATAATAACTACTCAAATTAAATACTTTTGTTACTGGTAATAAAATGAGATGCATAAACATTCCTAATATTAACGTATGCGTATGTACTACTACTAATTGTGTATCACCTGTAAAGTCATAAGCAAGTGTTAATTCACGATAATAAAAACCACTAAGCAATCCTAAGATTGTATAAATTAAAAAAGCGTATAATATTCTGCGCATTCAAAATCCTCCTTAAAAATTATTATAAAATAAATTTAATTAAAATACAGTGACAATTCACCAAACTTCACAAAAAAGCCAGTAATCAAAATCTGATTACTAGCTTAATCACTTATGCTTTATCTTTCTTTACGAGACTTTTTAAAAATTGCTATGAGCGCTAAAATAATAGCTATGATAGATACAATCCATAAAGCGATAGAATCATTGCCCGATTGATTATTTCCAGAATCAACATCAGCTTTTTTGGATACTTTAGTCATAGGTGATGGTTTTTCTGCGTCTTCATCACCATTCCATTTTACAGTTTCTCCATCGTCATAAGTTTGATAAGCATCCCATTTAAATTCGCCTTCTTTATCAGGATTTGCTACTTGAATAGGTAAATCGACAAATTCATTGGGTCCAATACCTTTATCTTTAGCTGTCCAAGTGATTTTGGTAATATTACCATCGTCATCTTTAGTTAATTTATGATCAAATGTTTCCTGTGGTGCAACACCTACAACATTTACACCTTTGGGTACTTTCAACTCTATTTTTGTCGTGTTCGCTTCTTTTTCTACTGGAACTCTAACATCATATTTTTCATAAGAACCTGGTTCACTTGTGTCAGGATTCATAGTCACATGTGCATGAGCACTTTTGGAAAATACTAAAATAGTAAAACAAACTGCGATGGCTAAAATAAATTGTCTTTTCATCTTTTAAACTCCTATCCTGGGATATTTAATTGACTCATAATTACACCTGCTAATATGAGTAAAATACCTATACTTAGTTCTATGATTAATGCAAATCTATTTGTCTGACGATGCTTACCAAGCGCTCTAGTTGTTTGATAAAATCCTAACGTCATCATCACAAATGTTAGCAGAATCTTAATAAGTAATAAAACGCTCCACGTTTGAATATTTTTCCACAATGTTAAGACATTCGTTTGGTCAATTGACATAAGGACACCTGATATGACAATTAACATGACAGCGCTAATATTTACTTTTAATAAAAAAGGTCTCATTTGATTTACTGCAAATTGTTTTTTACCCAATACCATCACCACTAAGTATATCAAAGCGCCTAACCAAAATGAGATTCCAGTAATATGGATCACTCTGATAAAAATCGACCATATTGGTACAGATTGAGACCAAGCATGTCCAGACATACTAAGCGCAATTAATATTAGACTTGGAATGAATATATACCAACTTGTAGCCATATTTTTCAAAGTGAAAAGCAATAATAATATGATAACTGCAATCATTGTTAATATGAATGGTGTTTGCAATAAAGTTGCTTTTTGTAGACTTAACACATCTGACACAACATCAGAAGATAAAGTCATCATATAAATTAAAACTGTGATAACGGAAATCATGACCAACGTCAAAATGGTTGGCAGCGTGTATGTTTTAAAATTTAAATGAGGTAAACTTTGTCTTTTAGCTAAGCGGTTGACAAAATAAAGGCCGGTAAGTGTAATCAATAATCCTTCTATTATAAAGCGCGTAACCCCAAACCAAAAATCTGCCTTTTCATAAAACGGTGGTGCTGTATCAATTCCATTTGCTGTCTGTTTTCCAACTGAAAATTCAAAACTATCATTGATTTCATGGCCATCTGCAGACATTGTATGCCATTTTATACTGTGCGTACCTTTATTTAAATTTTCAATAGGAAATGTCAATGTTTGAGAGGAACCTGTTGTACTTGGTTTTACTTCAGTCAATTCAGAACCATTGTCATCATAAATCTTTATGCTTGAATACTTTGAATGGACTGGTTCATTAAATTGTAATGTTATTTCTTTTGGCGCGTTTTCAACCACACTATTTTGTGCTGGAGTAACTTTTTCTAAAGTTGCATGTGCTGAAACTTGCTGAGAACAAGTAACTATCCCAATGATCAACGAAATTATAAATATAACATAAGAAAACTTATGAAGTTTAAATGTTAATTGCACTTTCATCCCCCTTTTTCAAAAAGTTTATATTATCAATGATATTAAATGAAATATATATTCACAATATAAATTTCATTTTGTCATTTTTTGGACAAATAATTATAAATTAAATATTATTGTTCCAATTAATTAGAAATAAAATATTAGTTTTGTTTCCATTAAAAATATTTATAATGTGTTGTTATAAAAATAAGTATTAAACTAATGCTAAATTTGTTTTTATTAGAAATGCTAAGTTACAAATTATGTATAAATTTAATTTAAATAGCAAAGGACTAATCCGTCGACTCTCACACGGACTAGTCCTTTGCTTTAATTATGCGCTTTAGGCCTCAACTTCTTATTCTTCAAGAATGATATGGTTTACATAAATATAACGCATTAAAATTCATCTTGTTCAACTTGCACAATTTTATCTACTTTACGTTGAGAACCGCCTTCCCAACTTACATTTAAGTAAGCTTCAACATTTTTTTTAGCAACTTCTATACCAATAATTTGTGCACCCATAGTCAGTATTTGAGCATTGTTACTTAACTGTGCACGCTCTGCAGAATAGTAATCATGCGCCAAAGCAGCGCGTATGCCTTTTAATTTGTTGGCTGTTATCGCAACGCCAATGCCAGTTCCACAAATAAGAATACCACGTTCATTATCTCCTTGTTGGATGCTTTTACCAACTTTAGCAGCAACATCTGGATAATCCGTCTCTGCACAATGATGACAACCAAAATCTTCGACTTCATGGCCGAGTGCTTCTATATGCGTTTTCACTGCCTCTTTTAAGTCGTAACCATTGTGGTCTGCACCGATTGCTATTTTCATTCTAACTCCTCCTTATATACTTATCACTTCACTTATACATATGATTTAAATGTATTTAACATCAGATACGCTGACATCGCGCCAGGATCTACATGACCTTGCGAACGATAGCCTAATCGCTTAGAACGGCCTTTATTTGAAACAATATCCTTTGTACTTTCCATACCTTTTTTAGCCTCTAAAAGTGCAATCTCAAATGCTTCCTTGAAATTAATAGTTTGAGATTTAGATGTTTCTAATGAAAGATAGAATGGTTCAAGTGTATCAATCATCGTTTTATCACCTATTTCAGCTTTACCTCTTGCCTTAATTCCTTTACTGAATGCAATCCAAAATTGATATAAATCTGTATCATCTAATTCAGTTTTATTTTTCACTGCAACTGCTGACTTTAAAAAACCTGAAGCATATAAAGGACCTACAGATGACCCGACTGCATCCAAAAAGCTTTTACCAACAGCAACACTGATTTTTGCAATATCATCTTGTACTTGTAACTCGTTATGAATCGTACCTTTTACAGCTTGATAACCAATATTCATCGTCACACCATGATCACCATCACCTATTTTTCTATCTAATTCACATAAGTTATCTTTTTGTTCTTCAAACAACTCAGCTAATGCTAGGATGAATGATTTATATGTTTCACTTGTTAATGTCACTACAATTTCCTCCTAGACTTCTTTAAAATTTGGACAATCGACAGGATGATCTATACATGACTTTAACGTCTCGTCCACCTTCATCAATGTTACTGAGAAGCCACCCATTTCCATTGATGTAATAAAATTACCAATATACGATTTGTACGTCTTTATATTATTTTCATTTAATATTGCATCAACTTCTTTATTGATAATATATAATTCCATTTGTGAGGTTGCACCCAACCCATTTACTAACACAACCACTTCATCATCTGATTGATAAAGACCTTCTTTCAAAATGTTTTTCATAATAACTTGGACGGTTTCTTTTGCTGTGCGAATCGTTGTTTTTTCAATACCTGGTTCACCATGATGTCCTAATCCAATTTCCATCTCATTATCTTCAAGATCAAAACTTGGTTTTCCTGTTTGCGGTAAATAACAAGGACTTAACCCAATGCCCATCGAACGTGTATAATCATTTGCCAGTTGTGCAATACGACGTACTTCCTTCAAATCATAGCCAAAATCAGCAGCAGCACCTGCAGCTTTATAAACCAGTAATTCACCTGCTATGCCACGTCTCTCTTCAATTTCCTTCGCTGAAGCAACATCATCATTTCCTATTACTACTGCTGTTTCAATATCATCTTCGACTTCTGTCATTTCGCTGGCCATTTCAAAATTCATTAAATCTCCTGCATAATTTCCATAAATATATAACACACCATTGCCGTCATGAATTTCTCTAGTTACAGCTTGTATAGGAATTGGTGAAGGTGAAGCGAAAATATTACCTACTGCCACACCATCAGCCATACCTTGACCAACATATCCGATAAAAGCTGGCTCATGTCCTGATCCTCCACCAATTAAAACACTCACTTTACGATTAGGGTGTCGTTTTTTTCCAATTAATGCTCTTTGATGCAAGTTTGAACGTCTAATATATTCAGGATAAGCAATTAAATATCCGGCCATTAATTCTTCTATAACGTCATCAGGATGATTAATCATCTTTTTCATTTAAAGTCTCTCCTTTTAACTATCTATGTTATCTATCACTTTGCTGTTTTAAGGTACAAGCACAATTTTCAATGACTTATCTCCTTTTTTCATCAATTCAAAGCCTTCTTCAAAATCTTGCAGTGGCAATTGATGTGTTACTACGCCTTCAGTTGGATAATCACCATTTTGTATACCATTTATCACAAGCGGATAACAGTAAGGTCCTAAATGACTACCCATTAAATCTAGTTCTTTACGATCAGAAATGATGCTCCAATCAACAGTTACTGGATCCCCAAATACAGAAAATTCGACAAATCTTCCTAGTTTTCTAATTGCACTCAAACCCTGTTCAACAGATTTAGGATGTCCTGTCGCTTCAATGTAAGTATCACAACCATAGCCCTCAGTCATATCCTTAATTTCTTTTACTATGTCAACTTTTGCTGGATTCATTACAATGTCTGCACCAAACTGTTTCGCTAATTCTAAACGATCATCTTTCATATCTAGTACAACCAAAGTTTCAGCGCCAGATTTTTTAGCAGCTCCTATCATGCCAAGCCCCAGTGTTCCAGCACCAGATAATACAACGAAATCTCCTAATTTGATGTTTGCACGTTGCACTGCATGTAAACTACAAGCATATGGTTCAATTAGAATTGCTTTTTCTATAGGTAGATCTTCAGGAACTTTATAATTTATTGCTTCTTTAGTGAATTTCATGTATTCAGCCATACCGCCATTGACATTATTTTGGAAACCGTATAAATCGTGTTTTTCACACATCCAATACTCTCCACGTTTACAAAATCTACATTCCCAACAAGGTACAATCTGTTCAGAAATGACACGATCACCTATTTCAAAATCAGTCACATCTTCGCCTTTCTCAACAATACGTGCAATAAATTCGTGGCCCGGTATCATCGGTGCTTTAATATAAGAAGGTTGCGTTTCATCACCCCAAAAACTTGGTGCTCCGCCATACGCTTTAATATCTCCTGCACAAATACCACATGCTTCAACTTTCACTATAATTTCTTTTGAATTCTCAATTGTTGGCGTCTCTACTGTTTCATATTTATAATCCCCTGGCGCATATGCTACAACTGCATTCATTTTGTCTGGATAATTTTTATTCGTCATTTTCAACAACCCCTTCTTTTATTAGAAAACGCTTTCATTTATACCTATAATTCTAATATATATTTTCATTTCTTTCAAATATTTTTTCGTTTATTTTCGTTTTGCTTTTGTTTTGTTATTTTTATAAAAAATTGTGTTAAACTAAATTATGAACATAAGGAGGTTGCGAATCATATGAAAATGTATGCAGATGAACGACGAGAGCACATATATACTTATATAAAGTCACATAAAAGAGCTACTGTAAAACAACTTTCAGATTACTTAAGCGTGACAGAAGCAACAGTTCGGAGCGATTTAAGGCTTTTAGAAAGTGAAAATAAGATTACACGTACACATGGCGGAGCAAAAGTAAATGATACGATGACTTCTAAATTAAACTTTTCTTACCGCTTAACACAAAAGCATCGTGAAAAACATAAAATAAGTGAGCATGCGTTAAATAAAATCGAACCGCAACAATGCATACTCATCGACGCAAGTTCAACTACATATGAGCTTGCAAAATTAATATCTGAGACAACAATGGAACTTACGATTATTACAAATGGATTGGAAAATGCAGTACTCTTAAAAGAAAATCCTAACTTAACAGTGCTCGTAGTTGGAGGGTTTGTATCACAAGATTCAAATGCAATTACTGGAAACATTGATTCACAAATTTTAGAAATGTATCATATTGATTATTTCTTTTTATCTGCAAACGGTTTCACCTTAGAAAATGGTTTGACTGATTTTTCATTACCTGAAGTTCAACTCAAAAAGCAGATGGTTCAAGAAAGTGAAAAAGTAATTGCTCTGATAGACCACAGTAAATTTGATATTTCATCTACTTTATCATTTGCTAAAATCACTGATATTACTGAAGTTATTACTGATGAACCCCCCCAAAAAAAATGGCTACAAAACATGCCATTTAAGTTAACTGTTGTTTAATTTCAAAATTAACAATTTAAAAAGCTGTATCAATTAGAATAATTTAATACCTAATTGATACAGCTTTTTTACTTAAAATAATTATCCAATCTTTTTATATACCACCTGACCATCCAACAGTAGTGAAGATATACAACACAATTGAACCTACGATGACCCAAATTAAAAACAATGGTGCCATAAATTTAAACCATGAACTAAAATTAGCTTTCGCAATAGCAATCGCACCTACTGTCGCACCCAATGTTGGCGTAATTAAATTACCTAATCCACCGCCAAAAGATAGTGAAGTTAACAGTATTTGGTCATTCACACCAAGTGTATGCGTAACTGGTTGTAATATTGGAACCATGACACTCATTAAACCTGAACCAGATGGTACTAAAAAATTAAATACTGTTGCTACTAAAAATATTAATATTGATACGACACCAGCTGACGAACCATCAAGTTGTGTCGTTAATCCGTTGACAATCGTACTTAAAATCTTACCTTTTTCTAGAATAACGCTGATTGTGTTTGCCATGATAATAGCAAAAGCAACCACTAGCATTGGTTTAGCTCCTGCTAGAAATCCATCCACCATTTCACTAGGCCGTTTACTTTTTATTAAGTAAGCAAGCACAAAACTAATACCAAAAACAGTAATGAATACACCATTTCCATATTTCTCAGTCCAACTTAACATGCCGTTACCTATTGCTAATACTATAGGTGTAAAAATCACTAATCCTACTACAACCAAATCTCTCCAATTAATTGTTCTATCTTTCAAATCAATTTCTGTATTTGTTGTTTGCACATTATTTTGTTGCCAAGATGTAGTATTCATCAAACTTTTATTTGGTGATTTAATAACCCTTCTCGCATACCAGATAACATATAATAAAGTGACCAATAAAAACACCGTATACATAATTGCTCTCCCACCATATCCTGAATATAAAGTGACTTCCGGATAAACGATTTGACCAATTTTAGCCATACCTGAAGGAGAAACTGAAAATGCCATATACAAAGGTAGGAAGGTCATGCCAAGGGCAATAATTGGATCTAATTTTAACCTATTCGCTAAAATGACACCGAGCGTAACAAAAACAATCATCTGATCGCCACCTACAAAAAACCCTATAAACGCCATTAAAGAAAATAATCCTATAATGAGTGGTAAAGCACCTGCGTGTTCAAATCTATATATCATATAATTAGTTAACTTTGTCACTGAGTCCAATTGCAACATACCTCCAATTGCCCCACCAACAAATAGCAATAAAGTTACAGTTTGAGCTGATTGTATACCCCCATTTAATATTAAGGTAATTGCATAAAACGGATTAACTGGATTTTGTGAAATAGCATGATAAGTTCCTTGTACAATTTCACCACTTTTTGTCGTGTCAAATTCACCAGCTGGAATGACATATGTCAGTAAACATGCAAACATCATCATCATCAACATCATTAATAACACGTGTGGCAATTGAAATTTTCTTTTTTCTTTTATTTTTAATTGGTCTTGTTCAACATCTGTTTGCGAATGATGTGAAGTTGCACTATATTCAGACATTCTATTTCACTCCTTAAAAATCATTTAAATTAGATATGCTCTACTTTTGTGTTTCGATATCGATTTTCTTTAAACGGAATACCAAGATGATCACGTAATGTACTACCTTCATAAGATTTCGAATAATAACCTTTTGTTTCTAATATCGGTAACACTTCTCTTAAAAATTCATCATATATTTCACCATAGACATGTGGTCCAAAGATAAAGCCATCTGCTGCACCTTGTTCAAACCATTCAATTATTAATGCTGCTACTTCTTCATAAGTGCCTGTAAATGGTGAACGTCTTACAGTTTCTTCTAGAGCAACTTCTCTTAACGTTAAATTTTGTGATTTCGCACGTTCAGCAATTGCATCAGTAGTTGCACGAAAACTATTTTTCCCTACGTCACCTAACTCTGGAAATGGTGCATCTAATTCGTATTGAGTAAAGTCATGGTGATCATAATATCTTCCCAAGTAGTCTAAAGCCTCTTCAATTGTTGCTAATGATTTAAGTTCATTTAATCGTCGCTCTACTTCGGCTTTATCTTTTCCAATGACTGGTGCTAGCATTGGATAGACTTTAACATGGTCGGGATTACGCTCAAATGCTTGGGCTTGTTTTTTAATACTGTCATAATTACTTTTAGCAATTTCAAGTGACTCACCAAGTGTAAAAACGGCATCAGCATATTTAGCTGCATATGCCTGTCCTTTAGGAGAAGCTCCTGCTTGGAATATAACAGGTTGTCCTTGTTCTGACCGACTTGCATTCAAAGGACCTTTAACTTGGAAATATTGACCTTTGTAATCTAAAGTATGCATTTTACTTTTATCAACATATTCACCATTTTCAACATCGAACGTAAACGCGTCATCTTCGTACGAATCCCATAATCCTTGTACAACTTGGATATGTTCTTCAGCAATATCATATCGAACATCATGTTCTGGATGATCTCCTTTACTATAATTGTCAGCACTCCCAGCTAAAGGCGAAGTTACCACATTCCATCCTGCACGACCTTTACTAATGTTATCAATGGTTGAAAGTTGTCTGGCCACTGTGAACGGTTCACTATACGAAGTTGAAATCGTACCAACTAATCCAATTTGCTGCGTTATAGGAGCAAGAGCTGCTAAAAATGTTAAAGGTTCATGTCTATCTAAAAAATGTGGTATCGATTTTTCATTGATATATAATCCATCTGCTACAAAAACGAAACTGAAGCCAGCTTTTTCTGCTTTGCGAGCAATTTCAAGTTGAAATTCAAAATTTGTACTTGCATCACTTGGAACCTCACTTGATTTCCAAGCATGCATATGACTACCAGGACCGTTCAACATAATTCCAAAATCTATTTTTTTATTTGTCATTTTACCCCTGCTTTCAAAGTCGATTTTTTATATACACGCGCTAATTGCTCTACTGTTTTTAATCGTAATGAATGATTTTGAACGGGCATATGAAACATAAATTCATCAACTTCATCATCTATATTTAATTCATGAATCTGTTGTTTTATGGACTCAGCTGTACCATTAAATACCTCTATTTGTTGTGCTTCAATTTCAAATGTCCTTGAACTTTGCTTTTTAAAATCATCAATTTGGTGTTCACTTGATACCGTTAATTTTTGACCGTCATCAAAGTGTAAAACATAGTTTGTACGCCCTTCTTCAATTAATGCGTACTCCGCTTCGCTATTCGATACAACAGCAGCCAAGGCAACAATTATTCTCCCCTCAGGGTAAAATGCTTTGTATGTACGAATGGCTTTTTGTAAAAGTTCATTATCCGAATTCAAAAAATATGCATAAATAAATCCTACTTTTTCTTCTGCTGCAAAACGCGCTGATCGTTCACTGCCACCTAAAAGAAAAACATGTGGTTTTTCAACCTCTTTATTACGAATCGTTGTTTTTAAATTTGAATATGGATTTTCTTTAGGAAAGTTTCCATTATTAAATTGATTTAATAGATGAAATTTATCATTGAAAGATGTAGGTGAACTTTTGATATCTTCTTGCAATGCTTGTGTCGCTAGAGGAAAACCACCAGGTGCTTTACCTATACCTAAATCTACTCTTCCCGGAGCGATTTGGCTCATAAAATGAAACTGCTCAATCACTTTAAATGGACTATAATGCTGTAGCATAACCCCACCAGAACCAATGTTTATTCTACTTGTTTGGTTTAATAGATGTGTAACTAATATTTCAGGACTCGTACCAACGACTTCTTGTATATTATGATGCTCTGCAACAAAATATCTTGTATAATTCAGGTTTTCTGCTAATTGAGCGAGTTCAACTGTTCTCTTTATCCCGTCGCTAACTGCTTCATTATGATCTATCGGACTTTGATCAAGTATACTAATAGATGTCATAAACAATCCCCCAATCGATTTCTGAAAATTATATTAGTTTCAATCTTATGCTCACGGCAACATTTTGTCAAGTATCCTTATCGTTTTACTAAGGATTAAGAGAGGGATTGCTTTTGCCATCTCGAGTACTCCATTTTTTACATACCATTTATCATTTAAATTGAAAATTGTTAACCAAGTACACTTTTCTCATAAAAAAAGAGCAGAGTAACATCACCCTTTAATAAAGTGATGTTATTCCGCTCTAATTTAAAAGACTAAGCATAAAATTTATTTCTGTTATGGCTTGCCTCATTATATGATATTAAATTTTGCATACATTGTGGTTAAAATAACTTTTTAATATGACCAACCCAAAGTATGTTCCACTTCATCATCCTCATGTTCAATATTATCTATATCAATCATAGATTCTGAAATGTTTCTAGAATGGTAACCAATACGCTCTAAGATAGCTATCATATCTAGATATAGCAAACCACCTTCTAAAGAACATTCTCCAGAACTTAAGCGCTTGATATGTTTCTTCCTAAGATCATGTTCTAATGTATACGAATCGTTACTCAAACGAACGATTTCATCTTTTTTAACTCTGTCATATACGTTAAACATATCAATTGTTTTTTCAAGTGACGCATCGACATGGTCATATAGTCTTTCAATACTTTGTTCTGCTTTTGCAGATATTTGAATTGATTCTGTTTCTTTTTTCTTTAAATCCAATAAATAAGCTTCTGTTAAACTTGCTACTTTAATAAACGTTCGATTAACATCGAATAACACAGACATTCTTTCTGCATCTTGTTTGGATATCTTCTTCTCAGAGATTTTTGTTAAATATTGTCTTACATTGTCATACATACTTTCCACAGCTGCATGCTTCTGAATTATATCTTTTTCTGTTTTATCATCATAGTTCTTAGCATATCTAAACATATCGAAAGTCATATGACCTATATTTTGAATTTCATCTTGAGCTTCTTGTAACGCGATGTTAGGAGCTCTGTTGATTAAATTTTTATCTAACATTCTTGGTTTATATTTTTCATTCAAGTCTTCGCCTGGTACTAACTTCGTCACTATCCATGCTAGGATGAAAATAAATGGCAATTGAATAATTGTGTTTGTTACATTGAACGTACCGTGTGCAAATGCAATAACCATTTCAGGCTTTAAATTCATAATCCCTTGCATCCATTCAATAACTAATTGATAGAGAGGCATGATTATTAAGAAAATGATAGCGCCAATTACATTGAAGAGTACATGTACAGCTGCCACACGTTTTGCCGCCAACGAGCCTGCTAAACTGGCAAGTACTGCCGTGATTGTCGTACCAATATTATCGCCTAAAAGTACAGGAAGTGCACCCTGTAAACTAATTAAATCATTGGCAAAGAATCCTTGTAAAATACCAATTGTGGCACTTGAACTTTGGATAATTACTGTTAATAATGTACCTGCTACCACACCATATAATGGATTCGAAGACATATCTAACATAATTTGTTTAAAAGAGTCTAAATTTGCTAATGGTTTAACTGCACCACTCATAAGTTCTAAACCATAGAACAATGCACCAAAACCAAATAAAATCATACCCACATTTTTCACTTTACGTTTTTGAATAAAGAAAATTAGAAATGCACCAATTGCTAAAATTGGCAGCGAATACTCACCGATATCAATACCTATAATAAATGCAGTAACTGTAGTACCAATATTCGCTCCCATAACTACTCCAATTGCCTGACGCATTGTCATAAAGCCTGCACTAACAAGACCTATAGTAATTACTGTTGTGCCCGAACTACTTTGAATTAATATCGTTACAATCATACCAGCCAAGACACCCATTAAAGGGTTACTTGTAAAAGTATTTAAAATGCTTCTTAATCTATCACCAGCTGCGGCTTGTAAACCGTCTCCCATTTGTTTAATACCATATAGAAAAATACCTAATCCACCAATAAAGGTAAAAATAATCTCCATTACAGAAGAATCCATCGTTACACCTCTTTAAAATATTTGTAAACTATGTGAAGTATAACTAATTTTTGTTAAGCTAATGTTAATTTATCATTAAAATTACATCGTATTTTCTCAACATTTCTGTAATCTTATTTCACCAATACATGCAAACCTTTCCAAATTCGTTAACCATGCAGATTTTACAATATGATACTTATAATATCCTTAAATTAATTCTTTTTATAAGTATTACAATTAAAATTGAAAGATACTTGTCAACCGCTCTAATCTTCGCTAATATAATTAAGAATTTAATGAAGGGAAGATTTGTATTGTGATTACTGCTTATAAACATACTCAAACACAAGAAATAATAACATCAACTTTAGACCATGATGCTTCATGGATCAATGTCGTTGACCCAAATTGGGAAGAAATAGAACATTTAATAGATTTATACCATTTACCAGAAGATTTTATTAGAGACCCTCTAGATACTGAGGAAAGTTCTCGTGTTGAATACGATGAAGAAACAGGCTATTCCCTCATAATCCTTGATTTGCCAGTTGTTAATGATACAAATCTTAATGTGCTCTCGTTTATAACAATTCCTCTAGGTATTATTATTGGTAATAAAAAAATATTTACTGTATGTAATGTGGAGAACGAATTTCTAGAAAAATTTAGCCATCAAAATTTAAATTTACATTTTCATAGCCGATTCGCGCTCAATATATTATTAACGATCGCGAATCATTATAATAGAAACCTTAGATTATTAAATAAAACGAGATTACGTATAGAACGTGATTTAAAAAATAATGTTACAAACAAACAACTATATAATTTAATGGAAGTTGAAAAGAGTTTAGTTTATTTCTTAGCAGCATTAAAAGGTAATGAAACGATAGTAAAGAAACTTTTCAGATTACCTGCAATTAAACGATTTGAAGAAGATGAAGATTTGTTGGAAGATTTAGTCATAGAAAATAATCAAGCTTTAGAGACCACAAGATTATACACGGATATATTAGAAAGTATTACAACTTCATATGCATCACTACTTTCAAATGAAATGAATAATACGATGAAAACATTGACATTATTTACTGTCTTTTTAACATTACCAACTTTAGTATTTAGCTTTTTCGGCATGAATGTTCCATTACCTATTGATGAACATAGCTATGTCTCTTGGGTTATCGTGATCGCTATTTCACTAATTATCGTTTCATGTGTAGGTGCATTTCTATGGCGAAAGCAAAAGTTTTGATATAGAGCAAACACACATTTAAAAATAACTAGATATAAAGCTTATGCTCAATATGAAAGATTCTATCATGTGTTATTGTACTGAATCTTGAAATTTGTACTTTGGTTTTCTGTAATATTCTAAAAGCTTGTTTCCTCAAAAATTTAGGAGACATGCCTTTTAAATTTATTTCACTTTTTTTATTAAAATTTATATATTGAGAATAGCTTGTCACATCAGGTTAATTTTCAAAAATAAAAACGTCAATTTCTATATGATTAGAATTGACGTTTTTAAATATTATAATCCAAACTATTTTTTGCTGATGGTAAAAATAAATATTAGCTGACTTTAATTTGATACTGGCCTTAACCTAAAGGCATAATATCTTCTTTAGTAATATCATCATAATAATATTTTATTTTATAGATAAAATAATCTTTCAATCTATTCATGTTTTCCAATGTGCTTGAAGCTTGTTCCAAATGAATTAACCACGATCTTGCTGGACACTCAGTATCATAAAATTCTTTATGGATTCTTACTGTTTCTCTATTAACAGGCAATTGATATTTCTTTAAAATTGCAGCTGCTAGCCAAAAGCTAACCTCTTCTACCTTCATAAATGCACTATCTGTTAATATACCATTGATTTTAGACTGACATCTCTCGATACCAATATAATGCGTATTGGCAAATGTATTTCCGCAGTGCCATTCAGTATATTGTGTTGGATGAAACCAGTAACATGTGTCTTGGTCGATGTAGACGCTCGCCCATCCTTTTTCTAATTCGTTTTTTTCAATGCGCTTATTTAACCATGTAATGTAATTTTTGGCAGAATAATTTTCGGCATCATCGTGTAGAACGACACCTAAAATATCTTTTTTTCGTTCAGTGATTTTCTCCTCTATTTCATAATAATTTGAGTATATATGCTCCATTATTTTCCCTCTTTAATATTTAAATTTTTAAATTTTTACAGCATTAGTTCGTTTAATTTATTTATTCCAAATTTAATGGTGTACACAATTTAATTTTATCGATTGAATTAGCGCTTGAAATAAGAAAATAGTTATATTTAATATATTAATATTCACAACTATTTATTATATAATGTAATTTAGTCAATATAACAATATGTTATCAGGAGTTGCTAGATAGAATGGAACATGCCACATTATGTATCCACGATTTTTTAACTACAGACACGCAACGTTGTATCAACCAAGTCATACTATTATTTTCATTAAATAGTAAATTGAATATCAATATTAATGGTAAACAAACTTCGGTTGAAAACAATATCGCTATCATCAATCATAGTGATTTATTTTGTATAACTCACGCAGAACAACTTGTTGAACTAAAAATACCAATACAACAAATCATCCCGCTTAATCAATTATTTTTTAATTGTTATTATGATGCAAAAGCATTGCATGCTCAAGAATACTTGAAGTATTTAATACTAAACATGATTGAAAAATTAAATACTATGAATTCAATGGAATTACCTCAATTAACTGAGCTTATTTCTACCTTAGAGCAAGAAACTAAAAAATCAACTGATTATGCTTATATACCGACAATCCATTCTGAAAATGAACTTTTAAATAAAATATCAGATTATATTCAAAAGCACATTACACAACATATCATGTCCAAAGAAATTTCTTCAATTTTTTATATTTCTAGTTCATACATATCGATTTTATTTAAAAAATATTTAGGTATTAGCTTTAAACATTATGTAGTAAGTTTAAAAATTGCGCTTTCTCTTAATGAACTTATTAATAGTAACAAAACCATTTATCTTATTTCTGAAAATATAGGTTTCAATCATTATGCTAACTATACTCATCAATTCAAATATCATCTCAAGTTAACACCGCTTGCTTACAGAAAAAAGCTTAATATATTGCACAATAATCCTATTACGTTATTAACTACTGATATTAGCGGATATTCACACTATTTCAAAGCCTACTTAGATGACCATAATCAATCACTTGATAACGAAATTATCAATTTAGACCACTTAAAGTATAATGATTTGGCAAAACAACCTACCATCTTTATTCATATTGATAATCTAATGGATATAATTCAAACAAATTTAAATCAAAAACTTAATTTTAGTGACCTTACAAACTGCTATTTACTTATAAATAATGTGAGCAATCTAGCATCAGCTTCACTCAATTTAAATGGGATTGTCAATTTAATCGATGCTATTTTTTCTAACTGTATAGGCGTAGTTATTAGAATTAAATCCATGGAAGAATATAAAAAAATAGAACAAGTGATTTCCCAATTTTTAATATTCAAACCTAAATATCATGCTAATGGTAATATGTATAACTTTATGATTCTATTTGATTCAGAATACTTAAAGTTAAATGATATAAACAGATTGTACATTAAAGTCAGAAGTTTAAATATTAATATCAAATTAGCAATCAATGTAGAAGGCGTGTTAACCCAAACTCAAAGCCTTAAACACACTTTCACACTCTTACATAGATTTAATTTTGACTTTAATTTTATTGATGTAGAACGTAGCGAATTACGTACAATGTTATTAAAGCATAGCCATCAATTCGATAATGTATCAAGTTATAGTGATTATTATAATAAATTCGTCACACTTTCTAAGCTACAACCTAATAAATGTGTGTACTCAAAACTTACTAAAAATCACTTCACTCAATATAATCAAAAAGCGCCTTTAGGAATATCAGAAATTATGCAACATACAATACAATTGATTAAAAATGGTTCTGCTGTTGGCTATGAACTAATGAATAAATGTATATATGACGTTGCATTAATGAATCATCACGGCATATATGAACCCATTGTATATATAATGCAATTCTTAAAGCCATTTTATGGAAAAGCGATATTAATACAACCTAATTATTTAGTTGCAAAAGATAAACAATGTACACATTTACTATTATTTAATGCCAATACGCACACAACGTTAAACAAGCGAAAGTTTATATTAAAACAACAAACAATTATTTCAAAATTAATTTTATTTATACGTACGTTAAATAGAGAACATGGTTTTATAGATTATGCTTTACCTCCTATATTTAATGATATTTTCATTGAACAATCACTGTTAAAAAATATAGAACGTTCAAATATGCCGAAATCAGAATTACGACACACTACCTATCCACACACACCTATTGAGTTTGATATTGGTCGAGATGAGGTGAAATACATTCGCTTATCACCTACAAATAAATAATAGTGCAGCATAGACATGAAACTTTAAAAATAAGTACATATTAGCACAATTTAATTTAAAAGTTTTGTCATCGCTTATACTTCAATTGCATTATGCTAAAATATCAGATATAACTGAAGTAAAGATATATAAAGGAGAATCTAATTTTGAAAAATAAAATGTTTGCAATTATTATCAGTGCAGTAATGGTGATTGTAGCTATTGTCTTAGTTATTATGATGGTTTCTGGTGGTCAAAAAGAGACATACTTCGGCTACATGAAAAATAGTACAACTGCTGATAAAGTAGTGAGTGAAAAAGACCATGAAGTAGAGGAAAATGTAAAAATACCTTCTAAATCAGGATTTAATCCTAAAAAAGGTGATTTTGTAAAACTTATTAAATCTGAGGACGAAGACACTTATAGTAAAATGGAAGTCGTTGATCACGATGACATTCCGCATGGTCTAATGATGAAAATTCACGATATGGACATGAAAGGCATGTAAATAAGTAAAACCGCGTCACAAATCAGCCCTATAAGCATTTCTTAGAAGTGCTTATGGGGCTGTTTGTGCCTTAAATAACATTAATTTTGTTTAACCCATCACTTGTTTTCAAAAACATCCTACTGTTGTTGTTTTATAATTAACATAATATAACCGTAATTAACAAAAAAGCACTGAATAGATTTATTTTCTATTCAGTGCAAAATGTCAGAATTTTAATTTAGTTTATATCGATTTTAGATAGGCTTGACCCTTCTCTTTGTCATAAGCATTTTCCCATTTTGCAATAACAATGGTAGATAATGCGTTACCTAATACATTTACACAAGTTCGTACCATATCTAATAGTCTATCGACACCGATAATCAATGCCAGTCCTTCAGCTGGTAATCCCATTGTTGTCAATGTTGTAATAAGTACTACAATTGATACTCCTGGTACGCCCGCCATACCTTTTGAAGCAACCATCAAAGTAACCATTAACATGATTTGTTGGCCGATGGACATATCTATGCCATACATCTGAGCAACAAATAAGGCTGCTATTGATTGATATAATGCAGATCCATCAAGGTTAAATGTATATCCAATTGGTACTACAAATGAAGTAATATCTTTTGGAGAACCAAAGTTTTCCATTTTTTTCATTATTATTGGTAACACAGATTCAGAACTTGATGTTGAAAATGCTAATACTAGTTCATTTTTTAGTATTTTAATAATAGAGAAAATACTAATACCGCATAATCTAGCTACGATACCAAGTACAACAATAATAAAGAATATCATTGCACCGATAACCACTAATAGTAATTTTAATAATGGTATTAATGCTGAAGCACCAAAAGTCATAATTGTCGTACAAATAAATGCGAATACGCCAATAGGTGCTAATTTCAATATTTTATTAATCATCCAAAACACAGCTTCTAATGCACCACTTAAAACCGCTTTTACAGGTTCTGCTTTTTTACCAATTGCTGATAATGCAACACCAAAAAACACTGCAAAGAAAATGATTGGTAGTAATTCACCTGAAGTCAATGCCTCGAAAAGATTTTGAGGCACAATGTTTACAATTGTATCGATAAAGTGATTTCCATATGTAGATGATTCGGCAGCTTTTGCCGAGGATTCATATGTTGAAATATCACCTTTGGGTAATTTATCTGGATCTAAACCTTTCCCTGGTTTAAATATATTCGCAAAAAGTATACCTAGTCCTATAGCTATTGTTGTTATAATTTCAAAATATAAAATTGTTTTAAAACCGTAACGTCCCACTGTTTTAGATTCACCTACATTGGATATAGATAATGCTAGTGAACAAAAAACAACTGGAATTACAATCATTTTTATTAAATTCAAGAAGACATCGCCAAAAGGCTTAATGTAATTTGCAATTTCATCGTGCCCATAAAGTAATAGGCCTACGATAACACCTAATACCAAAGCGATAATAACTTGCATTGGTAAACTGATTCTTCTTATAATTGCCATGATGTTTCTCCCCTTTTTCTGACATTGCTTAATTATATCAAAATAATTTTTATATAGATATAAATTTTTTCAGCAAAAAGAGTTGATATTACACTTAATTTTTATTTTTACTCATTTTATATATATATAAGTAACATAATTATTTTGACAAATATACAAAATTGGCGTTAAAGACTATGATATCACGCTATGATCGCTTACTAAAAGTTAGATATAATGATATAATCACAAATAAAACCACTACTCTTTTAGTCTATTTTTTATTTGAGTAACATAAGAAATCGGTATGATTTTTATATACATTTCACTTGGAATAGTGCTCAAAATGCTTATGTTTTTTAATTTTTACTAAAGTAATCTATACGATAAAAGCATTCAATAAAAAATGGCTGATGCCATAAATAAATACGGTACCAGCCAACTTTATCTTGTTTTGCTTTAATCTATAAAATAATAACATCATTAAAAATAACTTTTATTCTTTAGGTTGATATTTTTCTTTAAAAGCATTATGTTTTGCGCCTTTGACATTTTTCTTAGTTTCTGGATCAAAACCTTGCACCAAAATACCTTTATATGTACTAATCGGTTGAACGACATAAGTATGATCTGAATCATCTTTAAATTTAATTTCTTTATAATACAAACCTTTTTTAGCACTATATAATGTTTTCTCTGTTTGGATTTTATCAGTTAGATGAGTTTCATCTAAATAGTTATCAACTAACTCTAAATTTTTGTGACCTTGATAAGTTCTTAAACCAAAGAAAAAAATTACAGCCAAAATTAACGAAATAATTAATAGTCCTAGTATTTTCAAAAACGTCTTCATTATTTATCTCCTTTTAAGTAAAAACAATTATTATACATACTCCATTGTTAATCCTCATACTCTTAAATTCCTAGACTACTTATTAAAATTCATAATATTAATATTATGAACGATAACAAATAAATTATAAAGTATTATTACCTTTTGTAACAAAATGTTCTTAATTTTTCGCTTATGTATAACTGTATATATTATAAAATATACATATATTCTTTATTACTTTTTGAATAATCCGTTCAGGACAATTTCACCTAACTTTAATATGAATGAAATTAATAAAATAACTCAAATAACACTTTCACAACAGTATAAAAATATTATGAATAAAGACACAACTGTTCCTTGACAATGTACGTAGTTCATAATAAGGTTAAATTTCAAAAGGGGTGATTAAATGGAGGACAAATTAAGTTACTTAGAAGAACAACTGTGCTTTCTATTTTATGTTTCATCAAAAGAAATAATAAAAAAATATACTTCATATTTAAAAGAGTATGATTTAACATATACTGGTTATATTGTTATGCTCGCAATTAAAAAAAATGAAAAAATCAACATCAAAACACTTGGACAACGCGTTTATCTTGATTCAGGTACGCTAACACCATTACTAAAAAAATTAGAAAAAAAAGGGTTTGTTAGTAGAACACGTGAGATTGATGATGAACGTAATTTACAAATTGCACTTACCGAACATGGTGCAAAAGTTCAAGATTCATTATCCGGTGTCTCTAGAAAAGTTTTTGGTGAATTTGATATGGATATCGATGAAGCCGTTCACTTAAAAGAAACACTACAAAATTTTGTGAATAAACATTTCACTAAAGAAATTTAATATATTAAGAGGCAAAGAAACGTTTAAAGTGTGTAGTTTATTTATGCTATTTTAAACTTAAACTTGCCTCTTTTTTATTTTTTCTAATTATACTTATGTTAACAATCATTGATACGCCATTTTTGATATGATCATACATTTAGAATAATCAACGCTCATAGTTTGACTTTGACTTTCTTTGACTAATGTATTATAATATTAATGTAAGGTTAAAGGAGAGGTGAAAAATGATGCAAAACACTCAAAATCTTTCTACAGATATTCTAGAAAATTTATTAACCGAGCATCATGATTTTAACGTAGATGTATATGAATCAAGTAATGCATATCAAGTCATGGCTGAACTGCCAGGTTACAGTAAAGAAGATATAGATATTCAATTTGATGAAAAGACTTTAACAATCAGTGTTACAAATACTTCTACAACAACTCAAAACCAAGATAATTACTTGATTAAAGAGCGCAATTTTAATAATCAAAGTAGACAATTTATATTTAAAAATGTAGATGAACCTAATATTAAAGCAATGCTAAACGATGGTATATTAAATGTTACGTTACCTATTAAACATACAAAAAAACAAATTAATATTGATTAAATCGTAACAAAATAAATTTATTATATAAGGAGAGATGCTTTATGGCATTCAATATGAAACCATTCGATAATTCATTTTTCGATGCAAATCCTAGTGATTTATTCAGAGACTTTGGACGTCAATTTTTCGATCAATTTCCAGGAAGTAATAGCATTAAAACAGATGTCAAAGAACTTGAAGATGCTTACGTAGTAGAAGCAGAATTACCAGGTATGAAAAAAGAAAATATTAATCTTCAATTTGAAAATAATGTTTTAACAATAGAAGGTAAACAATCATTTGAAAATAATAAAGAAGATGAAAATGGACGCATGATTCATCAAGAACGCAGCTTTAGTGATGTAAAACGTCAATATCAATTTGATAATGTTGATGAAAATGGCATTAAAGCTGCTTACGAAAATGGCATGCTAAATGTGACGCTACCTAAAAAAGAGAAAAAAGAGTCTTCTTATAATATTCAAATTGATTAAACATTAAAAGCAACACTTCATAAAAGTGAAGTGTTGCTTTTTTTATGAAATTTATAGTTTTAGTTTACATTTTTAACCATTCTCGACATTGTTATTAATGCTATAATTCCAAATATCGCTAATAATAAAAAACGCTAAATGACTGGAACCTGTGACTATTGTGACATAAGAAATAACAATGGGTGGGAAGAATCCCCCCAAACCGCCCATCATAGAAACAATACCGTTTGCAGTACCTGCCTCTTTACTAAAATATAAAAATAGGAAATTCCCTTAGCTAAAACCTAAAGGAATCCCCTACTACATATCATCGCTTAAAATGGCGGTTGTCCTAATACTTCTTCATCAAAACGATCTGGAATTAATACTTTTCTCATAATAACGCCTAAATCACCATCGTCATTTTCATGTTCTGCATATACTTCATAACCTCTTCTTTTGTATATATCTAATAGCCATGGATGTTTGCGTGCAGATGTACCCAATGTCACTGCTGGTACCTTAAGCGTATCTCTAAGGAAGGTTTCTTCAACGTATTTTAATAACTTGCCGCCCAATCCTTGACCATCATACGAAGGTTTTGTAGCAAACCACCATACAAACGGATAAATAGAAATACGTCGTTTTGCCTCCCAAGGATAACGTACAGTTATCGTTGAAATAATTTCCGTGTTATTTTCCAAGACAAAAGTCGTACCCGTTTGTAAATTTTTTTCGACCATTTCAACACTAGCGTTGACAGATGGCCAATCAATACCTAATTCTCTTAATGGTGTAAATGCTTCATGCATTAATTTTTGCAATGCTTCAGCATCATCTATTTCAGCAATTCTAATATTATAGTCAGACATTTTGTCACTCCTTAGCGTTTCTCTTAAAGCTTCATTTTATTAAATCTCAAACATTAATTTACAGTAATACAATATGGTTTCTTGATAAATGAGTCAATTTTTTTGTTTTATAGATAAAAAATAAAAGACAATACGATTTCATTAACGAAACCGCATTGTCTTTCTACTTTATCTTAAAATCAACTGCGCAAACTATCGCGTTTACCGTTTAAATAAGCATAAACCAGCCCAACAAATATACCTCCACCAATATAATTACCTATAAAAGCAAAGACTATATTTTTTAAAACGTGTAGCCATGCGACAGCGTCAAAATTATAAAAAACCATACCAGCATATAAACCTGCATTAAATACTACGTGTTCATAACCCATAAATACAAAGACAATAACACCACAGGCTATGAAGAAAGCTTTAGATAAACCATCTTTAAATTGAATTGATACGTAAATTCCAATATTTATGAAGAAATTACAGAAAATGGCTTTTACTAAAATGGCATACCATGTCGTATCTATGGTCTTTCCATCTACAAGCGTTGTTAAACTTGTCACCATTTCCGTTGTCATTATAGGCGTAAACTTCATTAACCCAAATAATACAATACCTCCAATAATATTAAAAAAGAAGCATACTAACATGATGAGTAACGCCTTGTTCATACCGATAAGTTTATAATACCATCCAACTGTTAAATACATAAAATTACTCGTTAATAATTCTGAATGTGTTAGTACGATTAATACTAAGGCTAAACTGAATGAAATAGCGCCTATTAAGTTAATGAGTCCTTCATTTGCACCATCAAATTGTGTTTTTATTGCAAGCATGAAAACTGTTACAATGGCTAACAAAAATCCAGACATAATCGATTTTAATGCATAACGTCCAGGTGTTTGGTCAAACATTACATCCTTCATTTGAACTTGATTATTAATGTTCTTAATTGTTTCGCCTGACATATATGTATCTTTGATGGCTTTATTATTCTCTATCAACATCGACACCCTTCCCCTTTAAAATATTTAGATTTCAAACTTACAGATTCATTGTATTATTTTTTATTCAAATTTAATAGACGTACTTCTATTTTACATAAAAAAACACCTCCGTATAAATTCTTATTAATGTGAATTCAACGAAAGTGTCTTTATTTCACTCCAAATATTAGAGACAGTTCATAACGAATTTGCGCTCATATTGGAGCGTGGATAGCTCTAACTTAATCGCGCTACTTGCTGTTATTTTTTAAATTTTGTTAATATATGTAGGCCATAAGCAAAAATACCATAGCCTGTTAAAGTACGTAATAACCATTTGAATGTACTGCTACTTAAACATTTTTCATTTAACATCATAGCTGGTACAAGCGTACTTATCGTATATAACCCTAATACTTTTAAATAACGTTTATTCAATACACTCACCTCTTTTCACTTTTATTATAACTAAAAGCTAAAGTGTACAAGTGTTTCAATTCTTACATATCTATGACTATTTATTTTTTAAAAGTGTTTCTAAATTATCAAATGTGCTATTCATACCCGCTTCTACACCCATATCAAGTAATTGTTGTGCTGATTTAGGATCTGGTAGTTCTGCAGTGGATATAATACGTGTTGAATTCTCACCTTTCTGTTCTAATTGAATGACATTACGCATACTAGCCATATTTTTATCAATATTACCTTCTTTATCAGTAAAGTAATCGTTATAATCAATTAAATAAGGTGCTTTGACTTCATTATACTTTGTTAATGTATAACTTGTACCTTGATCAGTATATATTGCAAAAAACGCTTGACCTCCAGTCACAATATTAAATTCGAACACTTTTGTTGTTGCACCTTGAGGGTGAAACCATTGTTCAAATAAAGACTGCTCAGTATATGCGTCAAATATTTCTTCTGCAGTTGCTTCAAAATCTCTTTTAAATATAATTTTATTTTCATTTACTTCTATACTCACTTAAAACGCTCCTTTTTATTCATCATTCATAATTACATAAGATGTCACTGTTTTAATTTTGGCATTTTTACGATTGCTTTCAAACTCAATAAAATCCGCAAAGTAGACTGCTGTGCCATCACTATTTAACTGAGTACCATGCATTGCACCAAACTTTCCGTGTGTTAAATTATGCGTCACTTCTATTCTTTTAATATCTACTTTATGCGCTTCAATTTCATTGTGAAATTCATCTAAACTGTTCAATTCAAAAGCACCAGGCACTTGCCACTTGAAATTTGACACAACTGTTTGTGATAACTTATTCTTATCAGCTAATGCAGATCCAATTAGAAAATCTAACATGATTCGCCGTTTGGGTGCATTATCACACCCTAAATCTCCAACCATTTCAAATGGAAATTCTGAAGCCGCTTCATTTTTAAATGATAGTCCTGCTTCTGTTAACGCATTTTCTAATATGCTGATTGCTTTAGGTCCTACGCCATGAGTATCTAATATAGTAGTTCGTTCATATTTTGCTAATTCTTCTAAAGTATTTATACCGATCGAAGCTAACGCATTCGTTGCTGGACGACCAATTTTAGGTAACATTGTTGCCACTGAAATCCCCCTTTTTAATACTTTATACCCGCATAAAAAGATTTTAAATTTTATATAACAAAAAAAAGATCCAAGACAAACATCAGTCTTGGACCTTTTTACTATAATTTTTGTTATTAATCTTCTAATGCAAATTCAAGGCTTACTTGGAAGTTTATATCCTTACCAATCATTACGCCACCAGTTTCAAGTGGTTGGTTAAATGTCACACCATATTTTTCACGGTTAATTGTGCCATTAGCGATGAAGCCTGCTGTTGTAGCTCCATTTAATGGGTTTTTACTTTGACCTTCATATGATAATTCAAAAGTTTCTTCTTCAGTTACATCTTTAATTGTTAAATTACCAGTAACTGAATTTCCATCTACTTTTGTTACATCAAATTTAATTTCAGGGTAGTTTTCAACATCTAAGAAATCACCACTTTTTAAGTGATTATCACGATCACCAACGCGAGTGTCAATTGAATCTGCTTTGATTGTTAAACCACCTTTAATTGTACTTAAATCATTTAAATCTCCTTCAAGTGAAGCTTCGAATTCATTAAATCTACCTTTTATATTTGAAATCACCAGGTGTTTAACTGAAAATTCTACTACTGAATGTGCTGGATCAAAATTAAATTTTGTCATAAAAATTCATACCTCCAAATTATTAACTTTCTATTGATACATTTATTATATCAGGTATATTTTATATATCAATAGAAAAGCTCATATTTGTGTTTCTATGAAAAATATTCCCGTAAAACAAAATTTTACTCATTATCTATATAAATAATTAATTTCACTTAAATCCACACATTGATTTAGACTTTAATGTGCTAACATTTCTTTTTTAATTTGTGCTTTTGTTAATTCACTTGAGTAATATGTTGGCCAATTGTCTAATTCTTTTAATACTTTTTGTTTATTATCTCCCATAAATATATGGAAATGTTCTGCTTTTTTAGGTGCAATATTATGATCGCTAAATTGTACATATTTTGGCAAATCTTTATTGCTGCCTACTCGTTTAAATGAATATCTGACACCTCTATTACCTTTTTCATATTTCAAAATATCTTTCCCATCGTATTTGTATTGGCCAGTTAAGGTCTTACCGTCTTTTTTAAAAGTAATCGTATCCTCCGTAATATTTATATTACTAATATTTGTCTTATATCCTTTTTGGTAATATGCTTTATATTCTTTTGCAGTCATTTGATTATCTTCTTTTGCTTTGTGTTTCATGACATCATCTAACGTGCCATCTTTTAAAAACGGATAAACTGATTGCCATTCTCCTTCATAATCAGTTAATTTTCTATCTTTTACTTGACTATCCTTAAAGTAGCCATCAGCAATTGCTTTTTCATGTTTATTATGTGCGTGTTCATCATCTGTTTTAACATTGTCATTTAATGCCATATCAAGATGTTTTATATTTTTTTCCATTAGGGATTGATATGTCAGTTTATTATCTTCTGCTTGTTCTTTTGATAATGACTCCATGTTATTAAACTTCAATGGTTTTGCTTTTGTTTCTTTGCGAATCGTATCTGTGACTTTATTAGAAACATTGGCTTCATACAAAATGTATTTTGCGCCTGAATCATTAATCTCTTTCACAATTTTTGCTAATGCTTTTTGAGATGGATCTTCAGCATTCATGTTTTGTATACCTTTTTGGACAAATCCATATCTTTCTGAAAGATAACCAATAGATTCATGTGATATATATACGGTATTACCTTGCTTATCTTCAGTGATGTTTTGCATTTTTTGATCTATGCCCATCAAATCTTCTTTCAACTTATTATAGTTCTTTTCATAATAAGATTTGTGTTTAGGGTCTTGCTTTATTAATTTATCTTTGATCTCTTTTGCAAAGACTTGATTAAATTTTGGGTCTAACCATACATGAGGGTCATAGCCGCCATGATGATGTCCATGTTCATGATGGTGACCATGTTCTTCATGTTCTTCATGTTCTTCGTCGTGTTGATCAGTTAATAATTCGCTTTTATCAATTTTATCTCCTAACGATACCTTTTTATCATCCTTTTTAATTGTTGCTGCCACTTTTTTAGCAATAGGATCCAAATCGTCACCTGTATACAGGAACATATCTGCTTTACTCGCATTCATAATATCTTTTTGTGTTGGCTCATATGTATGTAAATCTGCACCAGTAGGATAAATAGATTTAACTGAAACATACTTTCCACCTATTTGATTGGCAAATGATTTTAATGGAAATACAGTAGTATTAATTTTTATTTTGTCATTATCTTTTGATTCGTTAGACTTTGTGGCACTACAAGCAGTAACGATGATCGCTAATATAATGACAAATGACAGTATGTATATTGACTTTTTCATTCTTATTCCTCCTCAGATAGTAATCATTACGATTTAAAATTATAACTGTACTTTTCGAGATATGCAATACATATTTTGATTTTTTCGTAATTGTTTCGATTTAATAAGTTAGTCCTTCTTTTTCATATAAACTAAAAAAGCCCGTTCCTAAATGTTTTATAAAACGTTCAGGAACGGGCTTTTGATATTAAAGTTTAAATCTAAATTTTAATATTTAACTTTCTTCAAGTATTTTTTTATAGTTCTTATATTTATACGGGTCCTCTACTTTTTTACCTGCTACAAAAACTGTAGGTGCTGTTTCAATATGGTTTTCTTTATATTGTTTTTGATCTTGTTCGGCTGCTTTCCATGATTCACTATCTTTTGTTTTATAACTCGCTTTTATCTTTTCTTTTTTACCATTTGAAATTTCCAATAGATTTATTTGTTGATCAACGAGTTGTTCGGTAATCCATTTTTTTTCTGAGTTCGGTTGTTGCTTAAACATTAACTTTTGAAATTTTAAATATTGTTTAGGTGCATATTGCCTTACTGCATGACCTGCCCTTGAACCTATAATTGAATCTTTTCCTAAAAATGCCATATTAACAAATTGATAATCTACTTTTTTCGTATCAATATATTCTTTTTTTAATTTAGGCATAATATGTTCTTCTACTTTTTTACAATATGGGCACTTAAAATCACCATACTCAATAATTTTAATCTTTCCACCTTTTCCATATTTGTCATCTTGATGTACATTTTGATTGTCATTCGAACATGCGGAAACAAAAATGACTATTGCCATTAATAACAAACTTAACCAACATTTCTTCATTTGTTAAAAACACACCTTCTTATCTTGTTTTATTCTTCTAAGTTCATATTTTCTTCTTTATAATCCGCATCATGTGCATGTGAATATGATTTTGAATTAAAGTTTTTTAAGTAATGTGCTTTACCATCTGTTATTTTATATGTATAAAAATGAACTTCATCATCATCTTTTAATGGTTTATAAGCAATAGTCACATATTTACCTTTGTCATACACATAGATATTCGCATTCTTTTTTTCAAACTTAGATTCCACATCGCCATTTTGCTTATCAGCTAAAATCTTTTGTTGTTTTTTCTGTTGATGCACTGCTTTGTCAATCTCATCAGCATATTTCCCACTACTGCACCCAGCTATAATGATTATTGAAATGAACACCATCGTCATTAATTTTTTCATATTTACACTCCTAATATTACTTCTCATATCTAATATTATTTAACCATAAGTTTTATCTTACAACGAAAATCTTTGATGTGCTAGAACTATAACATTATTTTTATATTTATATAAAAACACTTCCGAAAAATTCATTCATAAATGAATTTAACGAAAGTGTCATATTTACCGTGAAAAATTAAATTTTCACCTATGGTACAACTTTATCCTAGCTATAACTCAATTAATTTCATTTTCATCATATTAGTGCCACTTTGATTGCTAATGCACCGTAATTAAGTTCATCTGTTTGTGAATAAATTTGATATATAGCCGCTAATTTTTGAGAAAGTTGATCATCTGCTTTCGCTCCAACTTCTTCATTTGTATATTGGTTCAACAGTGACTGAAACGAAGAAAACACTACAATTTCCTTAACTTGGACTGTTAATGTTTCTTCATTCATTAAATTTTGGAATACAATATAATCGCCGCTTTTAATTTCTTGTCTTTTTTCATCATTCAATCTAATTTCAATCGTTTTGACTTCGTTTTTCATTAATTGAAAAGGTTCATTATTTAAATGCATCGAGTGTTCTATAATCCATACGCTCCATTCATAATATTTATATTGATATCAAAGTATCATAATATTAATATCATTTACAAGACAATTTCGCTTAATGCATTACAATGTCGCAAATTTAATTATTCAGCATTTTTTTCTTCTAATTTAAGTTGTCTTTTGCTTTTCAACATAAACACACTGATTAAACTAATAATTGATATAATGACTGCAAACCAAAAGGCACCGTGATACCCACTGAGCAATGCTTGATGTTGAATTTCTGCTGTCATTTGTTTTTGGCTCATATCTTTAAACTCAGACATATTTGGTGTGTAGTTTTTAGCAACCTGACTCATAATTGTAATCAAACCTGCTGTACCAATTGATGCAGATATTTGTTGTATAGTATTTGTCATCGATGAACCATGGGCATTCATTTCTGGCGCTAATTGATTCATTGTATGTGTCATTAATGGCATTAAACCAAGTGCGATACCAATCATACGAATAGCATATACAGTAGCTAATATCGCTGATGAAGTATGTTCATTCATGATTACAAAATAAGAAGTTGTTACAACTACAATAAACATACCAATGAATGCTAATATTTTAGCACCATATTTTTCATAGAGTAAACCTGAAATCACTGACATAATCCCCATTACGATAGCTCCAGGTAATAAAATCAATCCTGATTGAAGTGCTGAGTCATTCATAATATTCTGCACAAACATCGGTAACACAGTTTCAGAACCAATCATTGAAATCATGGTAAAAGCCATTATGATAATACCTACGGCAAATTGACTATCTTTGAATACTGAAAAATCAAGCAGTGGATTTTCCAAACGTGTTTGACGAAATATAAAAGCAGCAACTAAAATAATGCCACCAATTACAGTAGTCAATACAATTGGATCGTTCCAGCCATCACGAGAAATTGAACTTGTACCGTATAGCAAACCACCAAAACCGAACACAGATAAGATTATTGATAAAATATCAATACGTGTCTTTCGATTAGTACCAACATTTTTGACGAATTTAAGTGCACCAATGAAAGTAAGTGCAGCTATTGGAGCAACGACATGGAATAATGAACGCCAATTTAAATACTCTACTAAATAACCAGACAGTGTCGGACCAATTGCTGGAGCTAAACCAATCACCAAACCAAAAGTCCCCATATATTTACCTCTTTCATGAGGTTCAAATACATCTAAGATCGTCGTCATCATCAGTGGCATCATGATACCAGAACCAAGTGCTTGAACAATTCTTGCACTTAATAAAACAGAAAAGTTTGGACTAAATCCTGCAATTAAAGTCCCGATAAAAAAGATAAATATTGCAGTTAAAAATACTTTTCTTGTTGAGTATCTTTGAATAATCATTGCTGACAATGGGATTATTACACCATTGGTCAATAAAAAGGCCGTAGTAAGCCACTGTACTTGTGTGTAATCTATTTTAAAATCTTTCATTATGCTTGGTAATGCTGTAGTTAATAAGGTTTCATTTAATAATCCAAAAAATCCACCACACAACATCATCAAAATCATTATAATTTTCGTCTTTTGATCCATTTTTGTACTCCTATTTTCTATTAATTTATCAACTCTTTTTAGTCGCATTTCTGCATTATACATATTTTAGTTTAATTTATCATTAAAAATACTTAAAATATTAGTTTTATTTTAATCTTTTATTTTGAGAGATTTAAAAAATAGTTATAAATCGTAATAATTACTATTTACATTTCAGGTTTTTTCTTACATAATATCTATAGATAAAGGAGGTCCTCACCATGAAATTAGATTTACAAACAGCACGTCGTAATTTAAATAGTCCTAATATTAAAACACGGAAACGTGCACGCAAAATTATCCAACAACATAAGCGAAATAAATAAAAATAGAAGTAACACTTCAAAACCAATGGTAATTTGTTTCTGGTTTTGTCGCATTACTTCTAAAATGTGGCTTGATTCCTGAAAATATACATTTATATACTTCAGGATCAGCCATTATTTTATTTAAACGATTCATTATCTATTTATGAGGTCTTTTTTTACTTACATTTATTGAAAAACTATAAGTAATATTTATTTATTACTTTTAAATCATCTGTTAAATCATAAATCAAAGGCGCTCCAGTTTTAATTTCATATCCTACAATATCTTCATCTGATACATCTTCTAAATACTTAATTAATGCACGTAATGAATTTCCATGTGCAGAAACAAGCACAGTTTTTCCATCTAATAACTGTTGTGAAATTTGGTCGTTCCAATAAGGAATCACCCTAATTAAAGTGTCTTTCAAACTTTCTGATTCAGGCATAACTCTTCTATCTAAATGTTCATATTTTCTATCATTTAAATAGTCTTTTCTTTGTTCTTCACTTTGTTCAGGTGGTGCTATGTCATATGAACGTCTCCATATATGTACTTGTTCTTCTCCAAATTTTTCTCTTGCTTTATCTTTGTTTAAACCTTGCAATCCACCATAATGACGCTCATTTAAGCGCCAAGATTTAATAACAGGAATAAATAACTGTTGAGATTCATCTAATAAGTGAAATGTAGTTTTAATGGCGCGTTGTAATAAAGACGTAAAGGCGATATCAATCTCTATACCCTGTTCTTTTAATTTTTTTCCCGACGTTACTGCCTCAGTTCTTCCCTGTTCTGATAAATCTACATCAGCCCAACCTGTAAATAGATTCTCAGCATTCCAAACACTTTGTCCATGTCTACATAAAATTAGTTTTGGCATTATATTCCTTCTTTCCATTGAATAAAATTATATTATCACCCGTTTTACAAAAATATTACAGTGATATACAGATATAAATCTTGTTACGACAATACTTATCTATAATTTCTCATGCCATACATTAAAATTATAACAATTTACACTTAATTTTGAAATGATTGTATTCATTTATTCATAAATGACTTTTTATTTTTATTTTACTGTAACCTGTCTATAAAAAAATGATGTTATAGTTGTAAACGTTGATAAACCGAGCAATACGACAGACAAAAATAAGCACTTTTAAAACAACTATGCAGATTAACAAATACAATTTGAAATTATTTAAAACAAACAATTATTAGGAGGATTTTTCAAATGAAAAAATTATTATTAGCTTCATTCGCATCAGTAACAATCGCTACTGCTGGTGTTGGTTTAACTTCAAATACATCTACAGCTGATGCTGCAGAAACTACTCAAGCAAACAATGATGTATATAGTGAATTTATTGCTGCTGGTGGTACAAAAGCACTTTGGGATAACATTGTAATGCCAGAATCAAGCGGTAACCCAGATGCGGTGAATGAATTAGGATATAGAGGTTTAGGACAAACGAAGGAAGCTTGGGGTACTGGATCTGTAACTGAACAAACAAAAGGTATGATTCAATACGCTGAAGAACGTTATGGCTCAATTGATGCAGCAATTGAATTCCGTGCTGCAAATGGTTGGTGGTAAAACGAATTTTATGCATTTCTTCAATATGTAAAAAAATAAAGCCCCACTTCTCAATTTATTGAGTTAGTGGGGCTTATGCATGGGCTGAATCTCAGGTGTTCCTCTATATTTTTTTTAAATTCTAGTCATTCTTGCCAGGGTGGAGCAGTGAAATCTTTTTGATAAAAATAGATTTCTGTTCCACTCGTTTTTTTACTATAAAATAAGCTAATAAAATTTCAGTTTATACATCAATATTCATTAATTACCTTAATTCAGGTTATCCATTAGTAGTTTATTAACTTAATATGAATATAAGTCATGATAATAATCAAAATTATTTACTTTCTCGACATCTTAGTTACTGTATTGACTGTGGCTCAGGATGCACATAAACTGAAGAAATGCCTTTGCTATGCATATGTTGTTCTACTTTGTCGCAAATGTGATGTGCTTCCTCTAAAGACAAATCTGATTTTACTACAATCGTTACATCTACAAAAACACTACTACCGTGGTAACGACCTTTAATATTTTGTACTTCTATTACATCTTCAATTTCTAACACATAATTTTTATAAGCTTCTAATTCTTGCTCGTTAAAACCGTCACTTAATGTAAAAATTGATTCTTTAAAGATACCAAAACCAGTATATATTATAAGTAAGCCTAAAATAATGGCTAATATCGTATCAATGATTGGAAATCCAAATTGTGTAAATACTAAACCAATTGCAGTTCCTAAACTCACTAACGCATCCGACAAATTGTCCTTAGCTGCAGAATTCAGAGAACTACTTTGGGTATGATTAGCAATTCTTTGATTAATATAAAACACAGCTAGCATAATCAAACCACTAATGACACTGACATAAATATTTATAATATTAGGAGTATGATGTTCGTTTGTGAATAATTCAGGAACATTCTCTATAATGACTTGAATACCTACAAACATTATAATAAATGACACGAGTAATGATGATATATTTTCAGATTTCAAATGTCCATATGGATGGTTTTGGTCTGCAGGTTTAATAGAAATTTTCAACCCAATAATTACGGCCAAAGAAACAATAATATCTGTCATGTTATTTAAACTATCTGCTTTTACAGCTGCAGAATCATATAAATAACCTACAATAAATTTAGTCACTGATAATATGATATAGACGATTAAACTTAAAAAGGCACCTTTTTGTGCTGTTTCCAATTTTTCTTTTTGACTCATCTTACGTTCCACCTTCAGTATGATTGAATACTTATTATGACTCAATACAAACATATTTACAACGATTTTTATTCAAAAATTATTTAATATAAATAAACTAATTATTTTTTTAGCCAATCCTAATATTAATTATAAAATTGAGCAAAAATAAGAGACCAAGTTTGAAACAAATCATATTTTTGATTCCGAAACTTGATCTCATAAAAATAACTATATTTAAAATGTTGGTCTATTAATCATTTAACTAATCTCTCAAAATATATTTAGAGAGCACAAATGTTATAGGTATCGTAATGATAAGCCCTGCAAAAGGTGCTATCACAGATGATATACCAAACCATTGTACAAAAATGTACAATAATAAAGTTTGCATGCCCATATTGACAACTTGAGTTAATGGAAACTTTAGGAATTTACTCCAAGTTGGTGTCACTTTATAAACAAAGTAACAATTTAAATAATAAGAAATAACAAAACTAATGATAAATCCACTGATATGACTAACTAAATAATTCATTTCTAATAACTTCAATAAACAAAGATAGACAATGTAATAATTTAAAGTATTCATACCGCCTACAATCACAAATTTAATCACTTCATAGTGTGTTTTAGTCAAATTCATTTTTTACTCCTTAGTAAATTTCCATGTCTTTTTGAATAATTGCTATTAAAAACATATTATTAACGCGCTATATCTAGTATAATACTTTATCATATAAATGTATGTTTTGTATTATATTAATAATTACAACGAGCTCAATTAATATGCTCGTTTTTAAGTATACATGGTATTTAATATATTACTTTTATAAGTAGTTACAAAACGAGATAACATGTTTATAATTAAGCATTAGAGAGTATTTTAAAGGAGTTTCAAACATGGACAAGATTTCAAATCGTCAACTGCCAATTATGGTCATTATTGTGTTAGGTATCATGACTACATTTGGTCCTTTAACCATAGATATGTATGTGCCATCATTACCGAATGTGCAACATGACTTTAGTACATCTGTATCTCAAGCACAGCTTACTTTATCATTTGCAATGATTGGTCTTGCTATTGGACAATTTATATTTGGACCTTTGTCTGATACATACGGACGAAAAAAAGTTGCTTTATTTATCATTTCAATCTATGCGCTCGCTTCTTTACTGGCGGTTTTCACAGCTTCCATGGGTGTCTTACTCACTTTGCGACTAGTTCAAGGTTTAACTGGCGGAGGTGCAATAGTAATCGCCAAAGCTACTATGGGAGACCAGCATGAAGGAAAAGCATTAGCTAAAGGACTAGCAGCATTACTTGTAATTAATGGAATCATTACGATTATTGCGCCAATCATAGGTGGATACGCACTAACGATATCCAATTGGAAAGCAGTATTTGTAATTCTGACCATCGTAAGTGTTATTATTTTATTTTTGTCGATTCGCCATTTAGAAGAAACACATCAACCAAATCGAGCAAAACTTAATTTTAAAGTTATTTTTAAAGATTTTGCTCATTTGTTAAAAACGCCTGCATTTATTATTCCAATGATTTTACAAGGCTTAACGTACGTAATGTTATTTAGTTTTTCATCTGCGGCACCGTTTATTACACAAAAAATTTATGACATGACGCCTCAGCAATTTAGTTATTTGTTTGCTTTTAACGGCATTGGCCTTATTATTATGAGTCAACTTACAGCCTTACTTGTGGCATATATAAATCGCTACTTTTTGCTAATTATGCTAACAATCGTTCAAATAATTGGGGTTGTACTTATTATTGTGACATTAACACTGCATTTGCCGTTATGGGTATTAATTATCGCATTCTTTTTAAATGTATGTCCTGTAACAGGTATCGGACCTTTAAGCTTTGCATTAGCAATGGAAGCTCGTACTGGTGGTAGTGGTAATGCTTCCAGTTTACTAGGTCTATTTCAATTTATACTTGGTGGTATCATGTCTCCATTAGTAGGATTACAAGGTGAATACAGTATCTTACCATATACGATTATTTTACTAATCACTGCAGTGTTAATCATTGGGTTAGAAATTGGGTTAAAGTCGTTTCTTATTAATAAGCATATAACATGAATTAAAGCTTAAAAAATACATTCAAAGCATTATCAACATTCACAATTAATTTAATAACATATGTATTGATTTGGAAAACTTAGGTTAAAAAATTAATATAGACGCCGCTAAATTCATGTTTCAACATGTCATTTAGTGGCGTCTTTTCTTTTGCTTGCTCAATATACCAATCTATAAAATACTATAAACACAATAAATGTCCAATTCTACTTGACTTGAAATAGAAATGGACGATTACACGACACAATTGTGTTTATATTTCTAACATCGTTGATTTCAAACTTCTATTCTACTATTTGATTGGAAACCAAATTTCAGTAATATAGTCGTTTGAATGTAATTCACCTGGTTTATACAACTCAAAAAAAGGAGCGCTTCGCAATTCATAATCTAGAGTATGTAAGATTTTTCTATGAATGGTTTGCATTGCTTGTTTAATCGATTCTGGAACTGGGCCTTTGGCATCAAATACTAAGTATCTGCCTTCTACTAATTCTACTTGTTCCCAATCACTTTGCGTTTTCTCATTTGTTACACCTATTAAATAATGCATTTCGCCATTTTCTTTAGGAAGACAAACACCTAATAACCCTTCGAGGTATTGATTACTTTGTGATATCAAGTGATTTTTGTAACCCATTGCTTCAAATTCCATCCAAAACTTAAAAATATTTTCTTGTGCTTTTTGTCCAGTTGCATATGCTCTTTTTACCCCTACAACTGGCACTGGAATGTCGGATAATGTTTCTATTCTATAATCCATTGTTTTCAACCCCTTTCGCACATTATAACCATTTTTATTAAAATATATCTAATATTAACTATGATTTAAGCATCTTTGTAGTCACTTAAATCGATATAGATATATAATAAAAGCAATCATCAATGTTAATAAATCTTTAATATTCGATACAGGAGTCTCTATCTATGAATAAAAAAATATTAGCCGTTAAACCAATTAGCCAATTGTTCCCGATACCTATGATTATGGGGTGCGAAGGCATAGCAAGTGCAATGATATTACAATTCAATAATCACAAAATACCAGCAACACATATCATGAAACACTGGCCGAAACACGCAAATAATCCATATAAAGGCTATGTAGGTCATCACTTATGGGTAAAATGGGGTGGTTATCATCAAACGATTTTCCCTACAGCCTTAGCACCCTATTTACAAACGTATGATAAACGTATTGTTAATAGTACTGGGAAATCACTGGCTTCATTATGTGACGTCATTGATAAAGGGCAACCTGTCATCATTTATCACACTGTTTTAGGTCAAAAGCCTTTTAGCAAAACATTTAAAATTGATAATACACATCATCAATTGGTATCAAACATTCATGTTACCGTGCTGATTGGTTATGACGATAACCATTATTATTATATTGATCCATTATGGTCTAATTTATGGAAATCAATTATTATACCTGCTATTTTTCCGAATAAATATCAAATTATAAAAATTAACAAACAGAAATTAGAAAGCAGTTATAATGCTCCTGGACGTATGAGCATTCATTTACAAAAATGATTAATTAATTTCTATTTTGTGTAACGCATGGTTGATTTCCTGTTCTATATCTGGTGTACGCCATTCCCGTTGATAGCCTAAACACGGACAAATATATGTCACGTTGTTTTCTTCAAAAACATTTCGAAAATGAACATGGCCCATAATACTATATCTAATATCATATTGGGTATAAATTTCATCAAAATCCGAAGTGCCTATAAATGCATTAAAATAATCAAATATTCTATGTGGCATTGGTACTGCGAATTTACGATGAGTCACGATGTGTGTCATTAATATAATTTTTTTATCTTTTACTTTTTCAATATCCTTCATCGCTTGTTTGGCCGCTATCATTGATAATTTTTGGTCTTCAATTTGCCAATCTATTTTCACTTTATCTTGCCAAGTAGCGCCATAATATTTCCTACGTGCAATGCGTTCCAAAGAGAATTTAGAGTGTGCATATGTATAGTCATACCAACCTGTATTACCTACAATCGCCCACGCTTCATTTATGACAAAAGGATCATCTATTAAGCAATTATCCATTTTGATATAAGTATCCAAGATTTCAGAAGAAGTCGCCCCAGTATCCGTTGACCAAAAATCATGATTTCCCGGTACAAACAGTACTTTTATCATTGTTTGTATCTCGATTTCCTTCACAAATGATTGCGTTAACTTATAATGATTTGAAACATCTCCAGCGATAAGTAATAATTCAATTTTTTGTTGCTTAATTACTGTAACTAATGCCTGTTCATAATCTTTGGGCGTTAATTTATTATGTCTATCGATATGTAAATCTGAAATCATGCCTATTAACATATTTATCACATTCCTCTACTCGTTTAACAATTTCATTATGACACAACTTCACTTTATTCTTTAAATGTTCCGCTTGTATTCATATAAGTTTCGTTCAGCAAATCATTCTGTATATCAAACATACCTGTAAGTCATTCATTAAAATGTTTTTCGAAATTATTTAAATAATATTTAAAAATTGTATGCAATTGTGTTAAAGTTACATTGTTCAAAACCCGAGCAGGAGGAAATAACATATGAAGAAAAATTGGATTGTCTTAATGATGACGATGCTACCTTTACTTTTAACTGCTTGTGATTATTCAAAACAAGAGGATAGAAGTGGCTGGTTTTACTTTATTTTTGTAAAACCCATTGATATGTTTTTGCATGGATTGGGAAAGTTGTTTAACGACAATTATGGGTTAGCCATCATCATGATTGTACTGACCATACGCCTTATCTTAATGCCGTTTATGTTAATACAAGTTAAAAACATGCATCTGATCAGAGAAAAAACAAAGATAGTACAACCGCAAATTGATAACATCAAACAACGCGTAAGAGATGCGCAAACACAGGAGGAAAAACGTGAAGCTAATAGAGATTTGATGACCACTTATAAGCGTTATGACATTAATCCAATAAAAAGCGTTATCGGTTGTTTACCAATTTTAATACAGTTGCCCATATTATTTGGTTTAATCGTGACACTTAAATTTCCTAGCAGTGGTGGAATAGATCAATTCCCTCATTTTTTATGGTTCAATTTAACAAAACCTGATTTATGGATGTCATTAATTGCAGCTGCTATTTATTTCATACAACCTCTTGTAAATGCAATGCATTACCCTAAAAATCAACGCAAAACATATTATGTGATGATGATATTATCACCTATTTTTATAACTTACATATCTTTACATTCTGCAGCAGCACTTGGTTTGTATTGGACATTTAGTGGTTTGTTTTTAATTTTACAAATGCACTTTGCTCATTCATATTACAGTAAACAAGCAAAACAAGAAGCTTTAAAACTTGCGGATTCCCTCAATTAAACAAATATTGACTAAACAATGAGTCATGTTACTTTATTGAATTTTAAAATTCTTTCATTTACTTGTAATGAATTCAAAAATTTCTTTTACACATCGTTAGATGCTATAATATTTACAATTTGATAAACAAAGGGGGAAGATGTATGGAGTTTACAATAAGAGCATTAACTGAAGCAGATAAGTATGGTAAAGCACTTGTCCACTATGAAAGTTGGTTGGAAACTTATGACCATTTATCTAAAAATAATTACTTAGAAAACCTAGACAAAGCTCAATTTATCAGAAAGTCTTATTTGCACAATGTTCCGACATTAGTTGCCCTCGTCGAAAACGAAGTAGTAGGTTTCATATCTTATGGCAAAACGGAATCCTCATCTTCTTCTGACGACTGGAGTGAAATCTTCGCACTTTATTTATTGGAAGATTATCAGCGTCATATGATTGGTTATGCACTTACACAACGTGCCTTGGAATTATCTTATCCTGACAATGTAACCCTATGGGTAGTTGAAGAAAATAAAAATGCAATTCATTTTTATGAGCAAGTTGGATTTAAGTTGAGCAATGATAAACAAGCTACTTATTTTGGAAAAACTTATTATGAAGTTCGTATGAATTATTCAAGAAATGAACACGATTATTAAAATAACAAGTTACGACTTTATTACTACATTGTTTTACGCACTAAAAAAAGCAATGACACCCGCTATCATCATAGTATGTGTCACTGCTTTTTTATTTTAATATATGTTCTAAAAATAATTTAATGCGTTTCACCTAAAGTAATTTTAATGTCCTCATCTGATTCTATAATCGCTTTTAGAGCAGCTTCCAAACCTTCTGCAATCGTTTGAATAGACATGGATGGTTTTTCAGGTTTGTCTGTGACTTGTTGAGGGATAAAAGGCACATGTATAAATCCAAATTTAATATTTGGAAATTGTGTTGCTTGTAAAAATCCAAGTTGATACAAAATATGATTACATACAAAAGTACCTGCTGTATTAGACAATCTCGCTGGTACCCCTGCAGACTTAATCGCCTCTGTCATACGTTTAACTGGTAAATTGGAAAAATATGCGGCATCGCCTGATGATTGAATAACTTCATCTATCGGCTGGTTACCTTCATTATCAGGTATACGCGCATCATCAATGTTTATACCTACACGTTCTGGCGTCAATTCAAATCTTCCACCTGCTTGTCCAATTGCCAATACAACATCATATTGTTCTTGTTTTAATTTATTAACTATAGTTTCTTTGCTTTTATTAAAAACTGTAGGTATTTCTATCTTATCAATCTGATGTGTTTCAATTTCATTTGGCAATAATTTAACAGCTTCCAATGCTGGATTAATCTCTTCTCCACCAAAAGGATCAAACCCTGTTACTAATATTTTCATCATTAACATCCCCTTTTCATTTTTTAATTTATACTTTTTACATTTTAAAACGCCCAAACATACATTAATCCTATATGCACCAAAATTAATATAAGTGCAATGGGCGCTTGCGCTTTAATCACGCCGAACTCTTGTTTCATTTCTAATAAAGCAACTGGTAAAGTATTAAAATTAGCTGCCATAGGTGTCAATAATGTACCACAAAATCCACCAGTCATAGCCAGTGCACCGGCTATAACAGGATCTCCACCTTGGGCGATAACAAATGGAATACCGATACTCGCTGTGATAACGGTAAATGCAGCAAATGCATTACCCATTAACATTGTAAAAAGCACCATGCCAATGACATATGCTGCCGCACCTATAAGATGATTGCCCTCTGGTAAAAAAGAGGATATGCCTTTGGAAATAACATCCCCCACACCACTCACTGTAAAAAGTACGCCTAATGCAGCCAAGAATTGCGGTAGTATACCAACTGTTCCAATTTGTTGGGTTAGACGGTCACTGTCATAAAGTATATATTTACCATTTGGCTTAATAACAATATATGCAGCAAGTAACCCTAATATCGAAGAAACACCTAAACCTATTGCTCCTCCTAATGGTGTCCAATTAGAAACGATAATCGCAGCTATAGCTAAAACAATAGCGGGGATAAATAATTTATTTCCATATTTTTGTGAACCTAAATTTCCCTGTGCTTCGTTGACATCTATAATATTTTTAATAACCACTTGTTTACATAGCGTTAATATTCCCATAACTATGATAAATATGCCATTGATTACGTTAGGTATATAAGGACCGGCAATAAATAAAATAGCTAATAAAATCCAAAATAAAGCTGTACCATATTTTTTGCTATTTGTTGATGCTTTTAACACGCGATATGCCGTATAAAGTAATTGTAAACCAATTAATATGTAAAATAGTTCTAAAATTTGATTTAATGTATGCTCACTCATGTCTTTCCACCTGCTTTTTACCGTATTTCCGATCTAAATATTTATCAAATCTAATATTATTTATCCACACAATAAAAAAGACAATAACAGCGATTGGTAATGATGCTAATACAAGATCAATGGCATTCACTTTAATATCTAAAGACTGAAACGTACCAACCATTAACAATACACCTGCTGACCCTACAAACAAATTTTGACCGAAGAAATTACCATAATTTTCCATCGCAGAAGTCTGCGCTTTAATCTTTTCGATATCCTTTTCGTCTACTTCATGTTCTTGCAAATGATAGCGTGTTCTTAACGCACCCTGTACCATTGGATTAATCAATGGACGTACAAACTGTGGATGTCCTCCGATACGTATTGATGCAACACCCGCTAATTCTCTAATGAATAAATAGATAGTCATCAATCGCCCACTCGTAACTTTATTCACCTTACCGATCATATTCGAGGCCTGCTTTTTTAAACCAAAACGCTCAATTAACCCCACCATAGGTAATGTTAAAATAAAAAGTGTAACTAAACGATTATCAACAAAAGCTTTTCCTAATGTGTCAAGAATAACGTACAAATTTAAACCTGATACAAGTCCCGTCGCTACAGCGGCGATTAAAATCACAGCAATCGTATCAATCTTGAATAAAAAACCAAGTACTATAATTAAAATTCCAATCAATTTTAACCATTCCATGTTATCTCCACCTTTCTTCTTTTATATTAAAGGTTTACTTTTTTTAATACAATGAATTTTCAGATAATTTTTATACCCTAACAACATAAACAAAAAAGTCCAAAACATCTTTTACATGTTTCAGACTTTTAATGACAACGGCTTATAAGCGATAAATTTTAATTTTTCATTTTTGGAAAATTACTTGAACATCTTTGTTAAAACGCGTGTATTATACTTATTCCTCTACTACGACATTAAAGTTCGCCATAATTCATACATCTAAACACTTGCTGTCTCATATCTTCATTCGCATTTAAAATGCTATAACCATTTTAAAGTGGCATCCGATTCATTACGAGAAGGTAGCAATGTTTCAATGATTAATAAAATCGTACATATCCATGCAATCACATTAAGTAAGATGGCTATGCTATTGATTTGAATCAAATCAAATGAAATGTTCATAATAATAGACACAGCTATAAGAATGATGGCAGAAGTTCTTCTTCTTCCTGCATCATAAAATCGTCGCAATGTAATAGCAAACATTGGTATAATCATTGCCAAAACAAAAATCCCAACCAATATTGACAGGATTGTAGCAACAATAAAAGCACCTGAAATAAAAGCAATAACACCAATAATAGCTACAATAAATATACTAACAATATGAATCAGCACTGGTGTCCAGAACTCTAATCTATTGGATTTACTTTGAAAATCTATATATTTTTTCCAAAAATCTTTATACGCCTCTATCATATTTGACACTCCATTTTTCAATTAAAGTTATTTAAACATTTATTATTCATAATAGCGTAATCGCACACCTTCTAACAAGTACTAGCTACATATCTAGTTTAAATATATGACTTAACTACTTTTTCTAGCACGACAGGTAATTCTATTAATGCGCTCTGCTTATGCAGACGCTCACTTAATTTATGAGCATCTTTGCCGATGGGTCCTATCAACAATGTAGGTGCACTGATGGCTTTTATTGATTCAAAAGGAATAGTGTATGTACGATTGAAATTTGGCGTATTTTGCTCATATATAACCATCTGTTCCATATCTCCATCAAACTTTAAATAACTCGTATCACTGATGCCATTAAAATAATATACTTGTTCACTACTACGCTGAAATTGTTCATTTAGTGTATGTTTCACTAATTCTATAGTTGAGGATACGTGCTTGTCGGATGAAGCATTAACAGCTGGATAATAAGGTGAAGCAAAAAATGTCACTACAGCTGGCGCTATATTCTTACATATTTGCATCAGCTTATCTGCAACATGAATATTCTGTAAATGTAACTCTGACGTTTCTTGAAGTGTTTGATCTATAAGATTAGTGATTGCTTCTTCACCGTACTGTTTAACAGCATATTGCCTAAGTTGCTCATATGTCAGAACATTAATTTTTTTATCGAATTGGTAATCTTCTGTTTCTAATACAGATAGCCAATCCGATTCACAACGCTCAACAGCAGTGATGACCGTATTTATGAATTCTCTAAAAACATCTTTAGGTGTTTTGTTAAATAGAAAGAAGTTAAATAATCCTATGGTTTTGTATGGCGTTTGCACATCATATGTATCTTTAATATCTTTCATCATTAATGTTACAGGTACAGGTGTGGATTCATTTTCAAAATGTTCTTTTAGCTGTGTGTTATATTCTACCGCTTGTGTAATATAACTCATCATAAAGTTAGCACTCAAACCTTCAAGAGGCTGACCGACATGTGTTTCCTTTCCATAGCACAGTACTGCTGGCATGATTTTACCAATTGATCCTGAATATATATAATGTTTTTCATCTGAAGTAGCTTGCTGAAAAGTAGGTTCACTATTCAAATGTAATTGTATATCTAAATCGTAGTTAGCTTTTAATTCTGCTAATTTTTCTACCGCTTTTCTCATACCAGAAGAATTTACTTCCTCGTCTGGAACCGTAACTAAAATCAAATTAATATCCCATTGTTCAATGGATGCTAATTCAATTAAAGACATATGCAACATGAGACCTGCTTTCATATCCATAATCCCACGACCAAATAAGTAATCTTCACTAAGTAAGTCTTCTACAGCCCCTTTATCTAAATAATTTTGGTTTTCTAAAAAATACTGCTTTAATTTATCAGGATTACAAGCTAAATCATGAGCTAAACCAAATTCCGACACATCGACCGTATCATAATGACTAACAAGTACAATAGTTTTACCGGATTGGGAACCCTGATAAAAAGCAATTAATGCTTCTTTATCATCATCCGTTAGTATTTTTTGAATTTGATTGGGATTGGTCTTAAAATATTTAAGTTGAAATAACAATTGGTTTACCAGATTAGGGAATGTTTTCTCTCCTTGTGTATTCGTAATTGATTGGTGATTTACAAGTTGTTTTAGTAAAGTTAAACGATCTTGTTCATTTTGCCATAAAGTTTGCATCAATCCAGACCTCCTTGTAAGCGTTTACTAAATTATAATATGATTTCCCAATGATAACCAATAATTTTACTGTACATTTCAAACTAATTTACGCATATGAGGTTTGTCTATATCCTAATTTTTTCATATATACTACTCTAAAAAATGCACCCTTCTATGCTTGATGCTTAATCTAGCATAGAGGATGCATTTCATTTTGTTATTTACTTCAAAAATCTTATTTCCATAACTAATTATTAAATTGCTTTTTCGGAACTAATAACCATACAAATACAAATGCAATGATTGCTAATGCAGCATTAAACCACAGTCCATACATGGCACCAACATGAATATTGTCACGAGCTGACATAATCGTAAATATTGTCCCTGAAATAGCTACACCAAATGAGTTACCAAGTGAAGATGCCATTTTATATACACCAGACGCGACACCTACCTTATCTTCTGGCGCAGTAGTAACAGCTGTATCTGTTGAAGGTGTGGCATACATACCTAAGCCCACACCATAAATTAAGTAACCTAACACACAACTGATGACATAAACAGGTGTAGGTAAAAAGGTTAACGAGATTAATAGAATCCCTATCGCATTAAGCCCTGCACCTATAAGCATTGGTTTTTTAGGACCGATTTCCTGTAGGATTTTTTCTCCGACTCTAATCATGATTAAAACAGCTACTAAGTAAGTAATAGTCATCATACCAGATTGGAATGAGGTGAAATGTAATCCCGATTGAAAATAAGTATTCGCAACAATAAGCGTCCCTGCTACAGCATTTAGTAAAAAGTTTGACACTGTAGCACCACTGTATGCTTTATGTTTAAAAAGTTTAAAATCTATCAATGGGTTTTTAACTTTGTTTTCAAATAATATAAATACAATAATTGAAATGATGAATATCACAATTAACATCAAAATAAGCGGTGAAAAGAAACCATAATTTGAAGATTGTGTAATGATTAAATTGACACTCAGCATTGCAACTATTAATATAATTAGCCCTACAAAATCAAATTTGGCACGTTTTGATGCCTCGGTTTGAACGGCTTTCGTTTCTGGCGTGTGTTTGATTAAATACATAGACACTAAAGCTACTATTATTGAAATAATAAATATAGATCGCCATCCTACAAAGGTAGCCATGATGCCACCAAAAAACGAACAAATTCCAGTACCACCCCATGAACCGATAGACCAGTAACTTAACGCACGTTGTCGCCTTCTTCCAATATAGTATTCATTTATAATTGCTAATGTCGAAGGCATGATACATGCTGCAGATAGCCCCTGTATTGCTCTCCCAAGTACTAACAAAGGGACAAATCCTGGAATGATAATAAGTAATGATCCAAGAACGCTTAAAGTCAAACCGATATAAGTCATTTTGACCCTACCATATCGATCTGCAAGTCCTCCTGTACCTACAACAAACAAACCACATAATAATGCGGTTAAACTTACGGCTACGTTAATCGTTCCATAACTAGTTGTGAAAGATGTTTCTAATGCAGGAACGATATTAACGAGCGATTGAGCAAACAACCAAAATGTTATTACGCTTAAAAAAATACCTGAAAGAAGTCTGTTATCTCCTTCAAATGGTTGTTCTGATTCCATATTATTTTGCCTCCTAAATCCCCGTAAAACAACCATAATCATTATTAATGATTTAACTTGTCCAGCTCCAAAACATTTTCTCTTGCCTTATAATAATGATTACATGGTAAACATGACTTTTTAAAATTCAAAACATTTTTTAAAAAAGTCAATAAGATAAAAATAACATTTACTTCAATTTATTGCTAAAAAAAGAGCACGCAAAGTGTATTAAGTAACTTTTTAATTATTCCACAAAATATATTGATAGCGTTTAGAAATTTTATTTTTTCTATAAGAATAATTAATACATAATCAAAATTATGTATTATACTAGATAGACAAATTATCTATAAAGGTGTATGAGATGTTAAATTTATTTATTTTATTACTAGAACGTGTAGGTCTTATTATTATTATCGCTTATATATTAATGAATATTAATCACTTTAAAACAATGATGAATCAAAGAGATAAACGAAGTTCACAATGGCAGCTCATCATCATTTTCGGGTGTTTCTCTATGATTTCAAACTTCACAGGTATACAAATCAATGGCAATGAAGTCGTTAATGGTAGCGTCTATAATCACTTAGATCCTGAGGCTTCTCTCGCAAATACGCGCGTACTTACCATAGGCGTTTCAGGGTTAATTGGAGGACCATTCGTCGCTATTTTTGTCGCAATAATTTCAGGCATTTATCGTGTTTATATTGGTGGTGCTGATGCTTATATTTATCTGATTTCATCTATATTTATTGCGCTAGTATCCGGTTATTTTGGTTATAGAGCAATGCGTGCACGTCAGTATCCTACCATAGTTAAAGGTACTATCATTGGAGGTACTACAGAAGTTATTCAAATGATTTGTATCTTAATCTTTTCTGATAATACGGAGCATGCTTGGTCACTAGTTAAATTAATTGCTTTACCTATGATTTCAATCAACTCAATCGGTACAGCAATTTTTTTATCAATTATATTATCGACAATCAAACAAGAAGAAGAAACACGTGCTATTCAAACACACGATGTTTTACAACTAGCAAATGAAACATTACCATTTTTCCGCTCGGGATTAAATGAGCATTCTGCCAAACAAGCAGCTACCATTATTTTAGATCTTATGCGTGTTTCGGCAGTCGCTATCACTAATCGTAAAGATATATTAACGCATGTAGGTGCAGCAAGTGATCATCATGTTGCCCAAAAACAAATCATTACCAATCTTTCAAAACAGGCAATACAAGCAGGTACTTTAAAAGAAGCATATTCAAGGGAAGATATTGGTTGCAATCATCCTGAATGCCCGCTTGAAGCAGCCATTGTCGTTCCATTAAGAGTCAAGAATGATGTTATTGGTACTTTAAAACTATATTTTACTAATAGGCACGATGTTTCTCATTCCGACAAACAGTTAGCATCTGGTCTTGCAGAGATATTTTCTAGTCAACTTGAATTAGGACAAGCTGAAACACAAAGCGCTTTAGTTAGAGATGCCGAAATCAAATCACTACAAGCACAAGTAAATCCGCACTTCTTTTTCAATGCCATTAACACAATTTCTGCCTTAGTCAGAATTGATAGTGAAAAAGCAAGAAAGTTACTGTTACAGCTCAGCCAATTTTTCCGCTCAAATTTACAAGGTGCACGTAACAATACGATTTCACTTGAAAAGGAATTGCAACAAGTTGAGGCTTATTTATCACTGGAACAAGCACGTTATCCAGATCGTTTTGATGTTTCATTCAATATTGAAGATTCATGTTATGGTGCACTTGTACCACCATTTGCAATACAAATACTTATAGAAAATGCCATCAAACATGCCTTTAAAAACCGTAAATATAACAATCGTATTATCGTAACCGCTTATAAAACAGCAGATGGATTATATATATCAGTTGAAGATAATGGTTCAGGAATCCCTGATGATAAAATTAATAATATAGGTAAAACACGTGTTTATTCTGATTTAGGCACAGGTAGCGCCTTAGAGAATTTAAATCACAGATTGGAAGGCTTATTTGGTATTACAGCTAAAATGCATATTCATTCCAGCAAAGAAGGTACCAACGTAAGTTATACTATTCCATTTTTCATAAGAGAGGACGAAAAACATTGAAAGCAATTATTGTAGATGATGAACCTTTAGCGCGTAACGAACTTCATTACTTATTAAATGAAATTCGTACGTTTGATGTAATTAATGAAGCAGAAAATGTTTCAGAAACATTAGAACTCTTACTTTATGATCGTTATGATGTAATTTTTTTAGATATTAATTTAATGGAAGAGAGTGGACTCGATTTAGCAAATAAAATTAACAAAATGCAAAACCCACCACATATTATTTTTGCTACGGCACATGATACTTTCGCCGTTAAAGCTTTTGAGCTAGATGCGACGGATTATATTTTAAAACCATTCGAACAAAAACGTATTGCACAGGCCATCCATAAAGTTGAAACAGCGCTCGATCACGATACTTATAAACAAGCAAATGATGTCAGCCAGCATCAAAATGATGCACACAAAGAAAATACGCCAACTTCACAAATGGTTTTACCTATTGAAGTAGATGAGCGTATTCATATCATTAATTTAGAAGATATTATTGCTATTTCTGTTAATAACGGTATTACTACAATCAACACCTTACAAGAAAATTATCATACAACTGAACCACTTAACCATTACGAAAAAAAAATTGCGGATCCTTTGTTTATGAGAATTCACCGTGCCACGCTTGTTAATAAAGTACACATACAAACAATAGAACATTGGTTTAACTATACCTATCAACTTACGATGACAAATGCATTAAAATTCCAAGTCAGTCGCTCATATATGAAAACGTTCAAGCAGAATATGGGCTTACTTTGAATGTCACATCGTAATTAATGCAACTCAGTATATACGTTTCGTAATTCACCTTTAAAACGACTAGTAGCAACCGTTTTCATATTATAATTAACTCAAGATTAATTCGGGAGGAAATACATTATGGAAACAAACAAAAAACAAGCTGAGAAGCAGCCTAGTCATTCAAAAACGTATAACTTTTTTCATCAAGTACTAGTGTTGGCAATCATCATGCTTTTATCAAATATTATCGAAAGTTTCATGCCTATTCCAATGCCAGCATCAGTGATAGGTCTAGTCTTATTATTTATCGCTTTATGTACAGGGATTGTTAAACTTGGGGAAGTTGAAAAAGTGGGTACGACGCTAACAAATAATATTGGTTTCTTATTTGTACCTGCAGGTATTTCAGTTATTAATTCTTTAGGCGTATTAAGCCAAAGTCCGATCTTGATTATATTGCTAATTATCATTTCTACAATCTTATTATTACTATGCACAGGATTTTTCTCACAAATGTTAATTACAAAATCATTTATACCTAAGAAAAGAAAACCTAAACAGTTAGCGGAGGAAAAATTATGATTGAACATTTAGGCATTAACACACCATATTTTGGAATTTTATTATCTATTATACCTTTTATCGTAGCAACGATATTATTCAAGAAGACGAATGGCTTCTTTTTATTTACACCATTATTTGTCAGCATGGTCTTCGGTATAGCATTTCTAAAGTTAACAGGTATAGATTATGCAAATTATAAAATCGGTGGCGACATCATCAATTTCTTTTTAGAACCTGCAACTATCTGTTTTGCGATTCCGTTATATAAAAGACGTGACGTGCTTAAGAAATATTGGAAACAGATCCTTGGTGGTATTGCTTTCGGAACGACAGCTGCTTTGGTATTTATCTATTTCATTGCAAGTGCTTTCCAATTTTCAAATGAAATCATTGCATCTATGTTACCACAAGGTGCTACCACTGCCATTGCTTTACCAGTATCAGCCGATATTGGTGGTATTAAAGAACTAACATCATTGGCAGTAATCTTAAATGGTGTCATTATTTATGCTTTAGGTTCCAAACTCATTAAATTATTTAACATTACAAACCCTATTGCTCGTGGGCTCGCACTTGGTACAAGTGGCCATTCATTAGGAGTGTCATCTGCACAAGAATTTGGTGAGACAGAAGCTTCAATGGCCTCTATTTCACTAGTAATCGTAGGTGTAATCGTAGTCGTTGTTGCACCAATTTTAGCAACAGTCTTACTATAATATCTAAAATCACAACGATAAAAAGTTAGAACATAAACAATGCTTGCTCAAGCTTAAGCGTCAATTTCTATGATAAATATAGAAGTTGACGTTTTCTTTAGTTTTATGAAACCTAAAATTTTCTCCCCCCGTTTTTTCTTATATTTAATACAGTTTAATTAAATATAAATGTTTATATCATTTTATATACGTTTTGAAATTTTTTAAAAATTAACGTTACATGTTTCCCGAAAGATTTTACTTTACATAGAATATAATTTTTAACAATTATCAGAAAATTAAAATAACATCCTTTTATATCCTTGTATTTTGATAAGAATTATAGTACTATGCATTTATTATAAACATTGGAGGTTCTATTAAATGACATTATATTTACTCGAAGCAAATAATCTTGATTTCGCAAAGTCTAAAAAAGACTTAGAAGATAAAGCAGCAAAACTCACTACTGGTGAAGTACCAACATTAATTGAAGTACAAGCAACAGAAGATTTAACACATGGCTATTTTATTGTAGAAGCGAACAGTGATACAGAAGCTAAACAATTTCTTGAAGATGCATCTATCAACATTAATTTAGTTAAAGAAGTACGTTTAGTAGGTAAAGACTTAGAAGAAGTTAAAAAAGGTGATGCACACGTTGATTATCTTGTTACGTGGAACATCCCAGAAGGTATCACAATGGATCAATATTTAGCGCGTAAAAAGAAAAATTCTGTCCACTATGAAGAAGTCCCTGAAGTTCAATTCCAACGTACTTATGTATGTGAAGATATGTCAAAATGTATCTGCTTATATGATGCACCTGATGAAGACGCCGTTCGTCGTGCAAGAAAAGCTGTAGATACACCTATTGATGATATTGAAAAATTATAACTAAACTTTCTCTTTATATTTATAATTCCACAGGTTTAGTTAGCAAAAGTTATTTATAAGTATGTATCACTCGTCACACCATTGCTAGCTAACAATCTTATTTAAGCTAAAAATTGGGGTAAACTTATAAATAACCTAAACACTATTCAAGGAGCGGCAATATGAAATCAAATGATACATTTTAGATTTCTGCCGCTTTTTTTTTCATCAAAAAACATATTAATTAGATAGGAATAATAGAGGTGTTGCCATGATTCGCATTAATCACATCCAACATCAATTTGGAGACCATCGTGTTATCGATGATTTTAATTTAAATATTGAAAAAGGTAAAATAGTTACTTTTCTAGGTAAAAGTGGTTGCGGAAAGTCTACCATGTTAAACATTATAGGCGGATTTTTAACACCTTCGTCAGGTACTGTTAAAATTGAAAATCAATTAAAACAAAATCCATCACCTGATTGTTTAATGATTTTTCAGCATCATAATTTACTGCCGTGGAAAAACATTAATGACAACATTCGTTTAGGGTTAAATCGCGAATTGAGTGATGATGAAATCAATAATTATTTAAAATATGTTGATTTAGATCATAAAGGAAAGACGTTTCCAGAGCAATTATCTGGAGGAATGAAACAACGCGTAGCACTTTGCCGTGCACAAGTCCATCAACCCAAAGTCATATTGATGGATGAACCATTAGGCGCACTGGATGCTTTTACACGTTATAAATTACAAGATCAACTTGTGCAACTCCAAAAACAATCTACAGCTACGATTATATTAGTTACGCATGACATTGATGAAGCCATTTACCTTTCTGATCACATTATCTTACTCGGCGATGGCTGTAATATTATAAGCCAATATTCAATTGAACAATCACATCCGAGAAATAGAAATGATAGTTATTTATTAACTTTAAGAAATAATATTATGGAAAAATTCGCATTAAACCACCATCAAGCAGAACCTGAATATTACATATAAGGAGTTGTAACTATTGAAAAAAATAATCATCTTTCCAATAATTATGATCCTTATACTAAGTGCATGTAATAATCAATCTATACAGAAGAATAATCAACATAATCAACCGCAAAAGACTTTAAAAATTGGTTATTTGCCAATTACACATTCTGCTAACTTAATGATGACTCAAAAAGTAAAAGCACAAGCTAAACATAATGGTTATAAATTAAAATTAATTAAGTTTAATAATTGGCCAGATCTTATGGATGCATTAAATAGTGGGAGAATTGATGGCGCATCAACCTTAATAGAATTAGCTATGAAATCTAAACAAAAGGGTGCTGATATTAAAGCAGTTGCGCTAGGACACCACGAAGGTAACGTCATTATGGGACAAAAAGGTGAAACGGTAAACAATTTTAATAATGAGCATCAATATCGATTTGCCATCCCTCATCGTTATTCAACGCACTACTTATTATTGGAAGAAATGAGAAAACAATTAAATTTGAATGCTCAAACATTCAGTTATCATGAAATGGCTCCAGCAGAAATGCCAGCTGCCCTAAATGAACATAGAATTTCTGGATATTCTGTGGCCGAACCTTTTGGCGCATTAGGAGAAAAGTTAGGCAAAGGAAAAACTTTAAAACATGGTAATGAAGTGATTCCCGATGCATACTGTTGTGCTTTAGTACTTAGAACTGACTTAATAAAAGATCAAAAACATGTTGCTCAAAGTTTTATATCTGATTATAAAAAAGCTGGATATCGAATGAATGATAAATCACAAAGTGTTGATATTATGTCTAAGCACTTTAAACAAGATCGAAAAGTATTGGAACAATCTGCAGAATGGACATCATATGGCAATTTATCAATTAATGAAGATGGTTATCAAAAAATTACACAGTTGATTAACCAACATCAACTTTTCGAAACACCATCTTATAAATCATTCGTTGATCCAACACTGTATAAGGAGGCATAAGCAGCATGTCAGGTAATTTAATTAAAAAGCAAACTTTACCTATACTAACATTCATACTTTTCTTATTTATTTGGCAATGTGTCATTTGGATTGGAGATTATAAACCGATATTACTCCCAGGTCCTATCCTAGTAGCTCAGAGTATTTGGCATTTTATTATTACCGGGGAAATATTTACCCATCTGGGCATCAGTTTATTTCGATTTTTTATTGGATTTAGTATCGCAATTTTAATTGGTGTCCCAACAGGTTTTATTTTAGGTCGAAGCACCTTATTGCACACTGCAATAGAACCGTTATTTCAACTTATACGACCTATTTCACCTATAGCTTGGTCGCCATTTGTTGTTTTATGGTTTGGTATTGGCAGTTTACCAGCAATGGCTATCATCTTTATCGCTGCTTTTTTCCCGATTGTATTTAGTACGATTAAAGGCGTTAGGAATGTTGAGCCACAATACTTAAAAATTGCGTCAAATATGAATTTAAGTGGTTGGACGTTATATCGTAACATCTTATTCCCTGCTTCATTTAAACATATTATGGCTGGTATTCACATGGCAGTGGGAACAAGTTGGATTTTCTTAGTTTCAGGTGAAATGATTGGAGCCCAATCTGGACTAGGATTTTTAATCGTAGATGCGCGTAATATGTTAAATTTAGAAGATGTATTATCAGCGATCTTCTTTATTGGACTCTTTGGATTTTTGATAGATAGAATAATTAGTTATTTAGAAAAATTAATTTTAATCAGATTTGGAGAATAAAGGAGTAATTTATATGACTTTACAAAAACGTATTGAAACAGAATTAGATCCCTATGTTATTGAAATTGATGAAGGGAGTTATTACCCACGACCATTCATTCAAGGCTTATTTAGAGATGGCTATTTTTCTGAAAATGACTTAAAAAATAATCTAGAAGTCATTGAAGAAGTCTCAAAATCCTGCTTAACTACAGGTTTTTGTCTATGGTGTCAATTAGCATTTTCAACTTATTTACAACACGCAAATCAACCACATTTAAATAAAACTTTACAGCAACAGTTGTTAAATGGAGAAATTTTAGGAGCAACAGGTTTATCTAACCCTATGAAATCTTTTAACGATTTAGAATCATTCAATTTAACACATCATTATAATGACAACACATTAATTATTAATGGCAAATTACCTGCAATAAGTAATATTGCGTCTGATCATTATTTTGGAGCAATTTCTAAAGCAAATGATACAGATGAGTTAGTGATGTTTATTGTAAAAGCGAATCAAAAAGGTATAACTTTAGATGAAAAATCAAATTTCTTAGGTGTCAATGGGTCGGCTACATTTGCTATTGAAATGAAAAACGTAGAGATTCCTGAATCACAAATTATAACAAAAGAAGCAAAAAGTTTTGCTTCTGCCATTCGACCACAATTTGTAGCTTTACAAATTCCTATAGCGCTCGGTTCAATCAGAGCTTCGTTAGATTTAATTCATAAATTTTCTGACGCACAAAATGGCATCAATAAATACTTAGAATTCGATATCAATGCGTATGAAAACCAATATAAACAGCTTAAAAACGCGTTTTATCATATTATTGAAAACGATAATTTAGACGATAATTTTGCTGAACTGATCAAAATTAAAAAAGAAGCTGGTTACCTATTATTAGAAGTAAATCAAGCTTCGATGGTAAACGGTGGTTCTAGAGCATATTCTCCACGTGCGCCACAAGCTCGTAAATTGAAAGAAGGTTTCTTTTTCGCTGCACTTACACCTACATTGAGACATTTAGGAAAATTAGAAGAAGAATACCGCACTACAGTTTAGTAAACGAGTATAGATGGAAAATCAAAATCATCGAAACATAATGACGACATCAAAAATTCGACAATGATATAAAATGATCGTCTAATATAAAAATAAATGGCTAATCCCTATCATCATCAAGTGGATTAGCCATTTTGTATTTAAATTGATTTCGTCGTCTCGACTTTAAACGTTACTCAGTGATATGAGTCACCATATATTACCCTTTTACTAACCAGTCTATAGCACGTTTGATAGCATAGTCCCAATAAGCATAATCATGCTCACCTGGCCCATCCTCAAAACAATATGAAATTTGCTTTTCATCTAGATATTTAATAAATTTTTTATTATCTTCATGTAGTGCATCTTCTGTACCACACATAATTAATAAATCTGGTATCTCTTTACCTTGTTGAATTGCCTGGTCAACTAAATAATATGGGTCTAAGTCATTACCTGTAGCATTTTTTGAAACACCTGCAATTGCTTCTCCAGAATAATCGTACCAATCATAATCCATGAACGTCTGAGCATCATATACTGCCGATAAGGGACAAGCCTTTGCAAATCGATGTCCCTCAGCTAATGCAAACTTGATTGTTCCGTAACCTCCCATGGAATGACCAGCGATAAAATTATCTTCTCTCTTTTGTGACAAAGGTAAAATTTGATGTGCATAATCAAGTACTTCTAGCACATAATCATAATACTTATGACCAAAAACCATATTACTATAACCACTGTGATCTGCATTAGGCATAATAACTGCAAGTTGATGCTCATTCGCATAGCGCTCTATATTTGTGTAACGCATATACGAAGTTTCATCACTAGACAAACCATGCAGTAATAATAGTGTTTTTAGTGGTTTAGGCTGTGTACCTTTTTTGAAATAACTTTCATCCTCTGGAAGAATTACCATAAAATGATGATGCATACCTATTGTCTTTGAATTGTAATTAATCGATAATAGTGCCAATGATTTCACGACCTTCTATTCATTAATACTTTGCGGCTTAGTTTTACCTCTTTTTTCTGCTTTATGTGCAGGATCTAAACGTTTCTCCAATAATCTTAAACCGACATCTATAATAATAGCGATTAATGCGATTGGTATCGCACCAGCTAAGATAAACGTTGTACCATCTGTAGCGTTTGTTCCTCGGATAACGATGTCACCTAATGTAGGTGCACCAATAAATGAACCAACTGCTACAACACCAATTGCAACAACCAGTGCAATTCTTAATCCACCTAATATGACTGAGAGTGATAAAGGTAACTCAATCATTCTTAATACTTGATTTCGTGTCATACCCATACCTTTACCAGCATCTTTAATATTCGCATCAACACCCATTATACCTGTATAAGTATTTTTTATAATCGGTAATAGCGCATATAAAAATACTGTTACCACGACTGTAGTAGTACCTAATCCCATGACAAGCATGAGTATCGCTAACATTGCAATAACCGGAACGGTTTGAATAATATTCGCGATAGTAATAATAACACCAGAAAACTTACTATATCTTGCAATTATGATACCAATTGGAATACCAACAATAGATGCAAAGAGTACACCGTAAACAGACATTAATAAATGTTTTAAAAATAAATCCCAAAGGTAGCCATAGTTGACTGAATAATATTCTACTAATTGTTGTAATAAATTACCTTCCATTAGTTTTGACCACCTTTCTTATCATTTTCAAAATAATTATGTTTTTTTAAGAAGTTCTCAGCAACGACTGCTGGTTCTTGTCCTTCACCATCTGCTTGATAATTAAGTTTTTGCATTTCAGATGTCGAAACTTTTTTGTCTAGTTTATTGATGATTGGTTTTAACTCTGGATGTTTATCTAACAATTCATTCGTAGCAACCGCACTTGCATCATATGGTGGGAAAAATTGTTTATCATCCTTTAAAACTTTTAAGTCATACGCTGCAATACGTCCATCTGTTGAATAACCTACAGCTACATCTAAATTATTAGAGTTTAATGCATCATATACTAAACCAATTTGCATTGGTCTGATAGTATCAAATTTAAACCCATATTCTTTTGTAAATCCAGGATAACCGTCACCTTCACGGTTTAACCAAGAACTATCTACACCGAGTTTAAGTTCAGGATGCTTTTTCAAATCAGATACAGTTTCTAAATTATATTTTTCTGCTGTTTCCTTAGTGACCATAAATGCGTATGTGTTAGCAAAACCGTAAGAGTTAAAGAAGGTTTGGTCGAATTTTTTTTGGAAACCATCTTGAGTTGCTTCCATAGCTTTTTTAGGATCTTTAATTGGATCTTCATTTAAGGCACCAGTTAAATCAGTACCATTATATCTAGCACCTGACATATTCGCGTCACCATTTACTAACGCATTGTGTTGAATGGTACTTGATCCTAAATTATTAATTAAAGTGGGTTTAATTTCACCATTTGTATCGTGTTCTATTAACAGTCTCAACATATGAGACATAATTTGTGATTCACTTGTTGCAAGTGCTGTGATTTTAATATCTTGTTCTGAACTGTTGCTACCTAATCCTGGTAAACTACATCCAGATAAGACCGTCAGACACAACACAAGCACAATACAATATTGTTTCAATTTCTTCATAATGTCCTCCTTAAATTATCTGGATACTTTTAATCCCTTAGGTACAGCCCATCTTTCTACTAGTGACAGTAGGAAATCTACGATCAATGCTAAAGCAGTGACTAACACTGCTGCACTTACAATCATTAATGGGTCATACAAGTTTAATCCATTAAATACAAAATCACCTAAACCACCTGCGCCTACATAACTGGCTAAAGTTGCCCAACTAATTACGTAAACAGAAGATAAACGAATACCTCCTAGTATAAGCGGTAAGGCTAACGGTAATTCCACATCTTTCATTAATTGAAAACGTGTCATACCCATACTTGTGCCTGCTTCTTTAATGTTATCATCTATGTTTTGCACACCTAATACAGTATTATTTAAGATTGGCAATAATACATAAATAAATAAAGCTACAATTGCAGGTAATTTACCCACACCAAAGATTGGAATCATGACTGCTAACACTGCTAATGTTGGTATCGTTTGTAACACACCAGCAATAGTTAGCACAATATTAGATGTTCTTTTCATTTTTGATAATAAAATACCCAATGGTACAGCGATGACGATAGCAATTAACAAAGCGATGATTGAGATATAGAAATGTTCAACGGTTTTTGATATCAGTTGACCACCATACTGCTCTACAAAATCTTTCATTACTTATCAGCTCCTACATTATCGGGCTCAACAATAGCATTTTTTTGTGCACTAACATCTTCGTCTAACTCGCCCCAAATACTATCGTAAACGATGTCAACTAAGTTTGCTCTTGTAACTAGTCCAATCAATGTCTCTTCATCACTATCTACAACTGGTACATTTCTTACATTTCGTTTTAATATCGTACGCACCGTATCTTGTAATTTACTATCTACTCTTACTCTGTATATATCACGTTGCATTGTGTCAATGAGTTCTTTATGAGCTCGTAAACCTTGGTTAATATCTTCTATATCTAAATATCCAAGTAATCTATCATTATTACCTACGACAAATAATGTATCGACACGTCGATCTCTCATAACCTTAACCGCTTCATTTAATGAACTATCTGCATGTACAGTTACTGGTCGGATCATTGCATCTTTGACGGTTCTCATATTAGGTCTATCTTGAATCAATCTATTTTGACCAATAAAGTCACGTACGAAATCGTTTGCAGGATGTCGTAAAATATTATCTGGTGTATCATATTGAACGACTTTTCCTTCAGACATAATACAAATTTTATCTGCCAATTTAATCGCTTCATCCATATCATGTGTGACAAAAATAAATGTTTTACCTAATTTTTGTTGCAGTTCTTTAACCAAATCCTGTAATGTATCTCTCGTAATTGGATCTAACGCACCGAATGGCTCATCCATTAAAATAACATCTTGTTCAGCTGCTAAAGCACGCACAACACCAATACGTTGTTGCTGTCCTCCAGACAATTGTGAAGGATATCTATCTAAGTATTCTTCTGGTAAATCTACTAATTTTATCAATTCTTTAGCTTTTTTTTCTTTCTTTTCATCAGACCATTTTAATAATTTAGGTACTAAGACTATATTCTCTTTAATGGTCATATGAGGCATTAGACCAATTTGCTGAATCACATAACCAATTTTTCTACGTAATTCAACGGCGTTCATTTTGCGCACATTTTTACCATTGATTGCAATTTCGCCTTCTGTAGCCTCTATCATTCTATTTATCATTCTTAAAGCAGTAGTCTTCCCACTCCCACTCGTACCGATAAACGCTATAAATTCACCAGATTCGATTTCCAATGATATATTATCTACAGCTTTTTTTGTGCCACCATAGACTTTAGATAAGTTTTTTATACTTAACATGTGTTAATTCCTTTCTATATTTGTATTTTCATTTAACATTTCATTTATAAATATAGGGCTAACTGTGGATGTTATACAAATCCGAAAATAAGTAAAAACATGTAGCACAACTAGCCCTACTTTATTCATGTGTTGGTCAAAAATATCAATTTTGACTAATTTTTTTCATCCTATATCTATTAAGATAACTCAACAAATGAAAATAAACAATTTATAACCTTAAGTTTTGTTAATTAAACTATTGAAATTAATTATCAATTCAATAGCTCAAAACAATGTTTCAAAAATATTATTTTCGTTTTATGCCAATCAGTCGACCTAATTCTTTTGGCGCTTCATGAATTGTTCCAACTTTAGCATAATCATCTATAGCATTTTTTATTTGTTCAGGGAAAGCTGCAGGTCTGCCTATTGTAGTGTCCATGCCCATAAGCATTACTTCATATGTTGCACAACGGTTATTTTGAGCATCTACTAAAGTCATAAAAACATGTAAACGTTTGGCATCATAATCATATAGACTTACGTTCACAGTAATAAGCTCAGCTACGCTTATTTCTTTTAAATACACTACATGATTTTCTAAAGTGAACACTGTATAATTCAATTTTTTAATTGTATTCACATCTAAGCCTAGTGATGCCAACCATGCATCTGTGGCATCACTAAATACTCGATTATATTCAGCGTCATTCATGTGCTGATTATGATCGACCCAAATATCTTTAACAGTGGTTTGATATTGAAATTGAGTCATATGAACCTCCAATTATTTAATACCCTTTTTCATTGATGCAGTGTCTTCTGGCCAATATGCTTCAGCTAATTCTTTCACTTTAACTAAGAATTCATTACGCTTTTGGTCTAATTCTGACATCGTTTGCCCTTGTGAAGCCGTTTCACAACCATTTACCACATTATCATATAAATCCTGAGTTAGTTCAGGCGCAATTAATTTTGTCCATGGTTTCTTCAGTGCTGGACCAAATTGTTTCAACATATGACGCATGCCGCCTTCTCCTCCAGCAAGATGGAATGTCATAAATGGTCCATACTGTGCATAACGTAAACCTGCTGCATGGGTAAATGCTTTATCTACTTCTTCAGTAGTTGCTATTCCTTCATTAACAATGTGTAATGATTCTCGCCATAGTGCCTCCATCAATCTATCTGCGATGTGTCCTTCAATTTCATGTCTGACATGTAGCACATCCATACCAATGCTTTCGTACACTTTTTCTGCTTCTACTGTGACAGCTTCAGTTGTTTCTTTACCAGGTACAATTTCAACTAATGGCAAAATGTATACTGGGTGAAACGGATGTGCAACAACCAAACGTTCAGGATGTTTTAAATTCTGTTGTAATTCTGAAGGCATAATGCCAGAAGTACTAGAACCAATAATGGCATCCTGACGTGCATAGGTATCGATTTCAGATAATACCTGTGCTTTTAGTTCTTCAATTTCTGGAACATTTTCTTGAATATGATCTGCATCTTTAACAGCCTCTTCTAAGCTTACCGTAAACGATAAATTCTCTAAAGACGCCCCCTCTGCTAAACCTTGTTGCTCAGCATATGGCCAGTTTTGTTTCACTTGTTTTAACATGCTTTCATAAGCACCTTCACTGGGATCTGTCGCAATTACTTCGTGACCATGCGCTAAAATACGCGTAATCCAACCACTACCTATAACGCCCGTACCTACAACTGCAAATTTCATTATTTGCCTCCTTTAGGATCTCTAAGTTGGTATTGCTCACGCGCTTCAGCCGGTGTCATTGGCTCTATATCTAATGTTTTTAGTATTTCAACTGCACGTTCAACTAGTTGTTCATTTGAAGCTTTAACACCTTTTGATAAATACAAGTTATCTTCTAAACCTACGCGGACATTTCCACCACGTTTCGCCGCTTCTTCTACAGTTGGTAGTTGCATTCTCCCAATACCAAAAGCTGACCAATGTGCATTTTCAGGAATACGTGTTTTAAAATATTCAATTGTCTCTGCATCGTTTTCAGCACCCCATGGAATACCTAGACAGAATTGGAACATGGGTTCGCCTTCAATGAGACCTTCATTAATTAATTGTTTTGCAAATGAAATATGCCCACTATCAAAGCATTCTAATTCAGGTTTTACACCTGCATCTTTTACTAATTGTGCTTGTTTTCTTAACCAATCAGCTGGGCTTAAGTAAACAGCGTCACCCATATTCACACTACCACAATCAAGTGTGCACATTTCTGGTAATAATGCGCCAATCGCTTCATGTCTTTCTTCAGGTGTTTGCATATCTGAACCTTCACCTGCTGTATATGGATCTTCTAGGTTAGGGATAAAATCTCCGCCACCACCTGAAGTAATATTAATAATAATATCTTCATCAGCTTCTCTTATTAATCTTACTGCTTCTTTAAAAAATTCAACATCATGGCTTATGCCGCCTGTTTCTGGGTCACGTGCATGAATGTGTGCAACAGTAGCCCCTGCTTTCGCACATTTAATTGCTGAATCTGCAATTTCCTGAGGTGTTACAGGAACACTTTTATTTTTTTCTACAGTATCTCCAGCACCTGTTAAAGCTGCTGTTAGCATAACTTTTTTCATATATAAACCTCCAACAGAGTTTTGATCACAGTTGATAGTGTACCAACCGGACGGTTTAGTTTCAACCCTTGCTACAGCTAAAAAAAGGGATAAGTGATGGTTTGTCATCACTTATCCCTATAGCATCAATACTTTCAACGAATCGAAAATTTTATTATTTTTTTATAATTTCAACTTTTTCATGCATCTTTTAATTCGATTTGTTTGTTTTCTGTATAAGATGTTAGTCGTTCTAAAACTTTTGCTCTCATTGTTTCATCAAGTGCGTCTAGTCCAAATATTTCCGATAACCATAAGCCGTCCACTGCTAAACGTATGATTGTTGCATCGACTTTATCAATGCCATCTTTTTCAATTTTTTCTTGCCAATCTTTATAGGTATCTTGTAGTGGTAATAATAAATTACTATTAATACCCTGTGCAGCCAGCATACCAGAAGTAATTGATGCATTTTCTGAACGGTGTTCTCTAGTAGCTTCAATAAATGCACGCAATAATTTGCCAACTTCTTGTGTCTCATTTTTAACATGTTCATTCACATTATTTCGATACAACTCATCTGCATGATCCACAAGTCCTTGTATCAATGCGAATTTATTTTTAAAATGATACAGTAAACCACCTTTACTAACACCTGCTTTTTTAGCAACTGCATCAAGTGTTAAATACTCACTACCTTGCTCATTTACGATAGCCGCTGCTGCTTCTAATAGTTGAATACGTTTAGACACTCTTGCCATATCTACACCTTCTCTTACAAAATATTACTTGATTCATCTACTATATTTATATTTGAGCAAACTATAAACGATAAATGACAAAGTTGCAAGATTAATCTAGATTTTATAAACGACGCGTTATCTATTTTTAAATAAATACGATGGTTTGGTTCAACTAAAATACGATTAAAAAATTTTGACAACCACGAACACTTTTTTGTCATTGAAGACTTAAGTCATGCTATAGCTTAATTGGTTACTTATCATTCATGCCTTTACCTTCTAGGATATGATTGATATACTTTTCAACTCTATTTTCCCTTGTTGAAGCACGTTTAGCTTGACCTATATAATACATATATTGACGTTGTCTTCCAGGCGTTAAATTATTAAATGCTTCTTTTAACTCTGACGAAGCTTCTAATTTATTTTTCAATTCCTCAGGCATATCGAATTCTTCTGTCGTTTTCATCGGTACTTTTTCACCCGACTTTTCTACTCTAATGGCTTCTTCTACATACCAAGCAATTTCGTCTTTACGTTGTTCTATTTCGTCTAAACTTTCAAATCTCAACTGGCGAGCAGCTTGAACATTTTTCGTTTGTTGAATTAAAGTATGATATGGATCTTTCATAATGGCACCTTTTTCAAATAACAATGCACAATAATGTTTAAAATCTTGAATGATGACAACATTTTTATTGTCCAAAGTATAACAAGGATGCATCCATTTATAATCTTCTGTTAATTCTGTTTGGTTGATTATATTTCTTAGTACTTTAAAAGCATCTTGCCATTGATCTAAGCGTTCAATAAACGCATCTACTTTATCATTTTTAATTGATTCACTCATAAAAAACCGCCTTTTATTTTAATTTTACTATAAATATATACATTTAATCTATACTATCTTTTATATCATGTTAACTACTTATTTTCTAAAAATATAATGTATATTTATATCTTTAATAATTCAAAACATTTTTAAAACTATTTTTAAATGCACCCAATTAAAATAACCCTTTATTGATATACTTAACATTACTCTGTTACAAAACCCATCCATCATCATAATAATACTATTTGAAAATACATTTGTTTTACTTATAATTTAATATAAGTAAAATTATATAACTATTTATATATATTACTGATACACACCTCTTTTCTCTGTTACACTTATAAATAATCACTTTTTAGAAGTGTAAACAATAATTGTTCAGTTTTTTGTAAGCGCTTTAATATTTGGAGGGGATATTTTATGCAACAAGAGAGTGTTTGGCTAACAATTATGGGGTTAATTATTATTATTTCCATTGTTGGTTTACTAATTGCGAAACGTATTAGTCCAGTTGTAGGCATGATCTTAATACCGAGTGTGGGGGCACTCATATTAGGTTACAATATAGGTGATTTAGTAAAATTCTTTAATAGTGGCTTAGATCAAGTCATTAACGTCGTCATCATGTTTATTTTTGCAATTATTTTCTTCGGCATTATGAGTGACGCTGGGTTATTTAAACCATTGGTAAAACGTTTGATTTTGCTTACTAGAGGTAATGTTGTAGTTGTTTGTATTGTAACTTCACTTATCGGAATATTCGCGCAACTTGATGGTGCTGGTGCCACAACATTTTTATTATCAATACCAGCATTATTACCGTTGTATAAAGCACTAAATATGAATCGGTATCTACTACTTTTGTTACTCGGACTAAGTGCATCGATTATGAACATGGTGCCATGGGGTGGTCCTATGGCTCGTACAGCTTCAGTAATTCATTTTAAAAACGTCAATGAATTATGGTATGGTGTCATACCTGTTCAAATTATCGGTTTTATTTTAGTTTTACTATTCGCTGTATTTTTAGGTTTTCGAGAAAAAGCAATCATACAACGTAAAATCAATTCGGGAGAAGTAACTAATACACAAGATGTGGATATACATAAATTGGTTGAAATATACGAACAAGATCAAGATATCAAATTTCCAATTCGTGGTGTTGCCGTTACGAAACCTTGGATTAATTGGATTAACGTAATACTTACACTTGCTATCATTGTAGTCATGCTAGCTAATATTGCTCCGCCTGAATTTGCATTTATGATTGGTGTTGCGATTGCTTTGATTATTAACTTCCCAAATGTAGACGAACAAATGAGTAGGCTTAAGGCTCATGCGCCAAACGCACTTATGATGGCAGCCGTCATTATCGCAGCGGGTATGTTTTTAGGTGTACTTAATGAAACTGGTATGCTTGAAGCAATAGCAGTAAGCTTTATCCATATTATACCGAATGCCGTTGGCCCATACTTACACATTATTGTCGGTATCTTCGGTGTACCACTAGATTTATTAACAAGTACGGATGCTTATTATTTTGCAATCTTACCTATTGTTGAACAGACAGCCGGTCAATTTGGTGTGTCATCTGTGTCAACAGCATATGCGATGTTAATTGGAAATATTATTGGTACGTTTGTCAGTCCTTTTTCACCTGCATTATGGTTAGCAATAGGGCTTGCAGAAGCAAATATGGGAACATATATAAAGTATGCGTTCTTTTGGATATGGGGCTTTGCCATCGTCATGTTAATTATCGCTATGTTAATCGGAGTAGTTACATTTTAATTTCTAAACCGTGTGCATTTAGTAAAAACATTTGTACAAAAATAAAAACAGGGTGTCGAACAGAAATTACATTTCATTGTTCCACGCCCTGTTTTTATTTATATATAACTAAATTTTGCAGTCTTTTAATATGATTGGCCCATGCTTCAAATTATTAAGCTTTATTGTATTTAGCGACATTTTTAAGGCTAATCACTAAAATAAATGCTACTAACGCAATTGCAGCTGAAAAATAAGTAGTTGCGTAGACATTTAGGTTCGATACTACTAAGCCACCTACAATACCGCCGATACCGATACCTGCGTTTAAACTAGACATATTCCAGCTCATCACTTGGCTCGTATCACCCTCAACATGTTCTATAATGCCACTTTGCACAGCTGGATTCGTACTCCATTGCATGATATTCCAAATGAAAATAACCATGAGTAATAAAGCTGTACCTGGTAAAAACATATTAAGAATAAGCATCATAACAATAAATACGGCTGTCGCAATAACCAACCAGCGTTTGCTTGTAAGTCTATCTGATAAAAATCCACCCATTGATGTTCCGATTACACCGGCAATACCGTTGATTAATAATGCAATAGAAACAAATGATAATTGATGCCCACCGGAAAGGATTAGCGGATTAATATAAATAAACGTCACCGAGTTGGCTACTAATAATAAAAATGTAATGCTCAAATATTTTGTAACTTCGGCAGGTCTTAACACTTTAGAATAAGTGTTTGAACGATTTGAACCTGCTTCCGTTTCAGTATTTGACGATAGATGATCACTTAGCTTCGGTACATATATATACATTAGAATTCCAACGAATAAACTAATAATCACAATAAATAAAAACGTGTATCTCCAACCAACTAAATCGCCAATTACTGTCCCGATTGGCACACCAAACACATTTGCCCCACTAAAGCCAGAATACACAATACCGATCATTTTCCCTCGGTGTTGTGGTGCAGTTAATAACGCAGTTAAAGCTAATATTTTAACCACAATTAATGCTGCAGCTGCAGATGATAAGATACGTCCAATCACTAAAATAGAAAAATTAGGAGCACTCGCAATAATAATATTGCCTACAACAAATACAAACAATGCCCACAATAAAACCATTCGCGGTGAAAAGCTATTCGTTAACTTTACTAAAATAGGGCCTGCTACTGCAAAGGTAATGGCATATAAGGTAACTAATTGTCCAATGATTGCTTCAGAAACATGCAAATCATTACTCATCAAGTTCATAATACCTGCAACCATCATTTCAACCATTCCTACAATAAATATACTTAATATAAAGGTAAATATGCGCATAACTGACATAAATATCCTCCTCTCTTTAATCTGATTTGAAAAATTCTATAACTGCTACATTATAAACCATTCGTCAATATATATGAATACTTAGCAATACATACTATTAAATTTATTTCAAAAAACAGGAAACGTAAGAGTTTGGGACATAATTCCTAACTCAAATTAAATAACACCTCATTCTACCGATTTTATTTATTCAGTAAAAATGAGGTGTTATTTTTATAATCTACGATTTTGTTCGTGCATGCTCTTATCACCCTAAATTAATGTTGAAGATCATACTTTATTCATATACGCAATCTGTTTTCTCTAAAAGAAGCATCGAGAGTTTTCTTAAAGACAGTGTTCGTATGATGTGGTTGTCACAGCATCAAACACCTTCTTATAGAACGATAAATCGTTTTAGAGTTAATCCTATAATTGATCAATTATTACAGTCATTGTTTATTAATTTCAGAACGCAACTTGTCGAACAAGCGCTCATTGATGAGGATAGTATTTATATAGGCGGTACTAAGATTGAAGCAAATGCCAATAAATACACATTCGTTTGGAGAAAAAACACAGAAAGATTTAATCAAAAAGTGGTTGAACAATCGAAAGAAATTTATCGTGAAGCAATTGTAAACAAAGTAATACCTGAATTAAGGGATGAGAATCAAGATATTACACTTGAATCGCTTCAACAATTAGAAACGAGATTAGAAGAAAAAATCGAAGATTTAAGCAATGATATTAATCATTCGAAAAATGTAACAGAACGAAAAACGATGCGATCTGAAAGAACAGAAATAAAAAAGACTAAAAAAACAGTAAGTGAAAATATTGATAGGCAAATAAAGTATCAAATACAATTGGATATATTAGGCGAAAGAAATAGTTACTCTAAAACTGATCATGATGTAACCTTTATGAGAATGAAAGATGATCACATGATGAACGGGCAATTAAAACCAGGTTACAACTTACAAATCGCAACAAATTCACAATTTGTTTTAGCCTATGACATATTTCCAAATCCAACAGATACTAGAACACTTACACCATTTTTAAACAATATTAAAAATAATTACTTTAATCTACCAAGCTATATTGTTGCAGATGCTGGCTATGGCAGCGAGGAAAATTATAAAACTATTTTAGATGAATTTAACAGAGTGCCATTAATCACTTATAGTATGTATTTAAAAGAGAAAACTAAGAAATATAAAGAAAATATATATAACACAAAAAATTGGAAGTATGATGAAATAAGAGATGAGTTTACATGTCCAAGCAATCGTAGATTGCCATTCAAACGCTATGCCTATCAGAATACAAATAAGAAAATAATGAAAAATAATGTGTGGGAATGCTTTAAATATATGACACAAAAACTGCTTTCAACTCCTGAAACTGAAAAAATCTATAAACAAAGAAAAGTCGATGTAGAACCAGTTTTCGGATATTTGAAGGCTATTTTGGGTTTCACTCGTATGTCATTACGAGGAAAATCCAAAGTAAAACGCGAACTTGGAATTGCCTTAATGGCAACAAATATAAGAAAAATGGTAGCTCTAAGAGCTACCAAAAACATTCTTCAAATTAAAAAAGAGCGAATTTCACTTTTTATCGTGATTTTCGCCCTTTTATTCGATTTTCTGACACTTTATGTCTCAGCCTCGTTAGAAAATATACTTTCTATCAATATTGCTATACTTGCTATGCTTCTGTTAATGGTTGCTAGCCATAATCTTGCTGTTTTTGAACGTTCAGACTTTTGTTGCTTAAGTCGTTCCGTTCGTGAAAAGTAGTTATTCTCCATATAATCTGCCCTCGCTTTCATACTCTTCTGCTAAAAAGAATAATTTAAGGGCTATATAGTCACTTGCTACGATAGTACGATGTAACACATATAATAATATAGCACGTGAGTTTATGTGTATCGTGTTAATTAGGCTCATTTTGTTACTTTAAAAGTAAAAATACATTTATTTTTGAGCATGTTGAAAATGTATAAATAATCATACGAGTGTTAATATACACCCAATCACTGTTAAATAAATATTCTTTAAATAGCGCTGTTATGCAATTGTATATTTTATGTATAACACAATAGAGAAAGTGAAGTAGTAAAATGTTGATTTAATGGTATTTCAGATTACATTAAAGTTTACATAATGAATGTTTTATAGGAAGCTTGATATTCATTTTATATAAATTAATAGGATTTTGAATAAGGTTTACATTTTTTAAATATATTGATAGTCTTGCTTTATACAATATAAAAAGGAGATGCTTAAATATGTTTAAAAAATCAATCGTATTCATACTTTCTTTTTTAGTGGTTATTACTACTGTTTTCAGTCCTAATACTAATGCTGAAAGTAATTCTAATTCTCAACTTAACAAAGATGATTTAGAAAAAATAGACTTAGACAAAGTGGATAATCTTGATTCAGCACTCTCTAATTTAAACTTAAATAGAGATAACCTATTAGATAACAACAATAGAATCAAAGGAGAAAATTACGGTTTTATTAATGCTAAAGACAGCAATGGTACATACTATAATTTTTATCTAGAAGGTAATACTATAAATTATTATAGTATTCAAAAGAAAATGGATAATTCTAATAATTCTTTTGTGCTTTATGATATGAACCAAAACTATCTTTTAGATTCAGAAATTAATCAAAACGGGGAAGTCGTTGAAGAAAACGTAGCACAAGGTAATGGCACAGCTTTTAGAGATTCTGGAATTAATAAAGCTGCGTTCAAATGGGCGTGTATTTTTTCTAGTGAAGTAGCATGTGTAGGAGTTGCCGCTGGTGCTGGTGCTGCTGGGTCAGTAGTTAGCGGTCCGTTTGGTGCTGCAGCTGGTTTTGCTGGCGGTAATGCTTGTAAATATATATTCCAAACAGCTGTAGAAAAATATGGTAGTAAAGATAAAGCTTGTTCCATTCTAGGATAAAAGAAGGTGCGCTAATGAATAATCTAAAAGAAGCAATTAATGGTTTAGGTTGGTTAGATTTAATTTTCCTAATCCCTCTTTTTTTCTTATACACATACTTACCTACTTATAATTTTTTAAGTATTTTATTAAACGTATTAATTATTATTTTAGTAGCTATGGGAATAGCTTTTTTATCCTTATCTATAAAGAATTATATAAAAAACAAGAATCACAATGGATAAACTTCATCAGCTCAAATTAGAAAAGCCGTATCTCCTTAATTGTGGATACAGCTTTTCTTTATAGAAATCAGGCTGATTATGAGTATTACTAAGTCAAAGCTCAACTCTTAATTGTTATTTTTAAGTGCTTGTTCGTATTCGGAGTATTTGTATGGATCTTCGATTTTTTGTTTATCCACAAACACTGTTGGAGCTTGCTTTATGTCATTATCTTTATATTCTTTGATATCTTCTTGTGCATCTTTCCATGATTGACTATCTTTTGTTTTATAATCTTTCTTTATTTTACTCGCTTTTTCTTTGCTTATATCTAAACCATCAATTTTCTTATCTAGTAATTTATTAGTAATCCATTCCCTTTTGTTATTTGGTTGACTACCAAACATACTTTTCTGAAAATCAAGATATTGACTAGGTGCTATATTTTTAACTGCGTGACCAGCTCTAGAACCTTTGATAGAATCTCTTCCGAGAAATGCCATATTAATAAATTTAAATTCTGCTTTATCAGTAACTATGTATTCTTTTTTTAATTTAGGCATTACTTTTTCTTCGACTTCTTTACAATAAGGGCACTTATAATCTCCATACACTATGATTTCTTTTTTTTCACTTTCTTTTTGCTGATTACATGCTGATAAAACAGCAATGCCTATAATAATTAAGACTAATATTCTTTTCATTATTCTTAAAACTCCTCTTCTTTGAAATTTAATTTGTTTAAGGATAATATAGTTTGGCATATAAATCTACATAGCTAACAGACATAACTGTAATACAGATCACTCTCTCAGCGTATAAAATACCCTTATAAGCTCGTAAGCCTATAAGGGTAAATCATAATGAAGTGTAAAACTGGAATGAAATGAAACAAATAAAATAAACGTTCAGCTCCCTGCCTGTAAAGGTTAGTGACAGGGAGCTCCTTTATTCCTATGGTTGATGACTAACCTCATTTGTTGTTATGGATATTTGACTAAAGTTACTACGTTCAATGGTTCATGATTATCAAACACTTGTCTGTCATGGTCTGCGAATATATTAAAATACACATGCTTTAATCGTTCTACACTCTATAGTGTAAATGCCTCACTAGTGTCAGGACTGAGTGCAACTATAACCATATCTCTATTTATATCCTTTAGTTTGTGCTTAGTTTCAATTTGTGCTGTATTGTTCATTGTAAAATATGCTCCTGTCAGTGTTAGATTTAGGGCTTATATTTTACTCCTTTTAGTTAATCCTCTGTGCATTCTCCCAAAGTGATAGCTGGCTGTTCTTCCTCATCTTCCCAACCACCAATTGTTAGCTCAACTGCGTTCATCAGACTGTACTTTGTCCGTCCACATTACATTGCTTTTAACTAACAGCTCATTAGCTCTTATTGAGTCTTTAACTAGTGTCGGTGTTTCAACAATTTGTGGTGTTTTCTCGGTTGTGCCGTTCTCGCTATGTTCAACAGTCACAACTTGATAGTCAGGCACTTCACGTCTTGCAATTCGTGTAAGCCCCTCAAGTATTTCTTGCTGGTCTGCAATAGCTTTACTCTTTAAAAACTCCATGTCTGTGAGCTGTCCTGTTTACGTTTCCTGTTAATCTAAATTTAAAATTTCTCATCAAATAGATTTGATTTTAGTAATTGTCATCATGTTTATTATAACAAATATACATCAAAAACTTTTAACGATTGTCTTTGGGGATATGTCGCGCAATTAATTGGTCTCGTTCATTAAAGAATTGACGATAACTCAAGTATGTTGCAATCAACGCTGACATAATTGTCGCTGTTGTATGAATAAATACTACTAAAAGTTGAAATTTAACAGCTTCCAATGGATCTACACCACCGATAATCAACCCTGTCATCATACCAGGAATCGAAACAATACCATACGTTTTCACTGAATCTATCGTTGGCACAATTGCCGTTTTGATACTTTCACGGATCGTTCCTTTGGAAGATAGTTTTGGATTAGCACCTAATGCCAATTTGGCTTCGATTTGACTCATTTCTTTAACGAATTCACGATCTAAATTTTGATACGCAAGATTAATAGCAATCAAACCATTACTTCCAAGCATGCCTGCAATTGGAATTACTTCATTAGGTTTGAATTCAATTGCGCCAGTGATCACAATACCGACTAATGGTAGCGCTACACCTATAAATATGGCAATAAAAGAAATCCAAAATACATGATGCATCACAGGTGAAGCTCTACTGATCGTGTTCCACGATGCATTAATAATGATGATCAATACAAACAAGAGCAACAACCATGTTTGGTTTACATCAAATATAAAATGAAGTAAATAACCTAAAATCACCAATTGAACAACTGCTCTTAAAGTTGCAACGAGTAAATCTTTAATTATGTGTAATTTTTCTTTATATGACACGATGATTGGAAAAAGTAGGAGTGTCGCAGTAAGTACTAAAGCAGTGGTACTCATCATAATTCCTCCTCCTTCTCAATTTGTCCATCCACAATTCTAATGCGCTTTTGGAAATGTCTCATACTTTGATCGTTACTATGTGTAATCCATAAAATTGTTGTACCTTCCTCTGCAAGCTTAAAGATTAAAGATTCAATTTTTTCACTGTTATGTACGTCTAAAGCACTTGTTGCTTCGTCTAATAATAATACTTTGGGTTTATACATTAGCTGTCTCGCAATCGTAACACGTTGCCGCTCCCCACCAGAAAGATGGTTTACGCTTGTATCAAAGTTATAATGACCTAACCCTACCGACTTCAAAAGTGCTTTAGCTCTTTTACGATTAAACTTATCATTTCTAATTTGAGCGGGGAAAGCTAAGTTATCACCAATAGTACTTTCAAACAAATCGCTTTCTTGTAATAAATAACTAATTTCCATTCTTAACTTTTCTGGACTAATATCTTCATATACTTGATTATTAAAATATAATTCCCCTTCTGTAGGACTTATCAAATTATTCATTAAGCGTAACAAAGTACTTTTGCCACTTCCTGAAGGCCCAACAATCGCAATCGTTTCTCCTGCTTCGATTTTCAAATTAATGTTATTGATAATTTGTCGGTTATCCACCTGGTATGAAACATTTCTAAGCTCTAACATTTTGAACCTCCTAGGTCATATATAGTTTATACCCTATTACGACTGTTTGATTTCCTGTCATTTTAGCATTCAATCGTTTTATTCAAAACACAACATTAAATATCACACGTAAACATTATTTTAAAAATACAATCGCAATAAAAGATATTAAATTATTAAAAGCATGCAGTGATATGGATACTGCTAGGTTTTTCCCACTTTTCAAATATACAAATACTAGACCAATCGCAATAAAAATATAGCTTCCGATTTCAAATGGGGATGTAGCCCCTAATACATGAATACCAGCAAATAATATAACTGATAATACACTTGCAGCAGCATATGTAATTTTTTTACCTAATTCATGAATGATGAGATGCCTAAATAATAACTCTTCAATAATCGGCGTCAAAATAACAATATCTAAAAATAAAAATGGGAGCATCCAATTGTCTCGAAATAGTGCTTCTAAAATCAATTGATTCTGTGTTTCATGATATTGTAATGACTTCGGTAAAAAAGTCATAAGCCAATCATATAAATTATTCAACAAGAGCGTAGATATGTATGCTATAAAAATAAGCAAAATATATTTACGAACTGATTTTAACCTGTTGATAGCAATTGCTGTAATATTATCTTTAGTATGCATGCCATAAAAACTTAAGATGATACATATTTCAGCAATAACACCACCAAAAATCAGTATATTCATATCACTTAAACGATACTTACTACCAATATTAAAAATGTCATATGATACGATTAATATCAGCGTTAATATAAGTGGTATAAGATAATTAGCAATGATGTATATAGGGATTAACCAAAAGTCTTTTTTAACAATTTTCTGATGCTGCCATATATGCTTTTTGGTTAATGGCGTTGCTGATGATTTGTCAGTCATATGTCACCTTCCTTGTAGCTGTTTAACAATAATATAACACAATATTTTATCATTATTATAAGTTGATTTACTTTTCTATTTGAAAATTACAATTAACCATTCTACCCCTTAACAGTGGAACACATTGTAAATTGCATAATTTATTGTATTATATAACTATATTAAGGGGGAATGTTACATGACTATTTTGACTATTTTACAGTTTATCGTCAACGTAATCATTGTCGTTTGTTTAATAAGCGTACTTGTTTTAGGGGCTGTATTGCTTTTTAAGGATAAACGACAAAAGCAACATAGCGTTTTACGCAATTATCCATTACTTGCACGTATTCGATATTTTGGTGAAAAAGTAGGTCCAGAATTACGCCAATATTTATTTTTAGCAGATACCAAAGGCAAACCTTTTTCTCGTAATGATTACACCAATATTGTATTAGCTGGTAAATATAATTCAAGAATGACTAGTTTTGGTACACAAAAGGATTATGAAGATGGGTTTTATATTCAAAATACGATGTTTCCGTTGCAATCTAAAGAATTACATATTAATCAATCACCGTTGATTTCATCATTTATTTATACAATTGATAATGAACGACTCTTTAATCGTGACGAACATCGCACAAAAGCAGAGATAGATCCATTTTATTTAACAGATGAAGATGCCATTATTTTAGGTCCTGAACTGAAACATCCGTTTAAACTTAAAAGGCTTGTTGGTCAATCAGGAATGAGTTATGGCGCATTAGGAAGTCATGCAATCACGGCGCTATCCAAAGGATTAGGACAAGCTGGAACTTGGATGAATACAGGTGAAGGCGGTTTATCAAAACACCATTTATCGGGCGATGCAGATATCATCTTTCAAATAGGTCCAGGTTTATTTGGCGTACGAGATAAATCGGGAGAATTTGATATGAATGCTTTCCAAAGTTTAGCAAATGAAGATACGGTCAAAGCTTTTGAAATCAAGTTAGCACAAGGTGCAAAAACAAGAGGCGGCCATATGCAAGGTAATAAAGTCACACAAGAAATTGCTGATATTCGTAATGTTGAACCTTGGAGGACGATTAATTCCCCTAACCGTTTTGAATCTATAGATAATCCAACCGATTTATTAGACTGGGTTACACAATTACAAAAAGTAGGTCAAAAACCTGTTGGTTTTAAAATTGTAATCAGCAAAGTATCAGAAGTAGAAGCGCTCGCACAAACAATGATTGAAACAAATCAGTTTCCGAATTTTATTACTATTGACGGCGGCGAAGGAGGCACTGGTGCAACATTTCAAGAATTGCAAGATGGCATAGGTTTACCTTTATTCACTGCTTTACCAATCTTAACAGGTGTACTCGAAAAGTATGGTATACGCAATAGAATTAAAGTATTTGCTTCAGGGAAACTTGTAACACCTGATAAAATTGCGATTGCATTAGGTCTAGGTGCTGATTTAGTCAACGTTGCAAGAGGTATGATGATTAGTGTCGGATGTATTATGAGTAGGCAGTGTCATATGAACACATGTCCTGTAGGTGTTGCAACAACAGATCCAAAACGTGAAAAGGGATTAATTATAGATGAAAAAAAATACCGCGTCACTAATTTTGTAACCAGCTTACATGAAGGCTTATTTAACATTGCTGCCACTGTAGGTGTAACTTCCCCAACTCAGATATCGAAAGAACACATCATTATCAAAAAGAAAGACGGTAACATTCAATCCATACATGATTATAAATTAAACTTACTAAATCATAATTAACTTCAAAGATTAAAACAAACACCTTTGTTAAAAATAAGCTTCAACAACATTTCGAAGGATAAGATAAGCATACGTCTGGGACGAATCACTGATGTCCAGACGTATTTATTTTGCAAATAGATATTTAAGTCCGATGGTTCATTATCATACAAAGTGATTCAATTGCTTTGTTAGCTTAGATTCTATCGTTTCTTGTTGATCTTCCAATGGATTGAATTCAAATAAATTACCATTAATAAAAACGGTCGGAATGCCTTTAATTCCTCTTTCAAATGCTTCTTCATGAATCGCTAACGAACGATCGTCAGCTTCTTTATGAGGTGTAAGATTATATTCTTCTTCCATTTTAGCTTCAATTGTCGAAAAACTTACTTTCCATTGAGCTTGTGTTTGGTATAACTCACGAATAATATCTAAGGTTTCTTCAGGTCGTTGATAGTTTAAATATATATTTGCTATTGTTCCTTTTAATAAGCCTTGCTTCGTTTTATCAAAATGTTTAATTGTATGTTGAACCTTCCCTTTATCAATGAATGGCTTTAATACAGTGTCTGCAGCGAAAAAGAAGTTTTTACAGTATGGACAAGCTAAATTGATAAAAGACTCCACTTTAATCGGTGCTGATTCTGAGCCTATTGTTAAATAATTAATTTCTGTCATCGTCTATCCCTCCACTTTGTTTATAATTATATTGAATCATGGACAGGTATTGAATGCACACGTTTAGCCTTACAATATCGTGCAACGTAAACTTCATCTAATGTTATGTAAATTAAATTAATAACACAAAGCTCAAACAATTAGCTTATATCGAAGTTCATGATAAAATGAATATAAATATTTGATTAGGGGGTATAACATGAACAATTCAATAAAATTACTAGAATCATTAACAAATGTTGACGGTATTGCAGGTCATGAAAAAGCAGTAAAAACACTTATGCGTGATTATTTGACGCCAGTAAGTGATGAAATTATTGAAGATAATCTGGGAGGTATTTTCGGTAAAAAAACGACCTCTACTGGTAATAAGACATTAATGGTGGCAGGTCATTTAGATGAAATTGGTTTTGTAGTTACTAAAATTGATAAAGATGGATTTTTAAAATTCACACCTATTGGTGGTTGGTGGAACCAAGTGATGTTATCTCAAAAAGTAACTGTCACAACTGATGAAGGCAAGAAAATCAGAGGTATTATTGGCTCCAAACCACCACATGCTTTATCACCCGAAGAACGTAAAAAAAATGTAGAAATAAAAGATATGTTCATTGATATTGGAGTTAAAAGTAAAAAAGAAGCTGAACAATTCGGCATTGAAATTGGCAATATGATCACACCATACAGTGAGTTTGAAACACTAGCTAATAGCAAGTATTTAACTGCCAAAGCTTTTGATAATCGTTATGGTTGCGCCCTTGCTGTAGACGTTTTAAACAACCTTAAACAAGAATCCATTGATATTAATTTAGTTTCAGGCGCTAACGTACAAGAAGAAGTAGGTCTTCGTGGCGCTAAAGTTGCAGCTAATAAGATTAAACCTGACTTAGCTCTTGCTGTCGATGTAGCTGTTGCCTATGATACACCAGGCATGTCTGGCCAAACTAGCGAGACAGCTATTGGACAAGGACCTGTAGTCATTATTATGGACGCTTCAAACATAGGTCATGTTGGTTTTACAAACCATATTAAAAAAATAGCTAAAGCACATAATATAGATATCCAGTTAGATTCTACACCTGGTGGCGGTACTGATGCTGGAAGTATTCATGTTGCCAATGAAGGTGTGCCTACGGTCTCTATTGGTGTCGCTCTACGTTATATGCATTCAAACGTCTCTGTATTGCATACAGATGACTATAAAAATTCGGTTGCCTTAGTGACTGAAATCGTTAAATCTTTAAACGACGATGCCGTAGATAACATCATTTGGTAAACCACTCAAATCTATAAAAAATAAAGCCGTAAACAAAGTGCTACCACTAATGTTTACGGCTTTTTGGTGCTTCTTAATAACTATTAAACTCAAATAATATCACTTTCACTCTAAATTATTCTGTAGAATCTTTCCAACGCGCATCACTCAACATTTCTCTTGGCCAAGTATATGCCGTCACACCACCATCAATTGTAATGGTTTCACCAGTTATAAAAGAACTGTCATCAGAAGCCAAGAAAGCAATGAGTTTACCTACTTCATCAGGTGTGCCCAAACGACCTAAAGGCGTAACCCACTTCTGATTTTCTCTAAATATTTTTCCTTGTTCATCTTCTTTAGTACCTGTTAATTTATCTACAAGTGGTGTTTCTATCGTACCTGGTGCGACTGCATTCGCTCTGATATGCTCACGTCCATATTCTATCGCTGTTGATCGAGTGAAATTGATGATACCTGCTTTTGCAGCATTATATGCTGAACGATTTAAATCTGCAGCATTTCCAGAAAATGACGCCATATTGATGATAGAGCCACCATTTGACATCATTAGTGGTAAAAAGAATTTAGTCATCAAAAATGTACCTCTTAAATCAACATTCATAATTCTATCAAACACATCGATTGGAAATTCATGAATACGTCCAGCGGCATTATCAATACCAGCATTATTACATAAAATATCAATATGATTATAATCTTCTTTAATAGATTGCGCAAGCCGTTCTACTGTATGTGCATCTGATACATCTACATTATATCCTGAAGCTTTATTACCGCCCTGGTTAATTACTTTTACTGTATCATGTACAGATGCAGAAATATCAATCGCTAAAACATGTGCCCCTTCTTTTGCCAATATTTGTGCAGAAGCAGATCCTATGCCAGTACTAGCACCTGTTACCACAGCAATCTTATTTTCTAATCGTCTCATCTATGAACTTCCCCTTTCACTTCACTACTGTTCAATATTAATTTATCTGTAATACATTTCCTTTTTAAATCAATTTTAAAACCTTTGTATAAAGCATTCATAGATGCCTTTTGCTTGGAAACATAAAATTTATCATACTCATTTCAAAATGAGTTTGTTATACTTTCGATAACTTATTGGGGAGGTAATAATAATGGGGTCAAATACGAGAGAAAAATCGACAATTATAAATAAATTTCTGAATATTGTAGAAAAAATTGGAAATAGATTACCTGATCCAAGTATATTGTTTTTTCTAATGTGTCTTGGGCTCGCAATCATTACATGGGTTGTTTCACTTTTTCATGTCACAGTAAAACATCCTGGAACAGGTAATACCATTGCCATCAAAAATATTTTAAGCAAAGATGGTATTGCTATGATTTTGAATGATGCGATCAAAAACTTTTCTGAGTTCCCTGCACTCGGTTTAGTATTATCAGTGATGCTTGGGGTAGGTATTGCTGAGAAAACAGGTTATTTTGATAAATTAATGGTACAAATTGTTCATAAAGCACCCAAGCAAATCATTGTGCCTGTAATTATACTTATAGGTATTATTGGCAATTCTGCAGGAGATGCTGCAACGATTGTTTTACCACCGTTAACAGCGATGGTCTTCATTAAATTAGGCTATCACCCTATTGCCGGGTTAGCGATGGCTTACGCATCAGCACTTGGTGGTTTTTCTGCGAATGTCATGATAGGAATGTCAGATGCATTGCTTTATGCCTTTACAGAACCAGCAACAAAGATTATTTCTGATAAAATTGCAGTTAATGTAGCGATGAATTGGTACTTTATTGCAGCTAGTGTCGTTGTATTATTGCCAACAATTTATTGGGTTACAATGCGTTTTGTCATCCCCCGTTTAGGCTCATATGACGATACACAGTCTAATATTAAAGTGGATGATACTAATCAAGGATTAACACTTAAAGAAAGTAAGGCTGTGTTTTGGGCAAATATAAGCTTTTTCACTACACTTATTTTACTTATCATTATGGCAATACCACAAAATAGTTTCTTACGTAATGTCAAAACTGGCAGTTTATTGAATGATTCTCCTATTATTAATGGGATTGGTTTAATTATTTTACTTATTTTTTTGGTGCCTGGTTTGGTGTACGGCATGTTAATGAAGGAATTTAAAAATTCTAAAGATTTAGGTAAAATGCTTGCTGATTCTATGGCTTCTATGGGGTCTTTTATTGTTATTGTCTTTTTTGCAGCACAATTACTGGCATTTTTAGAATGGAGTAATTTAGGTGTGATTGTAGCAGTACAAGGTGCTGAAGTACTTCAAGATCAAAACGGTATCGTCCTTATTTTAGGAGTGATTTTTTTAGGTGCGCTCATTAACTTATTAATCGGTAGTGCATCTGCTAAATGGGGAATTCTTGCTCCAATATTTATTCCAATGCTGATAATTGTAGGATTTCATCCTGCATTCACACAAATGTTGTATAGAATTGGAGATTCAATTAGTAACCCAATTACGCCAATGATGCCTTATTTGCCATTACTTTTATCTTATGCTCAAAAATATGATAAACACATGAAATTAGGCTCACTGTTATCTAGTTTAATGCCTTATACCATTATTCTAAGTATTGTATGGCCCATATTCATGATTATATGGTACTTACTTGGCTGGCCATTAGGCCCTGGAGGCCCTTTACACATCAATGAATAAGTCAAAAACAATATTAAATTTCAAACTATATAAAAATCATTACCATGAATTGAACAATATTCAATTGATGTATCACAAATCATGCTATTTATTGTAATATTAAAGAGAAAAGTGGGTAAATAAATTTATAAACAACTATTTACCTCATATATACAGGAGGAGATTATGGAACGCATAGGATTAGTAGACATCGGATCAAATACAATAAGGTTAGTTATTTTTGAATTCGATACTAAAACAGGATTAAATGAAATTTTAAATATTAAAACGCCCGCACGCTTAAGTCAATATTTAACCGATGATTTAAAGATGAACCAAGATGGTATCGATGTGTTGACAACAACATTACACAGCTTTAAAAGCGTCGCTAATAAATTTGAAGTAAACGAATTACATCCTGTTGCGACAGCTGCTATTAGACAATCTACCAATCAAAATGAAATTATCAAACACATTAAAAGCGAACTTGACATCAGCATCAAAATCATTCCTGATCAAGAAGAAGCTTTTTATGGTTTTTATGCCATCACTCATACTACAGATGTAGAAGATGGTATTTCTATCGATATTGGTGGTGGTTCTACAGAAGTCACTTTATTCAAAGATAAAACAATCATTGAAGCGCATAGTTTCCCATTTGGCGTTGTAACATTAAAACGAAAATTCTTCGAAGATAAAGATCATAATGATAAATCAGCAATTAAAGCAATGGAAAAATTTATAGCTAAGCAATTCGAACAGCTACCATGGTTACAAGACCAAAAAATTGCTTTAGTCGGTATTGGTGGATCGGCTCGTAACGTAGCACGCATTCATCAGTCAGAACATTCTTATCCCATTGGTGGTGTTCATAACTACTCAATGACTGAAGAAGATATGGATGAGGTATATAAAATAATTAAAAAGAGTTCACGTGATGACTTAAAAGATATTGATGGATTAAGCAGAGACCGTATAGACATCATATTACCAGCAGTATCCGTATTCAAAACTTTATTCGAACAAATCAATGCAACCCACTTCACTTTCTCACGCAAAGGGCTACGTGAGGGCTATATAATGAAGTTGATATCCGAACGTCACCCACAAGAATTTAAAAAAGAAAATATTAGAAAAGATGCATTATATCATTTAGCTAATGAATATAGCATCGAAGAATCTAGTGCAAAACAACGCGTTAAATTGGCTCAATCATTGTTATCACAACTGATTGACTTAGATAAAATTCAAGTTACTAAAAAAGAGCAAGAACTTTTTGCGGAAGGTGCATATTTATATTATTTAGGAAGATTTATTGACGCAGATTCTAGTTCACCGCATACGTATTATATTATAGCGAATTCAATGATTGATGGTTTTCCACATGAAGATCGCGTCAAACTTGCAATGTTAGCAAGTTTTAAAAATAAATCTCTTTTAAAATTTTATAGCCAAGAGACCGCATGGCTACGTGGCAAAGAGTTGGATCATATTCAATTTTTAGGCGGTATTATTAAATTTGTAAATGCCCTAAATATATCACATACTAGCCCAGTGGAACGTGTGGCACTACAAGAAGAAGATGGTGCTTATACTTTGTATGTCCATTATATTGGTGAACCGATTGCTGAAGAATATCAATCACTTAGACAAAAAAAGCATATCGAGAAAATTTTAAAAGAAAATCTTTCTATCATCTTTACAAAATCTTAAAATTCATATGATAAATTGTACGTAGCAAAATATGTTAACAAGACTACAATAAGGTGGAATTAGAATTATGCAAAAGAAATTGGGAGAGAGAGATTTAAATTTACCACAATATTATAATAATAGAGAGCTCAGTTGGTTAGATTTTAATTATCGCGTATTACAAGAAGCTGAAGATAAAAACAATCCTTTATTGGAACAATTAAAATTTATTTCTATATTTAGCTCTAACTTGGATGAATTCTTTATGGTGCGTGTGGCCGGATTACAAGATCAAGTTAAAATGGGCTATGATAAACCTGAGAACAAAGCACAACTCACACCTAAAGAACAACTTGAGCAAATAAAAATAAAAAATAAAAAATATGTAGATTTACAGTATGCACGTTATAACGAATTAGTAGAACTGTTAAAACAACATCGTGTGGAAGTAACAAAACCTGAATCTTTACCAGAGTCTTTATTACCACAGTTAGAACGTGAATTTAAAACAGGTATCTTACCTACATTAACACCATTAGGTATCGATGCTTATCATCCTTTCCCAAAATTAAACAATAAAAGCTTGAATATATTTGTAGATATTGATACCGATGATGCAATTAATTCGGCTATTGTACAAATACCATCATTAATTCCAAGATTTTATACATTAAATCAAGGTCAAACTCAATACGTTGTAATGTTAGAAGATATTATCACTTATTATATTAATGAGTTATTCACTGGCTATGAAGTGTTAAATACCTTCACCTTTAGAATTACACGTAATGCCGATCTAACCATCCATGAAGATGGTGCCGAAGATTTGTTAATTGAAATAGAACGCTTCTTAAAAGAGCGTAAACGCGGAACAGCAGTACGTTTAGAGATAGACGGAAGACAAGCAACTTATGAAGACGTTGTTTGGATTATCAATCAGTTGGAAGTTCATGATAATGATGTCTATTTTGTAGACGGTCCATTAGATTTAACACTGCTTTTCGATCTTGTAGACCATTTATCTAATAGTTTAAAACATTTAACATATAATAAATATCTACCACAACCACCTCAATCTTTGGGTAATGAAGACATTTTTGATTTATCATTAAAACGTGATATTTTCTTTCATCATCCCTATGAATCCTTTGAACCAATTGTAGATTTCATTCGTGATGCTGCAAATGATCCGAACACGATTGCTATTAAACAAACATTATATCGTGTAAGTAAAGATTCACCAATCATTAATAGTTTGAAAACAGCTGCAGAAAATGGTAAACAAGTAACTGTGCTCGTTGAATTAAAAGCACGTTTTGATGAAGAAAATAATGTTCACTGGGCAAGAATGTTAGAAGATGCAGGCTGTCATGTTATTTATGGTATGACATATTTGAAAACGCATAGTAAAATTTCGCTTGTGGTCAAACGCAACAATAACAAACTCACATCTTTCGTACATTTAGGTACTGGAAACTACAACGATAAAACAGCTAAGCTCTATACAGATATGGGCATTATCACAACAAATCAAGAAATAGCAGAAGATGCTATTAACTTCTTTAACTACCTCAGTGGATATACATTGAAACCAGAATATAATAAACTCATTGTAGCTCCATACGACATACGTGATGTATTCTTAGCTCGAATAGACAAAGAAATCAAATCACATCGTGAAAACGGTAATGGAAAAATTATGATGAAGATGAATTCATTAACAGATAAAGATATTATTCTTAAATTATTTGAAGCTTCTCGTGCTGGTGTCAAAGTTAAATTAATTATTCGCGGTATTTGTTGTTTAAAACCAGGCATCCCAGATGTCAGCGATAATATTGAAGTAGTAAGTATCGTTGGTCGTTTCCTTGAACACTCTCGTATCTATTACTTCCATAATAACGGTGATGAAAAAATTTACCTCTCTTCAGCAGATGCAATGACACGTAATATGATTAAGCGTGTAGAAATATTGTTCCCTGTCGAAGATAAAAAAATTGCTAAACGCTTATTAGATTATATGAATTTACAATTATCAGATAACCAAAAAGGTCGATATCAGGACGAACAAGGTTATTATCATTATATTCATAATAATTTATCACCATTAAATTCACAGGCTTATTTAATGAAAGAAGCGATGACATTTGGCCAAAAATTAAAAGAAGCTTCTACCCTGCCACAAGAAGTTCCTATACAACATAAAAATCGATGGTTTTCTAAACTAAAAGATACGTTTAAACGATGATAAAGAACCACTTCCCAACTTGTTGGGTTAGTGGTTCTTATGCTTTCGAGCAGCAAGTGAGAAAGTATACGTTATACACTTCCCAACCTGTTGGGTTAGTGGTTCTTATGCTTTCGAACGGCAGAGAGAAAGTAAACTTATCCACTTCCCAACTTGTTGGGTTAGTGGTTCTTATGCTTTCGAACGGTAGAGAGAAAGTAAACTTATTCACTTCCCAACTTGTTGGGTTAGTGGTTCTTATGCTTTCGAACGGCAGAGAGAAAGTATACGTTATACACTTCCCAACTTGTTGGGTTAGTGGTTCTTATGCATGAGCTAAAGCTCAGGTAATCCTTATTGCGAAATCATCTTTATCGGTTTCGTATGATATCCTCTTATTAAATAATAAAAAATTCATCTCATTCTCAACTTATAGCATTTTGAAATATCAGTTATATAACATCTTATGTATCTAATTTTGCTATAATAAACACTAAATACTATTAACTTTTATGAGGTGTCACTTATGATAAATGTTGAAAAATTAAAAAGTAAATTTCCTTTAGTCAATGACATGCAACAATATAAACCGATATTTTGGAAAAATCCAAATTTTCGTAATGATGAAACATTCCCTTTTTCATTAGATGATATAGAAGATGCTGCAGCAAGGTTAGAACGTTTTAGCAGTTATATACGTAATGTTTTTCCTAAAACTGAAAAAGACCATGGTCTGATTGAATCCCCACTAAAAGCAATCCCTTTTATGCAACAAGCATTAGTTGACTCTGAACACCTTGAGCAAAGTGGTAAATTATGGCTTAAATGCGATAGTCATCTTGCTATTTCAGGCTCTATAAAGGCAAGAGGTGGTATATATGAAGTTCTAAAACTAGCTGAATCTATCGCTATAAAGGAATGTGGTTTAAAATATACAGATGATTACAAAATTTTATCCGAATCAAAATATAAAGCGTGCTTTCGTAAATATACCGTTGCTGTCGGTTCAACTGGTAACCTAGGTTTAAGTATTGGCATCATAAGTGCACAATTAGGCTTTCAAGTTATTGTACATATGTCTAGTGACGCGCGCCAATGGAAAAAGGACTTACTTCGGTCACGCGGTGTGAAAGTTGTTGAGCACCAATCTGATTATCAATATGCAGTTGCTGAAGGACGGAAGGCTGCAGAAAACGACCCTACTTGTCATTTCATAGACGATGAAGGTTCTGCTGATCTTTTCTTAGGTTATACAGTTGCTGCTTTACGGTTAAAAACACAACTTAGCAATGAAGGTATACAAGTAGATGCACAACATCCCCTTTTTGTTTATCTGCCTTGTGGTGTTGGTGGAGGTCCAGGTGGTGTTGCCTTTGGATTAAATCAAGTATTTGGCGATCATGTGTATTGTCTTTTTGCTGAACCTACACATGCACCATGCATGACATTAGGAATGATGACACAACTGCACAACCAAATAGCTGTAACAGATATTGGATTAGACGGCCGTACTGATGCAGATGGTCTTGCTGTTGCCAGACCTTCAAAACTCGTTGGTCATATAATGAATTCATTATTATATGGTGCTTTTACTGTGGAAGATCAACAAATGTACCGATATTTATATTTGCTTAGTCAAAAGGAACGTATATTTGTCGAACCCTCTGCAGCATCAGGGTTTTCAGGTTTAAAAGCAGTGTTGAAACATACCGACAAAACTCATTTTAATTTATCTAATGCCAATCATATTGTATGGGCAACTGGTGGTAATATGGTACCTAAGGAAGAAATGTTAAAATGTGTGGCTCAAGGCAAACAATCATAAACGTCAACGATTTAGAAACATACCCGACAACAAACATTTAACTTTAAGTATACACCCCCCTTTTATGTTTTGCTCGATACCTTATCTAAAAAAACGCATATATAATAACCTTGCTTCTTTTTCAATGATGGCATTAGGCTTGGTTAAAATTTATAATAAATATAATATGTTCGAAGTGGCATCGTCACACTTACTTTCACTCTAAAACCTAAAACAATATTTTAGGTTTTATTTTTTTATATAAATATAGATAAAAGAGTCTAAAGTCACGTTGCCAAGAATATTTTCTGAATATTTATTGAATTCTAAAATCAACTATGTTAAAGTATGTTTTATCAATTCACTTTAGTTCGGTAGAGAAACAAAGTATTTAATAAAGGATGGTCATTATACTATGGATACGAAAGCACTTATTAATAATAAAGAATATGAATTATCATTTTTAAAACATTTTCAACAAGCGGATTTTAAACTTGTTGATTTTAGTTTTATAGAATCATTATCCTGGCAATCACTTACGCCTGATGATTTACAACAAATGACAGAGCGTAGCTTTTGGCAACATGACCATCATATTTTTGCTTTGCGCAATGATTTCACTGACCAATTATTGCGTTACTACAGTAATTATCAACCTGAACAACAACGTTTAGCTTATAGTGGTCCAATAGTCAGAAATAATGAAGTTTACACTCAATTAGGTATAGAACATTACAACCCAACTGTTACAGATATGCAAAACGATTTTAAAACGTTTTATAACTTTATTAAATATACGTTGAATGATGATATCGACTTTGTCATTTTAGGACATTATCAATTAATCGATTTATTATTAGCAGCTAGCGAACAAAGCCAATCGATATTAAATCTTATACAAGAGCGAAATATTTCAGAGTTAACTGCACAGTTAGGTCTTGCGCATCCTGTGGTACAGTTGCTCACTACAAAAACAACTGAACAACTTGATTTATTAACACAACTATTTCCACATGACCATCGCACCATCCAGTCTTTACATCGGTGGGAACAATGGTTTAAATCACAAAATATTACTGAAATTCATCTTGATATAACCCCTAGACCACCACGTTCTTATTACAAAGGATCATTCATGAAATGTCATTTAAAAAATAATAAAACTCAGCGTCTCACTGGTGGGTTTTATAAAGGGAAATTAGAAGGCTTTGGACTAGGTTTTATACTATAAACAAGGAGTGAAAATCATGCTTACTGTCGCATTGGCAAAAGGTAGATTACTTAAAAGTTTTATAAAGTATTTAAATGAAATAAGAGAAACTGAAATAGCATATGCACTTGAACAAAGAGAGCGTCAATTACTTATAACAGTTAATGATATACAATTTATTTTAGTCAAGGGTAGTGATGTACCGATATATGTTGAACAAGGCGTTGCAGATATTGGCATCGTCGGCAGCGATATTTTAGAAGAAGGTAATTATTTTATTAACAACTTACTGGATTTACCTTTTGGCGAATGTCACTTTTCACTTGCTGCTAAACCAGAAGCTTATCAATTTAAAAAAGTAGCTACTTCATATACCCAAACAGCACGTCAATATTTTGAAGCACAAGGTTTAGATGTTGAGCTTGTAAAACTATCAGGTTCAATTGAATTGGCATGTTTGGTAGATATGGTAGATGGCATTGTTGATATTGTTCAAACTGGTACTACTTTAAAGTCAAATGGCTTAGTTGAAAAAGAAAAGATTAAAAACATCAATGCTAAACTCATTACAAATAAGGCATCATATTTTAAAAAATCAACTGAAATTGATGATTTAATTAAAACTTTGGAGGTGACGCTCATTGATTACAAATAAAGAAACATTTATGAATAACTACCTGAACCAATCTGAACTAAACGAAGATTTATATCCAATCGTAAAAGAAATTTGTGATCAAGTGAAATTTCGAGGGGACGACGCCTTAAAGGAATACAATCTAAAACTAGACAAAGTAGAAACATCACAATTATCAGTTTCTAAGGAAGACTTATTTACTGCTTATCAACGCATTGACTCATCTATACGGGAAGCTCTTGAACAAAGTCATGACAGAATTAAGGCATATCAAATGTCTATTAAACAAGAGCATCAGCAGGATAATTCAGAATGTTACGAATTATATCACCCGTTAGAGCGTGTCGGTGTCTATGTCCCAGGTGGTAAAGCTAGCTATCCCTCCACCGTGTTAATGACTGTAACACTTGCTAAAGTTGCTGGTGTTAAAAATATCGTCGTCGTTACTCCACCACAAATTGAAGGCATACCTGATATTGTACTTGCTGCCTGTTATATTGCTGGTGTTGATCAAGTTTACCAAGTTGGTGGCGCACAAAGTATTGCTGCACTTGCGTATGGTACTGAGACAATTCCTAAAGTGGATAAAATAGTTGGACCTGGAAATCAATATGTTGCCTATGCCAAAAAATATTTATATGGGCAAGTTGGCATTGATCAGATTGCTGGTCCAAGTGAAATTGCACTAATTATTGATCGATCGGCTGACATAAATGCCATTACTTATGATGTATTTGCTCAAGCAGAACATGATGAACTTGCTAGAACATTTGTCATCAGTGAAGATAAAGACTTATTACAACAATTAGAAAATAATATTCAAAAAACTCTAAGACAAATCAAACGGCAACCTATTGTTGAAGCCAGTTTAAAACACAATCACTTCTTAATTTCAGTAGAAAACTTTACTGAAGCTTGCGATTTGATGAATCAAATTGCACCGGAACATGCATCTATACAAACACAATGTCCACATGACTATATCAACCATGTGAAATATGTAGGTGCACTCTTCTTAGGACATTATTCTCCAGAAGTTATCGGAGATTATGTTGCTGGCCCAAGCCATGTACTACCTACAAATCAGACTGCTCGTTTTACCAATGGTCTATCTGTGAATGATTTCTTAACGAGACATTCTGTCATAGATTTATCACAACAAACATTTAAAAACATTGAACAATCCGCACGTAAATTAGCACATATTGAACACTTGTATAATCACGAACAATCCATAGAAATTCGAACAACAAAGGAGCCACACAATGATTAGAATTAATAAAAATGAAAGTCCACTTAAACCATTATCTAATGAACAACTTGCAACAATTATTCAACAGGCAGCATTTAACTTTTATCCTGATGATGAGTATGAGCGCTTCAAACGAGCTTATGCAGCTTTTCATAATATTTCTCCTGATCAAGTCATAGCAGGTAATGGTTCTGATGAGCTCATTCAAAAATTAATGTTAATCATGCCAGAAGGACCGGCATTGACCTTAGATCCTGACTTTTTCATGTATCAAGCTTATGCTAATCAGGTAGCTCGACCTATTGAATTTGTACCAGCAAATTCAGATTTAACATTTGATTTAGAAATGATTTTAAAACGAATTGATGAAGTACAGCCTGCATTCTTTATTATGAGTAATCCACATAATCCATCTGGCTTACAATATAGTACGACATTTTTAATGGCTATTGCAGATAAGATGCAAACATTGGGTGGTTACTTTATCATTGATGAAGCTTACTTAGATTTTGGTGAATCTTATGATATTAAGATGCAACCTCATGTTATTCAAATGCGTACGCTCTCGAAAGCGTTTGGTATCGCTGGCTTAAGACTAGGTGTGCTCATCGGTACTAATGATACCATCAAACTCATCCAAAGCATTGAGCATCCGTATCCTTTGAATACAATTACGCTTCATATCGCGATTTATATGTTTGAAAATCAAACAATGACTCGCGCGTTTATAAAGCAACAACGACAGCTTGCCCGCAAATTAAAAGATATGTTTCATGAACTTGTTGACGATGTCATGGTAGTCTTCCCTTCTGCTACAAATTTCGTATTAACCAAAGGAGAAGCTGCGCAAAGTTTAGGTGCTTATATTAAAGACAATGGATTCCTTCCAAGATTATACGATGAACCAGAAATGTCTGACTATGTACGATACTCTATTGCTACAGATGAACAATTAGATCAATTATTTATACTTATTAAAAATTGGAGGTCGCAATATGATACTAAATAAAACACGTAATACAGCAGAAACACAATTAAGCATTTCTCTGGCTGATGACCACCGTGAAAGTAATATCCATACAGGCGTTGGTTTTTTGGATCATATGTTGACACTCTTTACTTTTCACAGCCAATTATCCTTATCTATAGAAGCAAATGGAGATGTTCAAGTCGATGATCATCATGTGACAGAAGATATTGGTATTGTTCTTGGACAGTTACTGTTATCGATGGTAAAGGAACGTAAATATTTTCAACGTTACGGGGTTAGTTACATACCCATGGATGAAACACTTGCGCGTACAGTCGTAGATATTAGTGGACGACCTTATTTATCTTTTAATGCTCAATTCAGTAAAGAAAAAGTAGGTACATTTGATACTGAACTCGTTGAGGAATTTTTCAGAGCACTTGTTATCAACTCACGTCTAACAACGCATATTGACTTAATTCGCGGTGGAAACACACACCATGAAATAGAAAGTATATTTAAATCTTTTGCTCGTGCGCTTAAAGATGCATTAGTCTCAAATGACGCTAATATCACTCCTTCTTCTAAGGGTGTGATTGAATGATTGCAGTGATTGACTATGGTTTAGGAAATATTAAAAACATACAACGTGCGCTTAATCGTTTAGGTTTTAATGCAATTTTAACAGATCGTGTAGAGGATATTGAGGCAGCAGATACCCTTATATTACCTGGTGTAGGTCATTTTAAAGATGCTATGCAAGCGATTGAAAAACGGGGATTAAAGTCTATTTTACAAAATATATCACATAAACCGATCATCGGTATTTGTCTAGGTATGCAATTGCTTTATGAACACAGCGCAGAAGGTGATGTAGAAGGATTACAACTTTTCCCAGGAAATATCATACCTATTCAAACACCTTATCCGGTACCGCATTTAGGGTGGAATAATTTAATCAGCAATTATACAACATTAACGCAAGATGTATATTTTGTACATTCCTATCAAGCTGAAATGTCAGATCATGTTGTTGCTTATGCAGACTATGGCACGTTGATTCCTGCAATTGTTCAATATAAAAATTTTATAGGTATCCAATTCCATCCTGAAAAAAGTGGTGAAGATGGTTTAGCGATACTTAATCAAGCTCTGAAAGGTGGTTTCTTATAATGATCAATATTTGGCCAGCTATTGATTTAATTAATGCAACAAGTGTGAGACTGACTGAAGGAAAATATGATTCAGAAGAAAAAATGACGCGCAGTGCCGAAGATAGCGTCGTTTTTTATGACAAGTTCGACTGTGTAGATCGTATTCATATTGTAGATTTAATCGGTGCCAAGCAGCAAACATCTATTGAACAGGACTACATCAAACAATTAAGAAGCCTGACCAATAAACCTATGGAAGTTGGTGGCGGTATACGTAGTTATGAAACAATCAAAGCTTATTTTGCTGACGATATAGACTATTGTATTATTGGGACAAAAGGCATTCAAGATACTGAATGGTTAGCCAAAATGTCTCATCAATATCCGTACAAACTCTATCTATCAGTAGATGCATATCAGCGCGAAATAAAAATAAACGGCTGGGAACAAGATGCACATCTAGACTTATTCGATTTGGTTCAGCAAATCGAATCGCTACCATTGGGAGGTATCATCTATACGGATATTTCTAAAGATGGTCGCATGGCTGGCCCAAACTTTGAAATAACAGCACAGCTTGTCAAAGCAACACAAAAACCTGTCATTGCTTCTGGGGGTATTCGTCATCAACAAGACTTAGAACAATTAGAAAAATTTGGTGTTCATGCAGCAATTGTTGGTAAAGCTGCTCACAACCCTGCATTTTGGGAGGGATTATCATGATTAAAAAAAGAATTATCCCCTGCCTAGATGTGAAAGATGGCCGCGTTGTCAAAGGCATACAATTTAAAGGGCTACGTGACCTTGGAAATCCTGTGGATTATGCACTTTATTACAACGAGCAAGGTGCAGATGAATTAGTCTTTTTAGATATCTCTCGAACTGAAGCAGGCCATGGACTTATGTTAGATGTTATTGAAGAAACTGCTGAAAAACTATTCATTCCACTTACAGTAGGAGGCGGCATTTCCACAATTGATGACATTTCCCAGTTGCTAAATCATGGTGCTGACAAGGTATCTCTAAACTCTAGCGCACTAAAGCACCCTGCTTTTATCCAAGAAGCCAGTGAAAAATTTGGAAGCCAATGTATTTGTATCGCTATAGATAGTAACTTTGATACAGAGTTAAATGATTATTATTGCTATACACATGGCGGAAAAAAACGTACAGATAAACGTGTCTATGACTGGGTTCAAGAAGTGGAGGCGCTTGGCGCTGGCGAATTATTAATAACGAGCATGACACACGATGGAATGAAACAAGGCTTTGATGTTAAACATTTACATGAGATTGAACAACTTGTGCACATCCCTATTATTGCTTCTGGTGGTGGCGGCAATCCAGAGCATTTTTTAGATTTATTCAAACAAACAAATGTCTCGGCAGGATTAGCTGCTAGCATACTGCATGACAAAGAAACCACAGTGAATGAAATTAAACAATCAATGGCTCAAGGAGGTATTCCAATAAGATGACACAACAACCTGATTTTAGTAAAGGGCTTATTCCTGCCATACTACAAGATGTTCAGACAAAACAAGTGCTTATGCTTGGTTATATGAATGAAGATGCATACAACAAAACGTTAGCTGAGGGGAAGGTTTGTTTTTATTCACGTTCTAAAGACCGCTTATGGACCAAAGGAGAAACTTCTGGTCACACCCAAGTCGTTCAAAATGTACACCTAGACTGTGATCAAGACACATTATTGATAGATGTAATTCCCAATGGACCAACTTGTCATACTGGGAGCCAGAGTTGTTTCAATACAACGGTTCCTTTCTATGTACAACAGCTCGAAGACACTGTATCTTCAAGCGCTAACTCTAATAAAGAAAATTCATACACACAATATTTATTGAATGAAGGTTTAGAAAAAATCACGAAGAAGTTTGGTGAAGAAGCTTTTGAAGTCGTAATCGGTGCTATGAAATCTAATCAAGAAGAAGTAACAAATGAAACTGCTGATTTAATGTATCATCTTTTTGTACTTTTACATGCATTGAACATCAAATTTGAAGATATTGAGAAAACTTTGTCAAAACGTCATCAAGTTTCCAATAACTTTAAAGGAGAAAGATCAGATATAAAAAATTGGTAAATTCGATTTACTGATTGCTTCATGATTTTTCATAATCAGTTAATTTCACTAATATATACTCATATATCAAACTATAGGCTAAAACAGATCATAACTGTTTTAGCCTATAGTTTTGAATTTATTAATTTTTTATACAAATAACACCATCAAATCTTCATCATAATACCGTTTGCCATCATAAAGTGCCTTTGGTTCAGTGCCATATTTCTGAAATCCTAATTTTTCATATAATTTAATAGCACTTTGGTTTTCCGTAAGAACCGATAAACCTATAGTTTTAACCACACCTTGTTCAGTGACAATATCTATCATTTTTTGAATTAGTTGTTGAGTAAATCCTTGTTTTCTATATTGTGGATCACAATATACACCGACTAAATTACCTCTGTGCATCACTTTTTCTAATATTTCTCGATAAAAAGTTGCATAACCGATTAATTTTCCATCGTCAAATACACCCATTGTAAAATGTCTTTCGTTCGACCCTATCCTCTCTTCAAAACGTTCAATTGGTAAATGAAGCTCACGTTGATAAGTTGAAGCAAAACCTGTAGGATCAGTTTGTAGAGACTGTAAGCGCAATGAGCGATATGCTTCTACATCGCTTTTCTTAAGACATCTAAACTCCATGCTCTACCTACTTTCACATTATATTATCACTTTACTATTAACTGACTCAACGTCGTAACATTAAAAATATATATTAGACTGGTCTGACAGTAATTTCATTTACATTTACATGTGAAGGTTGTTGTAATGCATAAACTACCGCTTCAGCAATATCTTTGGGTTCTAGCTTTTTACGTTCTCCCCAATCTGTCTGGCCACTTAAAGGCGTATCTACCATACCTGGCGATATGCTTGTCACTCGAACGCCAGTTTTAGCCAGCTCTTTTTCCAATCCTTGCGTAATCGTGTGCACTGCAGCTTTCGTTGCACTATATATTGTACTCATTTTCGTCACTTCAAAACCTGAGATAGAAGCAATGTTAATAATATGGCCACTAGATTGAGCTAAAAATGTTGGTATAACTGCATTAATGCCATATAGTGTCCCTTTCACATTTGTATCAATCATTGATTCCCAAGCCTTTACATTACCGTCCGTTACAGCAGAAGACATCATTTGACCCGCACTATTTACAAGTATATCCAAGCGACCGAATTGTTCTTTTGCATATGCTATTAAACGTTCAACTTCTTGTTGCTGTGTCACATCCACTATTAAATATTCAACCTGTGCATGATGTTCGTTTGAACGAATACGATTCACAACATCTTTCAGCTTTGTTTCATTACGACCAGTTAATAGTAATTGTATACCGTGACTTGATAGCACCTCTGCTATGCTAGCACCAATGCCACTACTAGCACCAGTGATGATTGCAACCTTGTTCTCTAATTTAACCATCGAATCTTCCTTTCATCAAACGTATTTTATATTTTATACCCTGTCCTCAAAGATTGTACCATGTGCCCTCCCCCTTGAAACAATGAGTTAGCTCATAAGCATGTGTACTTGTCATATACACTAAATCATTATAAAGTGGGTATATCATACATAACTCACTTATCTTTAAATAAATTAGGAGGATGACCCATGAACTTCACTGAAAGAATAAAAGAACTAAGAAATAATATTGATAGTACAAGTTTCGACTTTCGTTTTGAACAATTGTTTAATGAAGAAGAGTGGCTTGGACTATCGCTTAACCAGCGCCAGCAATATGAACGTGAATTCAGAAAATATGTCACCCAAAGTAATGTATTGCGTATTTCATATGCTTCACAAGATCACATTCGCATGCGTATGTATAATTCTATTTATAACTATAATGAAATCAAACATAACTTTAAATCTTATGTTTAATCATGATGAGAAAAGCCTACGTTACTGGATGAACAGTAACATAGGCTTTTCCACTTTGTAAGGGCTCTAAATAAATCATGAAAGGTGATACTAGGGAGAATAATATTCATGAAGTTTTACACACAAGATACGATGAAGTATATGTGTATAAACTTCAATGCTACTAGATGAATACAGTGTATTAATTACTTACTAGTAGCTTTTTTTCTAATCCATAGTTGTATAATTTTTCTGCATCAATATAAGCTATATAATCAATACTTCTGTATCCATCTTTAATGTCATTAATAATGCCTTGATTCACACCAGTATGTGTGTATATATCATAACTGCTTTCATTTGAAAAAATGACTTCTTCAATTACTTTTCTCATTTAATAATCACTCCGTATTTTTTCTTTCGTTAGGCATTGTTATCTTCTACACCCTTATCATAATCGATGACGTTAAGAATTTAAAGTGTTTTGTGATTAATTTCACAAAATAATCACTTTTAGTCCTTTTTAATATATTTCACACATTTTTAAATTGACAAATTGTTTAATTTTAAAAATGATTGATTTTAAAAATACGCATCATAGGTTAACGATAAAATTCCATTTATAGTACCTATTTCGTTAATATTGCGCTTAATCACGAAGCGTTAGTTATACCATTAGATAAATTGCTGTCATATTTTAGCTAATCATTTAGCTCAAACGCACTGAATTTAATTTTTCTACAAATGCATGTGTTTGATGAATAATCATATCTAAGTGGTTTTTTTGTGTCCCTTTAGTTAATGCATTACCAATACCGATAGCATAGGCACCACTTTTGTACCACTGCTCCATATTTTCTAATGACATGCCGCCATAAGGTATCATATGTATATTGGGGAAGATTTCACGAATATTTTTCAAAAAAGGTACACCTAATATATTTGCAGGATACAACTTAATCACTGGTACTTCATACTGTATCGCTTTAGTTACTTCATCTTTCGAACCACATCTTGGCATGTAAGGTATTTGGTATACATTACAAATATGCGCTATTTGAACGTCTAAATGCGACGTTGCTATATAGCGAGCACCATTTATAATCGCTACACGTGCGGTTACAACATTTTGAACTGAACCTGCACCAATGATAATTGATTTACCAAATTTTTGGGTTAACGCTTTTATGGCCAATTCTGCATAGGGCGTGTTAGATGTTATTTCAATATTTTTCATACCACCCTCAATCATTTTTTCACTTTTCAATATAGCATCATCACAAGTAGATCCCTTAACTACTCCTACCAAGTAGTTTCGGTGTAATTGTTCCAAAGTCAGCAATTTATCCATTAGCGTCTGTCCTTTCCAATCCATTTTATTTCATTGTAATTTTTATCTACTTTTCGTCAATCGATGACTACGTAACCCTTTCATAGTAAGATTCATTATATTTTGTTAACAATTTGAGCAATCATTAGTATCTATGTAGCATATTGATGTTTTATTTACAAAATGGATGCCATAGATGAGATAGATCAAAAATAAAATGTACGCACCTTTGATCACGTACTTCTCTCAAATAGCCAATATTTTTATTAATAAAATAACTATTTTAGTAATAAAATGACATAAAACATCTACTTTGTGATTATACTCACAAAGTTACACGAAATGCGCTAGTTTTTTTCTATTATGAATGCTAACTTTAATATTATAAAGAAAGCGCTTTATTATATCCTTGAGTTTTGCTTCCAATAGTATTTTAAAAGTAAGGCAATGGTATATGATAAAGCACATATTTTAACTTGAGAGGAACAGATTAAATGATTGATTCTTTATCACATTACAAACCTAGGTTTAAAAAATTAATTTGTGTTGATTCTGACGGATGTGCCATCGATTCTATGACTATCAAGCATGAGCGGGCATTTGGACCAGCTATTGTTGAAGAATGGGATTTAGAAAATATAGAGTCCAAACTATTAAAGCGCTGGAATGATATAAATTTATATGAAATCACTAGAGGTATTAATCGCTTTAAAGGATTAGAACGCATGTTAAGTGAACTTGTTGAACAAGGGATTCATATTGAGGGATACGAGCATATTAAGCAGTGGGTGCAAACAACAGATGCTTTCTCTAATCCAGCACTCGAAAAAGCTATATCAAACAATCCGCAACAAAATGGATTACAAAAAGCATTATCATGGTCCCACCGTGTTAATGCAATTATCAAAACCTTACCAAGTATTGGACCATTTAAAAACGTACAAACGTCTCTACAAAATGCTTCAACTTTTGCCGATATCGCAATTGTGTCATCAGCAAATTTAGCGGCAGTAGAATATGAGTGGGAAACATACAAATTAACAGACTATTTAAGTGGCATGTTTGCACAAGAAGCAGGTACAAAAGAGCACTGTTTAGCGCACTTAAAACAATATTACAACTTAGAAGACATCATCATGTTAGGAGATGCCAAAGGAGACTTAGAAGCAGCAGAATCTCATGGTATGTACTTTTATCCAATACTAGCAGGTCATGAAGATCAATCGTGGCTAGACTTTAACAATAAATATTTAAAATTGTTTAAAGATGGTCATTTCAACCAATACACACATGACACTTTAAAACAAATATTTTTTAATAATTTTGAAGGAGAGAACTAACACTATGGTTAAAGTAGATTTGACAGCATCACCCTATCATTTAAATGACAATCAAATAGCATGGGTAGAAGAAACACTTGGTACATTAACAGACGAAGAAAAAATTGGTCAATTATTTTTTAACTTATTTTCTTTAGAAGGTGGCAAAAAATTTTTTGACGCAGACTTAACTAATAAAGATATACTTGAACGTTATCACATTGGTGGCGCTCGATATGAAGGTGGAAACAAAGAAGAAGTTCAAAACTTACTCAATGATTTACAAAGGCATACGAAAGTTCCAGTACTTGTAGCAGCAAACTGTGATTCAGGAGGAAATGGTGCATGTAAAGATGGTACATATATCGCAAGTGCTGCTCAATGTGAAGCTGCCCAAGATACAAAAGTTTCATATAATGCTGGTCTCGTTTCAGCACGTGAATCCTCAGCACTTGGTGTACACATTAATTTCGATCCCTGTGTAGACATACTTAAGAATTGGCGCAATACAATCGTTAATACACGTGCATATGGCACAGATGCTGAAACAGTTATTAAATATTCAAGTGCATTTATTGACGGCTTTAATGCTGAACGCGATATGATTACATGTATCAAACACTTCCCTGGAGACGGTACGGAAGAGCGTGACCAGCACTTGGTGCTTGGAGTAAATGAACTATCTACCGATGAATGGGACGACAGCTTCCGAAAAGTTTATCAACATCACATTGATCGCGGTGTACAGATGATAATGGCAGGACATATTGCACAACCTGCTTATTCAAAAAAATTAAATCCAAGTCTCGAAGATAAAGACATTTTACCTGCAACTCTTTCTTCTGAACTAATTACTGATTTACTAAAAGATGATATGAAATTTAATGGTTTAGTCGTTACTGATGCTAGCCATATGTTAGGTATGACTGCTTCTATGCGTCGCGAAGATTATGTTCCATTAGCCATTGCAGCTGGTTGTGATATGTTCTTGTTCTTCAATGATTTGGAAGAAGATTACCAATTTATGCTCAATGGTTATAAAAGCGGGGTCATCACAGAAGAGAGATTAAATGATGCCGTAAGACGTATCTTAGGTTTAAAAGCACAACTCAATCTTCACATGAAACAAGAAGACGGTTCAATCATTCAACCTCAAGAAGCATTAGATATTATCGGTTGTACAGAACATTTAGAAATGCGCGCAGAAGCAGCTGATTTAGGCATAACACTTGTAAAAAACACTTTAAATCAATTACCTATCCGACCTGAAACACATAAAAATATTATGCTTTATGTGATCGAAGGCGAAAAAGATGGCATCTATAAATCAGCGAATAACGTCACAGATGATATTATAAAAGAACTCGAATCTCGTGGATTTAATGTGACATTAAATGATGGTTCAACACGTATTAAAGGTAAAACATTAGAATATCGTGAAAAAGTAGACGCTGCGTTAGTATTTGCAAATATTATCGGCTATGCTGCTGAAAATAACTATCGCATTAAATGGGGTACAGCCATGAGCAATGAAATACCGTGGTATGTACATGAAGTACCAACCGTGTTTATTTCTACCAATTTCACGACTCACCTGCATGATGCAACAATGGTTAAAGCTTATATAAATGCTTATCATTCCAACAGAGAAAATATTAAACAAACCATTGATAAGATCATGGGAGAAAGTGAATTTAAAGGTCAATATAATGACTTAGTATGGACAGAAAAATGGCAAGCAAAATTATAAAAAAGCGAGTTATAATATCATGCTTAGGATATAATACCTATGCTTAAATTAAGGACTAATCTCTCACATTAAAATGAGATTAGTCCTTTTTATATCGAAATACTTTCGTATGGGTATAGCTAGAGTATGTTTGTTCGAACTGTACACATTCACGTATTTCATTATCTACAGCGTCAACACAGTACTCTTTTGTCTCCTTATATAACGATCATAAAGCTAAACAAGCTAATTTATACTAAAACTTACTAAACATACAAAATACATTTTATTATATATAATGCCATTAAATCATATTATTCAATTTGATACCCCTTTTTCTATAAAACCAAAATAACCCTAAAGCTTGTTATAGGCTTCAGGGTGAATATACTTATAATTGTATTTAGTTGTTTATGATTTATAGCCAAAGTTAGGTATGTTTTCCCAACGTTTCTTGAAATAATGTGCAACTGCTTTAGGGCGACGTTCACGCGTGAATATTCCTTTTTTGTTTCCTTGGACACGGATAATATCTGCAGATGTTTCAAAATCTGCAAAATTCCATGTATGTTCACCAATAAATTGTGGATATTGATCAATGACTTCATGATTTGCTTCATAATAACGAATTTGGTACTCTTCCGTAAATAATTCATCATTTAGTGAATGTAATCCTGCTACTGTGTCCGCACCATATTCTGTAAACATAATTGGCTTATGCGGTTGTTTTTCACTCCAACCATCTAACTCAGTTCTTAAAGCTTCTTTAGCAGCTTCCAAATCTCCTGTTTGTGTATACCATCCGTAATATCTGTTCAGACATAATACATCTACTAAATCTTGAACTTGGCAATTATCCGGCTGTGACATTAAAATGGTTACGATTGTTACAGGTCTGTTTTGTGGATCGCAAGAACGTGCTAAGTTGACCAAGGGCTCAAAATATTCTTTTGCGCCTTCTTCAGTTGAAGCTGGTTCATTAGCTATTGACCACATTACTACACATGCATGGTTTTTATCTCTATCAATCAAATCTTTGATAACAGATTCGTGTGCTTTTTTCGTTCCAATTTCTTTAAATGTATCTCTTGTAGACACACCATATAATACAGTGCTAAAGTTTAAATGCACGCCGACAGCAGTTGTTTCATCTATGACAACAATACCTTGTTCATCTGCCAATCGCATCATTTCTTCAGAATAAGGATAGTGTGACGTTCTAAATGAGTTACCGCCAATCCATTTAATCAGATTGAAATCCATAACGTTTGTTACTTCATTTAATCCTCGGCCATTATAATAGGTATCTTCATGCTTACCAAATCCTTTAAAATAAAACGGTTGATCATTGATTAAAAATTGCCCCTGTTTTACTTCCACAGATCGTATACCAAAACGCTCAGTATAACTATCTACAGCTTGGTTATTATCTACTAACGTTACTTCTAAATGATATAAGTAAGCATTCAAAGGTTGCCATAAATGCGGCTGTTCAACCTTGATAGAACCCTGTGCACCAGTCGTTTCTGCTACAACCTTTCCCGCTTCATCTATCAATTTAATTAAGATATCATCCACTGGTTCATTGATGGAAACATTATAATTTATATCTGCCACATTATTTTTAACTTCTGGAACAATTTCAATATCTTTTATAAATGTTTGTGGTGTTGTATAAATTTTAACGGGTCTATGCAAACCAGCATAATTGAAAAAGTCAAAATTAGGTTTATTTCTTTTAATCAAATTACCATCTTTGTCTGTGGTTTCGCTATAATTACCAACAGGTAAAGTCGTTTCGTCTAATATATTATTTACACAAACCGTTAAACGATGTTTTCCTGTAGAGAATTTTTGATTTAATTCCACTTCAAATGGTAGAAATCCTCCTTGATGTGATGTGACTTCTTGACCATCGATATAAACAGTTGCTTTATGTGTAGCTGAACCAAATCTCAACACAATACGTTCATCTGATAGTACGTTAGGTATCGTAAACATTCTTTCATACCAAACGTTTCCTACATGATTACGTATGTTTGCAGTCACGCCTTGATCATTATATGAACCAGGTACTGCCATAACTAAATCAGTGTCCAAAGGTTTCGTTACATCTATTTGATCATAGTTCTCTTCTAATTTAAACTGCCAAACACCATTTAAGTCTATGATACTTCTCTGTTCATTTGTTACTGGATATAGCATATAAATGCTCCTCTCATAAAATTAAATACAAAATAGTTATAATTCCTCTCTAAGTGCTAGTTCTTTAACAATTTGTTTATGTTTCTGATCTGTTAATGGGTATGCAATGAAGAAAAGTATCACTGCAACTAAACAAATGACCGCGGGTACCACAAAGAATAATATTTTTAAACCGAATATTGTATCAGGATTTTGTGCCGCATTAGGTACATAACCAATAATTGTTAATGCCATACCTGGTATAAAACCTGCTAAGCCTTGTGAAATTTTTCTAGTAAAACTATAACTTGCATAAATAATACCTTCAGATCTAAGTCCTGATTGCCATTGTCCGTATTCTACAACATCAGCTATAAACGCCCATGTCACCGTATTTGGAATAACTAAGAATAATTGTGCAATCGTGTTAAATATTAAGAAAAGTACAATTTGCTCTGAAAATAACGAAAAGTTCACAATTTGGAAAATAATAAAACCACTTACGCCTATGACTGCTGTCATTTTTTTACCTACTTTTTTACTTAAGAAAGTAGTTAGGAATAATGCTGGTATTAAAACAATAAAATTCAATGTACTTACAATTCCTATTAAATTATCAAAACCAAGTACATTTTTGTAATAATATAGTTGCGCACCTTGTTGTAAAAATAAAGCAGTAATCGTTAGCAATGTATAAATTGCTAAAATTATAAATGGTCTATTTTTCAGTAAATTAAAAAACGCTTTACGCCCTAAACCTTTTACTTGCGGACGTTCAATTGTATGACGCTCTTTAACCCCCTTATAACACAACATATGTAGTGTCACACCTGCAATTGCAAGTATTCCTACTGCAATCGGATAACCAATCGCATGATTCGGAAATAGACTTACTAACGGAATAATAACAATGCCTGAAATAAACATGGCACCTTGTGACCCTAAATTACGAAACACTGATAATTGTGTTCGATCATCCGCATTAATCGTCATTGAGGCAGACAATGAACCATAAGGTATATTCACAACAGAATAAGCAGCATTGAATAGTAAATATGTTCCAAATGCCCATATAATTTTACCTGTTTCACTGATATCAGGAGAAATAAAAGTTAAAACAGTCAATATTGCTAAAGGAACGCTCCCATATAAAATAAATGGTCTAAATTTTCCTCGCTTTGAAAAATTCTTCTGATTATCGACAAGAGTTCCTACACCCGTGTCTACAAATGCATCGAAAAATTTAGCAACTAAAAATACGAGACCACCAACGGCAGACGGAATTCCCAAAATATCTGTATAAAAAAGCAGTAAATAAATTTGCCCCATATCAAACATTAATCCGTTTCCTAAATCCCCAAATCCATAAGCTAGTTTTTCTTTGAATTTTAATTTCGGTGATTCAATTTCGTTAAATTTTTTCAATTTCTTATTTGCCGGTTTTAATCTGGCTGTAACCATAAGGATTACCTCTTTCCACTATCGAAACAACATTTGTGCACCTCATCTTTGCAGTTTCATAGTCTGTTTTATTGAATGTGGCCATCAATCATAACTTCCCCCACAGAATTGAAAGCGTTTTCTTACGTACATAAAAATTTTTAACCCTCTAGAATAGATACGCTTATTATTTTCACGTGCATACACCCTTAACACTTTTTGATAGAGCTCTTACTTTTATTATATTTTTATAATGACAACAGTCAATAAAAAATAACAACGTTGTTAAAATTGTGTCTTACTTATCCATCTATGCTATTTTTTTCAACTATTGCTAAAGTCTGTAATAACGCCAATCCAAATTGATACTATACTTTATTACATACAATTGCGCGGAAAATATTAAATTAGCTCTAAGTTTAATGTGAATTGGTACTATTTTAATTATTTTCAGAGATAATTATGATTTTTTTGATATTTTCCTAATTTTTTTTACAATTTTTTTATTGAATATTTAATTTTCTGATTTTTCATTATATCTACTAATAAAATTCTTTATGTTCTGTCCGATATTTCAATGGTGTCTTGCCATATTGCTTTTTAAAACATTGTGCGAAATAACTTTGTTCCTTAAAACCAACATATTTTGCCACTTCGGCAACAGTCATTTTTGTCCGCGCTATTAAGTCACGCCCTTTTTTTATTCTTAGTGCTGTAATAAATTGTGATAAAGATTGATGACATTCCTGATTAAAAATTCTTGATAGATAACTAGGTGCCAAATTTACATAATTCGCTAATTCTTCTAAAGTTAAATTACTATCTAAGTTTCTTTCAATATATTGAATCACTTTACTTACTTTAGGGCTAAAGGCATTCGCTTTAATTTTCATAGCCCTTTCTGCATATTCCTTTACAATTGCATACGTTAATTCTTCCAATACTTCTACATCCAATGTCCGATCAATCATTGCAGCATATCGAGCAGATATTTCATCGATATGTATAAGACTTACACCCGCTTTTTCACCAGCTTTACGGCATAAAGTATTGATCAAATATGCTTTATATTGTTCATTTGATAGATCATCCTTCACTCGTCGTAAACCAGTCACAGACAAACTCATCTTTTTTAAAATCGTTAATGCTTCTTCGACATTTCCGTTTTCTACTGCAGTCAACAATTGATTTTCTAAATTATATCTATATTCTATTTCTTGTAATGTGTAATCACTTTGAAGCTTAGAATCAGCTAAAAATGTTTCATTTGCATGAAAACTGAAGTCAATTTCTACCGTTTCATAGACAATATTTCTTTTCTTCAAAAAACGAATTGCTAAACGACACATTTTTTGTGCTTTAACATGATGACATATTGGTATTTTAAGTAGATATTGTTTCAGTGTAGGCAGCTTAGAAATTTTAATATTTAAATTTAGTAACATTTCATTACATTGGCGCTCATTGGGTCGTTTATCCATATAAGGTCCAATAATATATATTTTTCTATATTTTTTAAATTTAAAAATCAAAAAGCTTACATTAAAACTATTTTTATAGTGATAAATTTTATTACTTTGCATATGCACAATAAAATGTTTTAACTCATTTCTATATTGTTTTTTGGTAGTATTCATAAAAGGTGTCTTAATATGGTTACTAATTGCCTTTATGTTGTCCATATCATAACCTTCTAACTGAATACCCAACAATTGTATAGCATGCATTTGCAATATTTCTAGCGTTTCATTCTTCATAAAAAACACCCCATTCCTTATATTTTTATTATATCTAAATATTAAGGAATAGAGTATCAAATGAATAAAAAATATTTAATTTATTTTTAGAATTTTATATATTTAGGCGTGTAAGGCTATTAATCACTCTGTGTCTATTGTTTCTTACCCAATTTTAATTTAAACGGCGCATAGAATAAGACAAAGATAAGCACCAAACCTAAATAACCGATTAATGGATAGAAGATTGCTACTAGATCCGTAAATCCGACAAAACTTAAGCAAAGTCCTACAAGGATTGTAATAGTATAAAATATCTTAAAACGTATAGAATCTACAACAGTGAAACGTGTTGCAAATGCATAAAACATACCTAGTCCTGTATTGAAAATCATACCAAATATCACGATTGCCATAATGATACCTAGAATTGGTGATATATGGTTCACAATACCTAACATAGGCATTTCCATATTACCGACAATATTGATTTGTGTAAAAATTGCTAAATGACTTAAGACAATCATAGCACCCAATATCAGGCCACCTACTAAGCCTCCAATTGCTGCTACTTTTGAATTTTTTTCTGCTCCACCCATTACAATAGCCATTGAAGCACCTACTGCTGTATTAAATGAAGCATAATTAATACCTGCAACAAACCAATTAGGTAATGTCGAAGGTTTCGCATCTGAAATTGTATTTAATTCAGAAAATGGTACATTTGTAGTTAAGAAACTATAAATCGAAATAATTAATATAAAAATAATTAAAAACGGCGTAATATTGCCAATAACTTTAACTACACCTTCAACCTTTAACATTCCTGCAAGGATGATTAATACAGTCATTAATAATGTACCAACGAGCGATGGTACCCCAAATTGTTGATTTAAGTTTGACCCAGCACCTGCAATCATCACTACACCGACACCAAACAAAGTAAAGATAATGACTAAATCAATAATCCATCCCAATAATTTTCCAAATAATGATTTTCCAGTAATATTATGTATAACGACTTTATGTGAATCTGTATCAAACTTACTCCCTAACCAAACAAGCATCATCCCAACATAAGCAAACAACGCTGTGGTAATGATAGCACCCAAAGTGCCCAAAATACCAAAACTAGTAAAATATTGCAGCACTTCTTGTCCAGAAGCAAATCCAGCACCAACGATGACACCGATAAAAGCACTAGCAATCAGTAATATTCTTTTCATCATGTTACCCCCTTATTGAGTCTACTATATACAACTTAAATAAAATTTCAATTATAATAACTATGATTATTGTATATTTGGCATCTAAACTACTTAAAATTTCTACGATTACTCAATTTTATCATTTTATCCATAATTTATGTTGAAATACTTAAAAGACTAAGCAATTCATGCAATATAGCATTTGGAACATAAACCCTAGAAAAATAACATGAAGATGATTTAATTCAGTCCATCTGTGTGATTCATTGTTACTCATCAATACTACGACTTATTTATGTCTAAATTCACATTAAAATATTTTTAAAAATAAGGACCTATATTAACCCAAGTAGTAAATCAATGACCTAACTATAATTAAAATAATATTGAAAAAGGCAATTTCTATATGATTTCAATAGAAATTGCCTTTTTTCACTTGTTCAAGAACTTTATGTTCCAGACTCTATTTCGTAACACACACCCATTTATATGTGTTTTTATGTGATTTTATTATACAAAGATACTTAATATAAAAATAAAAACTAGTCCTGAAACAGAAATAACCGTTTCAAGTAATGACCAAGTTAGAAACGTTTCTTTAACAGTTAAACCAAAATATTCTTTAAACATCCAAAAGCCTGCGTCATTCACATGAGATAAGATAACACTACCTGCGCCAATTGCTAATACTACTAATGCAACATTCACGTCCGATGATTGTAGTAATGGCAATACAATGCCTGTTGATGAAATTGCGGCTACTGTAGATGAGCCTAAAGCAATTCTTAAAACGGCTGCAACTACCCATGCTAGTAATATAGGAGACATTTCAGTACCTTCAAACATTTTAGCTATTGTGTCACCAACACCACCATCTATCAGTACCTGTTTGAAAGTACCACCGCCGCCTATAATTAAAATCATCATTCCAATAGGATAGATTGCGTTTGATACAGAATCCATGATTTCAGCATTTTTTCTACCTTGTCTGACACCCATTGTTATAATTGCAAACAAAACGGCAATTAACATCGCTGTACCAGCAGTACCTATAAAGTAAATGAAGGATTCAAAGCCATTTGTCGCTTCTTCATTACCCGTCACTAACTGAACAATTGTAGAAAGTAACATAAGAATAACTGGTGAAATTGCTGTTAGTAAACTGATACCAAATCCAGGCATTTCAGACTCTGAAAATTCTTTTTGCGCACCTAAAGCTGAGATATCACCTTCGCGTTGATAAGCAGTTGGCGTAATTTTTTGTGCCACTTTATTAAATAATGGCCCTGCAATAATGGTAACAGGTATTGCTATAATTATACCGTAAAGTAACACATGACCTAAATTAGCTTGTAGTTCTTTAGCAATTACAACTGGTCCCGGATGTGGTGGTAAGAATCCATGTGTCACAGATAGTGCTACAACCATAGGAAGTCCAAGTTTTAATTGTGATACATTCGCGCGTTTTGCAATTGTAAATACTAATGGTATTAATAGTACTAATCCTACTTCAAAGAATAGCGCTATACCTACAATAAAGGCTGCAATCAACATTGCCCATTGTACGTGTTTGTGTCCAAACTTTTTAATCAATGTATCGGCAATACGTGTAGCACCACCACCATCAGCCAATAGTTTACCTAAAATCGCACCTAAACCAAAAATTAGAGCAATATGTCCTAAAGTACTTCCCATACCATTTTCAATGGTTTCTATAATTTTATCTAACGGCATTCCGAGTAAAATAGCAGTGATAATAGATGTAATAATTAATGATATAAATGTATTTAACTTCAAGAAAATGATTAATGATAATAATACAACGATACCTATAACCACTGTAATTAATGGCCAAATTGTTTCAAACATAATTGTTCTCCCCTTTAACACTTAACATAATCGTTCATAATATCAAAAGGGCTTGCCCTCTCAATGATAACGCTTACTTAAATGTTTAAATTTTTAAATTTTTTAAACTGAATGAAATGATAGCCTTAAATGGAATTTACATATTTTTATTTATAGCTTATCATTCACTCAGTTTGTACCAATAAATCGTATCTACGATTTATCTTCAACCACATGTTCACGCTGAAACGTAGCGATTTCAGCATAGCGTTCTTCTAATGAGCGACTTAAATTGATGAAAATTGAAATAAGTTTTTGATAAACATTCACATTATCTTGATTTGGACGATGCTGATTTGTTGTACCCACCATTTCTTCAATAATAGAAAAATCTTCAATTTCACCAAGTGCCTTCATGCCAAGTACACAAGCGCCTAAACATGAGCTTTCATAACTCTCTGGGACGATTAAATTCGTATCAAAGATATCTGCCATCATTTGACGCCACACTTCACTTTTAGCAAACCCTCCCGTTGCTTTTATCGTGGACGGTGTTTCATTCATTACTTCGACTAATGCTAAATAAACTGTATAAAGGTTATAAAGAACGCCTTCTAACGCTGCTCGAATCATATGTTCTTTCTTGTGAGCTAGCGTTAAGCCAAAGAATGAACCTCGTGCATCTGCATTCCACAATGGTGCACGTTCACCTGCTAAATATGGATGGAATATCAACCCATCTGCGCCCGGTTTCACACGATTAGCAATTTTAGTCAGTACATCATATGGGTCAACGCCTAAACGTTTTGCTGTTTCCACTTCACTCGCCAATAATTCGTCACGTAGCCATCGTAATACCACACCTCCATTATTCACTGGTCCTCCAATGACATAATGATCTTCCGTCAAAACATAACAGAAAATTCTACCTTTATAATCTGTTCGTGGTTTATCTATTACTGTTCTTATGGCGCCAGAAGTTCCAATGGTTACAGCAACTTCACCTTTTTTAAACGCATTTACGCCTAAATTTGACAATACGCCATCACTAGCACCTACAACAATTGGCGTATTTTCGTCAATACCCATTAATGTTGCGTAACGACGTTTCATCCCTTTTAATATATGTGTTGTCGGCACAATTTCAGGCAATTGAGATGTATGAATGCCTAACAACGCTAATGCTTCTTGATCCCAATCTAAATTCTCTAAGTTAAACATGCCAGTAGATGAAGCCATCGATTGATCAATCACATAGGTTTCAAATAACTGATAAAAAATATATGTTTTAATGTCTGCAAACATCGCTGTTTGATTATATATTTCTTGTTGTTCGTGTTTCATCCAAAATATTTTAGATAGAGGTGACATTGGATGGATAGGCGTACCTGTTCTACTGTATATCGCGTCACCGTCATATTTGTCTTTAATCATTTCTGCATATTTTGTCGCACGATTATCTGCCCAAGTCAAATTCTCAGTTAATCGTTGATGACTTGCATTCATTGCAATCAAACTATGCATTTGAGCACTAAATGAAATTAATTTCAAATCATTTTTATGAACATTGGCTTCCCTCATAACATATTTAATCGTCATCAATACTGCATCAAATAACTCATCAGGATTTTCTTCTGACACCTCCACATTTGGTGTATGCAAAGGATAGCCAATATTATGTTTCATAATAAACTGCCCTTTTTCATCATAAAGCACTGCTTTTGTACTTGTCGTACCTATATCAACACCTATCATGTATTTCATAGTTTTTCCTCCTATTGTACCTCTTGTTTCACAATTACTCTTTCATCCAAAAACTATCTATATCTTCGCCAACATCATCAAAATTCAAATGAAATGCTTCTCTTAGTTTTGTTGCACTTTGCTTTGCAACCGCATCGATAAACACTTCATGATTATGATGAATTCGTTCAAAATCAACCGGATTTTCAGTCATACGTTTGCGCATGGATAACAAGATAAGCGCTTCCATCACTGGCTTCAAATTGTTCCAAAATGTTTTTAGATACTGATGTTTAGAAGCTAATATCGTCACTTCATGAAATTTCATATCGTGTTCTGTAAATGCCTCTGCGTCTTCAAATTTCACAGCAACTCTCATCATTTCTAGTTGTTTCCGCATTTCTTTAACAATTTGCTCATGATTATCTTTTTTTATCTTATTAAAAGCAAATGATTCTAGCATAATTCTTAAATCATACAGTTCTTTTTTTTCATTATCATTAAAAGGTAAAACGTAGGCACCCATTCGTTCTAAATGAATTAACTGATCTTGCTTTAATAATTTAAATGCATCTCTTACTGGAGAACGACTCACATTAAATTCATTGGCAATTTGGTTTTCAGTTAACAATGTGTCTGGTGTAATCATGCCATCAACAATTCTTAAACGTATTTCCGAAGCAATCATTTCACCTTTAGAAACACCTTCAAGCCATTGTTCTGGATAAATATATTCCAAACGACTTCACCTCTCCACTCAATCGATATACTTGTATACAAGTATAGTAATATACATTCCGTATAATTGCAAGCGCTTGCAATTATACGGAGCATCTCCAAATTCCATAAAAAATCGGCATATCAAGTTTTCACTCGACATACCGATTTTTTCATTTTAATGACTTCCTGTTTTTAACGTTGTTACACAATGATGTGTTTGGTAACAATGCGGGCATTGTAATTTTCTAGTTTTAGGTGTATGTGCAGCAAACATCCACGTCGACAATTTAGGTTTAAATATTTGTTGACAATTCGGACATAAATAACTCACACGTTGATATATCGCTTTTGTCATAATGCCAGCATAAATTACTAGAATAGGTAATGTTGATAAAAAAGGCATCCATTTTTTTAATAATACGCTAGCGATGATAGATGTATATTGTATTATGATCGCAGGACTCAGCTTATATAGCAGTGGCATGTATAACGTCATGCCACGCTGATTTTGAATGACATATTTATGTGTGTTAATCAATTTTTCAATAGGTGCTTGCGCATCTTCACTGATACTGCTTTCCAGTTGTTTCATTTGATAAGCAGTAAGTTTCAATTTTTCAATTTCTTCATTAATTTCAGTTTTCTTTTGATGTAACATAACTTTTACTGCTTGTAACTTTTTGTCGTCTGTTAGTAATATTTTTATGTCTTTCAATGAAAAACCTATCGATTTCAATATTAAGATAATTTCTAAATTTACTTTGCTTTGTTCGTCAAATAATCGTCTACCATTACTTGATGATGGCATCGATTGTAAGAGTCCTTTTTTATCATAATACTGAATCGTTCTTACTGTTACATTGCAATGCTTTGCTAGTTCTCCTGTTTGATATAGTGTCATAAAATAACCTCCTTGACGTTAATCATACATGGTGACCTAACGTAACGAGCAAGTGTAACATTCGTTTTTAGTGCATAATATTTGTTTAAGACTCTAATTCTCAAAAATTTCGGAATGAATATTTTGCATTTTACTTTCAACAGTTGTAATTTCATTGGCACATTGTTTTAAAATTTCTCTATAATCCTCTGTATTTTTATTATTTTTGTAACGTATTTTATGTTCTAAACTCGCCCACATATCCATACCTATTGTTCTAATTTGAATTTCTACTGGTACTTTTTCTACAGAATTCGCTAAAAACACCGGTATTGACACTACAATATGCAAACTTCTATAACCGTTATCTTTTGGATTCATAATATAATCTTTTCGTTTTAATAACTGAACATCCGCCTGTTTTAACAATAATTCTTCAATAACATAAATATCATCTATATAATTACAAACAACTCTTATACCTGCAATATCATAAATATATGCTTTCGCTGACGCTGTGTTGATTTGATATCCTTTTCGATCTAACTTTTTAATCAGACTTCTCATTTCCTTAACACGACGTTCCATGTGATGGATCGGATTATGTTTATACAATTGTTGAAAATGATCGTCTAAAATATCAAGTTTAGTGCTAATTTCTTTTAGTGCGGATGAATATAATTGCTCTAAAGCAACAAAATCAATGACCATTTCAAATGCTTCTTCATAATTATTTATATATGATAAACTCTCTTTAAATTCTTCTTTCAAATCATCCATATTCAACGTTGGTTTACGTTCAATGTACATAAATCGTACCTCCAATAATTCATCTCTTTCCAAACATTATAGCTAAATTTAAAGACTACTTGAAACAATACAGTGAATATTTATCAATGAATGGTTCGAGTCAGAGATTACTTGATATGTGAAAGGGCATTTTTCAGTTTCGGCTGTTTGAGCTCATAAAAATCCATAGCAGCCTATTGTTTGTTCTAAAGCCAACTACTTCAATTGACATGTTTTGTTTTTTTCACTTATACATACAAAAGTCTCTATTCTACTAAATCAAATACATTTTCAGCTTCGCCTTCACGTTTTTTCACACTATTCGTTCATTTTATGTTCAATAATTTGAGTCCTTCTATTATCTGCAATGTTACGTGCTCGCTTCATAGCATCTGCCTTTTTATCGAAGCTATCCGTAGCTTGTTTCGCACCATCAGACTTTATTTTCCACTCACTATTCTCATAATAGACATGAACATCTTTATGATTTAATTGTGGATTTACAGATTGATCACGTTCATGCACAGTGATTTTTTTATTTTTCAACGCTTTCAATTCATCTTCAGTCGCATTTTTGTACCAATCTTCAGCTTGTTTCGTAGCGATTGGAATCGCATTGTCCTCTTGATATCCATCTTTTAGCATTGCATTTCCAATGTCTATCGCTTTTTTTCTTTCCAAGTTTTCCATATTTTTCCAACTTTGTGGATAATCTTCCATCGTCCAAGGCATGTGATAAAACCTCCATATTCAAACTTATATTAATTCTCTTTTACCTCTTTTTTCCTTTAACAAACTAAATAAATGCATTAAAAATGATATAAATATTTAAGACAACTATGATTTGTTCATTAATTGAAAGGGAATGATGCGTAAGAATCAGTGTTAAATAAAAGGAGGTTTAACTAACATGAATCTATCCATTGGCTTAATCCCTTCTCCTGACATGCCTCATAAATTAATCAACAAAATTTATTCAGAGCTCCCAAAAGATTTCACAAAACATGTAGATAATGGCGTGGAATGGCAATTTGAAATACACGTTGCATCTATGATTGGGACTGCGGAACATATGGATAAAGTTTTGGATATTGCATCCAATATGAAACAACAAAAAAATTGGGATTATACAATTTGTATTACGGATTTACCTAATTTTTCTAAAAATAAAAGTGCATTATGTGATATTGATTTCGATACTAAAACAGCACTTTTATCATTACCAGCGTTGGGAAACTTTAAGTTAAAAGAGAAATTAAGACAGTGCTTAATATTTATTATTGAATATTTACATTCTTCTGGTAGAAACAAAAACACTTTAAACTTTAAGCATTTTAAATTGACTCAATTTAAAGAAGTCATACCTAAGGATAATAATGAAAATTATAGATCCCGTATCATTGCCAAATCTACATTTTTAGGTTGGCTTCATTTGATTTGTGGCATGACTTTTGCCAATGAACCTTGGTCTGCCATTTTTGATTTTAAAAAAATCATATCTGTTTCATTTGCCACAGGAACTTATATAGCAATATTTTCTACACCTTGGGATATCAGTCTTGATTATAGTTATTGGCGGTATATTTTACTGATGTTACTATCTGTATTAGGCATGGTTGGTTGGCTAATTTATTCTTATAAATTATGGGAAAGACCTAGCGCTAATACACAAAAACTTTATCGCTTTATTTATAACATCACGACCTTCACAACCTTATTGACCATCACCTTTTTAAATTTTATAGTACTATATATCTTGTTATCTCTAAGTACAATATTATTTGTACCTCCCGAGTTGTTTTCAAATTGGACATCATTAAACAGTGAGCATCCAACTATTTTAAATTATATTAACTTAATTTGGTTTATTACGTCATTAGGTATACTCGCTGGCGCTATGGGATCCACTGTTGAAAATGCTGAAAAAATTAAACGTGTGACGTATTCTTTTAGACAATACTATAGATCTAAATCACTGGAACAAGAAGATGAAGATAGCTCTAGCGCATATGCAAAAGCTGATTACTACAAGGGTGAAAAACAATCACATCATGAGGAGGGATTAAATGAACACAACAACGGCTAAAATAGGTATTATTGCTGCACCGGGCGTCACTGAAAAAGTAGCTCGTAATCTTGAAATTGATTTGCCCCACATCCTTAGTGAGCAATATGAGCATTCAGTTAAATGGGAAATCGATACAATTATTGATCCTTTGACTGGTTCAGCAGAAAGCGTCCAACAAATTTTCAGTAAAATTGCTGATTATCAAGAGCATAATCAATGGCATTTTACAATTGGACTCACTGACCTACCGATGATTGAACAACAAAAAGTAGTTGCCATTGATATCAATAGACAAAATGGTGCTAGTTTAATTTCTATCCCTGCTTATGGATGGCGTCCAATCAAAAAAAGAATTCAAAACTCTATATTGGCTATTCTAAAGGCAATAAATGAATTTAAGCATTCTGAAAAAATTAACAATAATCATGACGCTATGTCATTGATGAATGCGCAGTTTCCTTTATCAAATTTACAATCACGAACTGTTTACTTTGAAAATACTACCTCACAACATACGCAATATTACGTATCGTCCAAGTCTAAAGGTATTTTTCGTCTTGTTAGTGGTATGACATTTGCAAACAACCCATTTAACATGTTAAAAAGCTTAAGTAATGTTGTGGCAATCGCCTTCACTACAGGTGCCTTTGGAATCATTTTTACGACAATGTGGAATTTAAGCTTTGTATATTCTGAGTGGCGCTTGTTATTAATGATGCTTGTAGCAATTTTCGGTATGATGATTTGGATGATCATTGCACATAATTTATGGGAATCAAAAAAAGAGAGTACGAATAAGCAAATCACTACCTTATACAACTTAACTACAACGATGACTTTAACTGTTTCAGTTATTATTTATTACTTTATTTTGTTCTCACTCTTTTTGATTGCAAGTTTAATTGTGCTCCCCTCAGATTATTTAGGTCAAGCATTACAATTAAAAACATCTGCAGGTTTAACAACTTACATAAACTTAGCTTGGTTTGCTGCATCAATTTCGACTGTAGCTGGTGCAATAGGTGTTGGTCTAAATAATGAAGCACTCATACTTGAAAGTACTTACGGATATAGACAAAAACAGCGATACAAGCAATTGCATAAAGAACAACAACAACAAGAACAACAACAAAGAAAAGCACAAGAAGATATAAAGGAAAAAAGACAAGAAGAAGAAGAAAAAGCTAGAAAACAACAAGATTCCAACTAGATATCGGAAAGTAGCAATGCTTATTAGAGCATTGTTATTTTTCCATATTTGTAAAGACTTCACAAAACACTTCATTAAATTTTAAATATAAAACAAGCCAATGTCATCGGATATTAACTACCGTAACATTGGCTTGTTTTGTATTATTCATGAGGTGATTTATTTGCTTGTCTTGCATTTTGACAATTATGTTGAATACTCATTAAAGAAGTTCTAATGTGCATGTATTGTGGTAAAGTTGCCATTTCTTGAACATTGATATTAGAACCGATTTCAAAATGTTTAGCAATGTTTTCAAATACTAACAAATACTCTCCCATGGTTTCATCATTAATATGGTAACGTTTTTCATTACTTAATGCCCTCGTCAGCATAAAACTGATTTCTTCTAGTGCATATATACTAGGATAATAGTATTGTATAACCCTTTTATTACTAAATACTTCACCATTCGCACTATTATATATTTGTTTCATATTGTTTAGTTGAACACTTAAATGCAACATTTCTTTTTTATCTCGCTCTCTCGATGAGTATTTGTTGCTTGAAAATAAATAATGGAATAACACTGCTTCATTACGAGCTACTGTTGCAAGCGTGCCTGGTAACATTGAAGAAGCAGTCTTTCTACCTATGATCAGTAAAGAAACAACAGCAATAATAATACCAACAATCACATCAATAATTCGTGGAAGTGCTATTAAAATCGAGAGATGGTTCGATGCTAAACCATTTAATAATATAACTTGGATTGTGATAAATATAACTGCAAATGAATAATTTGCTCCAACGAATATTTCTGTTATACCTGCTGCAACCGCAAGGAGTAATATAGCGATAGGTACAGGTGGTGTAGACAATAGTATTAATGACAGTACAAGTACACCTATAATCGTACCGATACCTCTTGATCCAGCACGTTCAAAACTGTGTAATGTAGTTGAACCTAATAATACTGTATGCGTACTAAGTGGAATCCAATATGCTTTGTCAAAATCAAACATCAATGCGATAAAAATCGCAATTGCCATAATAACGATATAGCGTATAGTATTTCTAAAGACAAATGAATCTATTGTCAAATTCGTAACTAATCGATGACCATAAATAGGTACACGTATATCCACTTCGTGTTCCAATTGTGCATCATTTGCATTCATTATGGCATCAACTTTGAATATATTATCTACAAGTTTTTGATAAGCTTCATCAATATCAACTTGGCGAGTCCATGTTTTATTTGTCTTACCTTGCGTATATACTAAATTGATTACGTAGTCTACCATCAATTTAATATCTTGAGGTAAAGGCCGTACATTTTTTTCATTTAATTCCAGTAATTCTGAATGTATACCTTGTGCAATATTATGTAGCAATATTAAACGTTGGAATTGTGGTGACTTTTGAGATTTGGCAGAACTTGCAGTGATGAGTTGGTTATCAGTATTTCTAAAAGCAGTCACAGCAAATCGGGATGCTTTTGAAAATGCTTTTGGATCATCAAAATTATAAACTAATTGTTTTATAATATTATAATCATTTTTAATTGATTTAATTTCAGCTGATTCTTTTGACAGTAAAATCACCACGATTACTACAAATGTTGCTAATAAACCTCCGATAAATACTGAAACACCTCTTATTAATGCTTCATCTGGAGCAACTGGTAAATTAATTGGCAAACTAAATGCCACAATAAAAAAAGTTGATGATGGTCCAGGAATGTTTAATGAACTAAATACATAATATGGTATTACTGCTACAATCAATAATAAAATACCAAATATGATGGGTTGATTGACGGTCAACGTGCCTAACATCATCGATAATGCAAATACTATTGAAGTAAAAAATACTGTACGAAGTTTAGACTTTGCCGTACCGCCAAACACATAAATATGTGCTAACGTACCTGTTGAAATTAATAGACCGATTGAAAAATAATCGACTAAATAACCAATCATTAATGGCAAAAACATTAGTATCGCTTGTCTAATACCTTTAGCAACATCGATTTTCATAGCATTAAATTTTGTGAGTGACTTTAAATATTTAATCAATGGCGATTCACCTCTCCTTTTTATTTTATTTTAACAATGATATTTCATCTGATTTGATGGAAAACATAAAAAAGACGGGTTAGAAATCTAAAATTTATATTTCGATCTCATAGTCCCGTCCCCGTTAAGGTCATTTTGTTTTGTGAAAAACTTGTTATACATAGCTTTAAATATAAATACTTTGCTTTTATACAATATTAAAGATATTTAATTTATCCTTCAGCTCACTTTATCAAATACATAAATCTACAACTGGGGAAGTACATTGTAAAATAGTTCATTTCACAAATTTTGGTAGAGAAATCAGATACATTTTAATTAACGATTACTAAACTATTTTAACACTTTTATTGGTTTCTGCTAGGGCATTTCCTACAAATCGTTATAATGAATATGTTTAATCATTACTATATTCTACTTTAACGAGTAATTTTATTCTGATTGTTTGATGTCTTCGTGCACTGTTGAATAATCAATATCAGATTCTAAAAATGTCGCGTTATTTACTGGGAAATGTTGTTCAAGTGTTTCAATATTACTTATTTCTACATCGCCATGATTCATTTCAAAATCCAATACATGTCCACCTATTGTTTTATCTCTATCTACAAAATGTAAATGGAAACCTCCGGCAGCTATGCCATGAAAAAGTGTTGGTGCATAAAAACCAACGATCGTACCTTCAATTTGATCATAATGAAACTCTGGTTGTTGTTTAGCCGATTCAATTAGTTTAGTATACGGTTTTTCTTGTTTTGGCATCATTCTAACATGTACGTTTTCAAATTTCCCAGATATTTTAACCGCAAAAAATAAGTTTTCACTGGCAGCGTGGCTTTTGGTTTGATTTAATACATATTCAGAATCAGTAATATGTCTCACTTCAAAACTAACATCCGGTTGAAATGGTGTGACCGTAGAAAAAGGGGTCATTTCACTACCTTCTAGTTGTTTGAAATTACCATGTGCATCAGCATGATAAGCGACGCCATCTAATATAATAACTTCACCGTCTGATCCTGTTAACGTACCGATACCTAAATCACCATGTTTTAAAATTTCATTCATTTCCATAGTGCCATCTAATAATCCAGCCATCAATGTACCGAGCGTGCCATGTTGATATAGCATGATATTTTCTCTCCTTATATCAGTATCTTTTTAAAGAATTTCACTATTCACAATAATTCACAACATATTATTATACAATATAATTGTGTTTTCCAATAACTTTGTGCTCACAAAGCATTAATGAAACCTAAATATTTCTCGATATCAATCTTATATGCTTTATTTTAAAACTATGATAAAACACACTTTGATTTCATTTATAAATATCGATTCAAGCTATAAATAAACGTCAACTTCGTTTTACCAAGATGGCATCCATCATAGGAAAATGTTCAGTTAATACGCTTCAATATTTCAAAAAATGAAAGCGCCCGTTTCTATTCAATTGAATTTGAAACGGGCGCTTATGCGTTAATCATAGATGTTTATCTTCTATACGCTTATGTTATTAATTATTTAATTGTAGCAACTTCTATTTTAGGCGCTTCAAGTAAATAAGTTTCTATTTCTTTAAAAAATGTTTGAAAATGTTCAGATTGATTATGTGCTTCTAATGCAGCTTGATCTTTATATTTTTCTATAAAAGCAAAAGTTTGAGGTTCATTTGTATTTTCAAAGTGCGCATAATATAATGCACCTGCTTCTTGATTTGCTGCAATGACTAAGCGTTCAACCTCTGCTAAATAATTTTCTCTATGTTCTGATTTAATCTTCATTACTGCAGTTACTAAAATCATATATAACCTCCTGAGATAATCGCTCTTGCAAAGTTTGTTTAAAAGAGTATTAAAGTTCTTCTTTTTCAATGATTAACGGTTGATCCGGTTTAACAAAAAACCACATAATTATTGCAAACACGACTGGGATAATAACTAATTCTAATGTCACTGTCCAACCAACAATATCAACCATCATACCTGCTAATAAAGGACTCAGCAATGCACCGATATTGCCCCATAAATTCATCCAGCCAGATACTGAACCAGAAAAATTACGTCCTAAATCTGTAGCTGCCGCCCAACTCATTCCTGTAGCAATTCCTATTCCGCCTAAACATAATGACAACCACAGCACATTTGCTACTAAATTGTTTGTTTGAATTGACATGAATAATGAGATACAAAATACCACAAAACCGATGATTGCAATGGACGCTCTCGCAACAAATCTTGATTTTCCATTTTGTAATAGCTTATCAGAGATTGCACCGCCACATAATATTAATAAGAACATAGCAATCCATGGTGCACCTGCTGCCCAAGCCATATCAGGGTCGGTTAATTTGACATTATATTGTTCCGTTAGATATGTAGGTAACCATATTAAGAATAGTGACACAACAAATTGTACAACAAAATATTGTGCAGCCAATGCATAAAAGCTAAATCTTCTTAAGAAGATATTCCACGGCGCGTTACTTTTTTCAGTTTTTATGATATCACGGTTTTCCATAATATATTTTTTTTCTGCTTCATTTACCATTTTATGTTGTTCCGGTAAATCTTTTGAAATAATAATCCATAATAATGCAATGACAATACCAATAGCACCAAAAATATAAAATACAGCTTGCCATCCAAACATATTAACGATAGCAATCGTAACTACAGGTGCAATCACTGGTCCAAAATATGAACCCGCTAACAATGCACTCGAAGCACGTCCTTTTTCACCTTTAGCAAACCAAAATGAGTTAAACACTGCATTCGAAGGATACATAGGTGCCTCACCTATACCAAATAAAAAACGTACAGCATATAATAAACCATGATTTTTAACAACACCAGTTAAAATCGTGAAAGCACTCCACCATACGAGCGCAATTGTTAACATTTTTTTAGAGCCAAACTTTTCTGCCAAAAAACCTGAAGGTACTTGCATCAACGCATACCCTAACGAGAAAAATGATGCTAATAAACCAAACTGTGTTTTCGTCAAATGTAAATCTTCCATCATAGGTCCTGCAATAATGGAAATATTTGATCTATCCATATAAGCAATTACACCTATAATGAAAAACGCAATAGCAAAATACCATCTTATATTTGTTCTTTTTTGTTCCATTTTTTTACCCACACTCTCTCCCTATTTCACTAGTCATCATATGACCTATTGTGTGCCTAGATATTACCACAATATGAAATCGCTTACAACTACTTTTTTCATTTTATGATAATACCTTATTCATTCTTATGAACAGCGTACACAGTTTATGTGACAGGTATTAACACCAGTTCTTTAAAAACCTAAATCTTCACTATAATATTAGTTGAAATAAGTTTTTCTTAAATCCCTCAGTGCATTGAAATTTTAAGGCAACAAATTTATTAATTATCTTTATATTACCTTAAATATGCATTACACATTAATTTAGATTATAATACAGAAGTAATTAAAAAATACCATCATGTTTGATTAAGAAAAGGAGCGACACTTATCGCCATGGAACAAATACTGACAAACTTTATAAATTCATGGGGTTATACTGCTATTGCAATATTAATCCTATTAGAAAATATATTACCTTTTATTCCATCTGAAATTATTTTGACATTTGCAGGACTGATGACAGTTAAATCTGATTTATCCATACCTTTACTTTTTATCATATCTACCATTTCATCGTTAATCGGTTTAATCATACTTTATTACATCAGTAGTATCGTCTCTGAAGCACGTTTATATCGTTTTGTTGATAAATATGGAAAATGGATCAAACTCAAAGGAAAAGATATTGCTCGCGCTAATGAATGGTTTAAAAAATACGGTGCTATTGCAGTCTTTCTTTGTCGCTTTATTCCTGTTTTACGCGTATTAATCACCATACCAGCAGGCATTAATAGAATGAATATTGTATTATTTACTATTCTTTCGTTAATAGGTACTACAATTTGGAACATTGCACTCATCTTCTTAGGTAGCATGTTGAGCAACAGTTTTGATACGTTAATGAATGGCTTACACACTTATTCATATATTATGTATGTCATCATCGCTATAGCTGTCGTATATCTCTTTATTCGTATCTACAAAAAGAATCGCACACATCAATAAGTGTACGCTTTGCTTTAGTTTAAAACTTTTTACGTCATTTGCTCGTATAACTGATATCTATCTTAGCAATCAGACAAAATCCGTAGGGTTTTTGTCTGATTTTTTTATAAAAAAAGACTAACTTCCCCCTTTGAAGTTAGTCTTTCACGATCTTTAATTTCTCCCTAAAATTTTGAGCAGAAAATTTTCTATTACTTATGTGCGCTTTTAATATTTATATAATCAAAATACTACCCCTTTATCAAACTACTATGATAATGATTACTTATTACCTTTTACTATTTGACGAACTTCTTCTAAATCGCCTTCTACATCAATTTGAGGTTTCTTCGTCATTTTACTAACTAAAATGGTAACAATTAAACTTGTTAAAAATCCTGGAACAATCTCATACAAATTAAAGAAATCATTAATTTCACCTAATGGTTTAACAAAAGCAATCCAAACAATTACAACAATTGCACCTGAAATCATTCCGCTGACTGCACCAGTACGACTTAAACCTTTCCAATATAAACTCATTAATACAAGTGGTCCAAATGCAGCACCAAAACCTGCCCAAGCGTTACCTACAAGATTTAAAATTGTGTCATTAGGTGACCATGCAATGATAATTGATACAATTGCAACTAAAACAACTGACATACGTCCCACAAAAACAAATTCTTTTTCATGTTTTTTTGCTGCTTCCTCACCACGGAACAATTTATAAAAATCTTCAGTTAATGAACTTGATGTCACCAATAGTTGTGACGAAATCGTACTCATAATCGCTGCTAAAATAGCTGCAAGTAAGAAACCGCCCACAAGTGGATGGAACAATATTTGACCCATTAATATAAACAGTGTTTCTGGATCCTCAAGTGTTACACCACCACGATTGACAAATGTAATACCTACAAGACCTACACCAACTGCACCCAGTAAGCTAATTGCCATCCAACCTATGCCAAAACGTCTTGCTGTCGGTAATTGTTTCACTGATTTAATAGACATAAAACGCACAATAATATGTGGTTGTCCAAAATAACCTAAGCCCCAAGCAAAGAATGATATGATACCAATAACCGTTGTACCTTTAAATAAATCAAGGTTTGTCGGTTTCAAATCTGCCGCTTGCGATAAAGTATCCAATCCACTTAATTGCATCATCGCTACTATTGGTACCATGACCATAGCAATTAACATGATTACCCCTTGGAAAAAGTCCGTTAACGACACGGCTAAATATCCGCCGAAGAAAGTATACGCAATTACAATAATAGCAACTAATAATAATCCAAAATGGTAGTTTAAACCAAAAGCACTATCAAATAATTTACCACCTGCAACCATTCCAGAATGAGTATACAGTGTAAAAAACACGACAATAATACCACCTGATATAATTTTAATCACATTTGATTGATCATCTAAACGATTTCTAAAGAAATCAGGTAATGTTATTGCATCTCCAGCTTTTTCTGTATACACACGTAATCGTGGGGCTACAACGAGATAATTTATGTATGCACCAATAGTCAGACCGATTGCCAACCATGCAGCTGATAACCCTGTCGTATAAACTTCACCGGGCAATCCCATAATCATCCAACCACTCATATCTGATGCTCCAGCAGATAATGCTGTAACATATGGCCCTATGTTTCTACCACCTAACATATACTCACTGATATTACCTGTCGCTTGCTTATAGCCGTAATATCCAATGACTAATAGCACAACAAAATACGCACCAAGCATAATATATGTCTGCCAGTTTGGATTTACTTGACTCGATAACGATGCTCCCAAAGTAAACATAAAATAAACTCCCTTTGTATAATTTTGTTACATGCACTTATTATACAAAAGTTTAAAAATTTTTAAACCGCTATTTAAAAAATATTTTTTGCAAATACATTCCAAATCACCTTCAATACGCTCAAAACAATTGTTATAAAGCTATTTTTATCGTTTTAAATAATATGTGTATTTTTACAATTATAGGGTTAAATACTTATTTTTCTAATTCAAAAAAATGTATGTTTCCTACAATATTTACATTTATATGAGAATTTGCTTATTTGAGTAACATCGTTATTTTTAACAATTTTACCGCTTTTTTGACAAAAAAATGAAGCCATTCCCATTAATTAAAAGATAGTATAAATAATGTAATCAATACTAGACACTCACCCCAAAAATAATGCTACAATATTACACATACAATGGAAACGTTTTATTAAATAGAATGAGTAACAAAACTACCTAATTGGAGTGACATAAATAATGCATGATGCAACAGAAAAAAGTGTAAAAGAAAAATATTTAGATTTATTATCTCAACAATTTAATAACAGAGAGGAATTAGCAACTGAAATTATAAATCTTGAGTCTATTTTAGAACTTCCAAAAGGTACGGAACATTTCGTCAGTGACCTACATGGAGAATTCCATGCATTTCAACATGTATTAAGAAATGGTTCAGGAAATGTTCGTTCTAAAATCAGTGATATATTTCAAGATACTTTGACACGCCAAGAAATAAATGAATTCTCGGCACTTGTATATTATCCAGAAGAAAAATTAAAATTAATTAAAAATAGTTTTACCTCAAAAGAGCGCTTAGATGAATGGTATATCACAACGATTAATCGTCTTATCAAATTAGTCACTTATGCTTCTTCTAAATATACACGAACAAAATTACGCAAAACTTTACCTAAAAATTATATTTTTATAATAGAAGAGCTGTTATATAAAAGTAATAAATATAATAATAAACATTCATATTATCAGACACTAATGAATCAAATTATTGAACTCGAACAATCAGATGATCTGATTGTCGGTCTGTCCTTTACAATTCAACATCTCGTGGTGAACCATTTACACGTTGTAGGTGATATTTATGATCGTGGTCCAGAACCTGATAAAATCATGGACACCTTAATTGACTATCCTTCTGTTGATGTACAATGGGGAAATCATGATGTTTTGTGGATTGGTGCCTATGCTGGTTCTAAAGTGTGCTTAGCAAATTTACTCAGAATTTGTGCGCGTTATGATAACTTAGACATTATTGAAGATGCTTATGGTATTAATTTACGTCCATTATTAACACTTGCTGAAAAATACTATTCAGGTGACAATCCTGCTTTCAAACCTAAAAATGCTGAAGGACTGTCTCAATCCGAAATAGAACAAATCACTAAAATTCACCAAGCAATCGCAATCATCCAATTTAAACTAGAAGCACCTATCATTAAGCGTAGACCTAACTTTGAAATGGAAGAACGATTAGTGTTGGAAAGCATCGACTATGAAAATCATACAGCCACACTTTATGGTAAAACTTATGCTTTAGAACATACTTGTTTCCAAACAATTGATCCAAGCAACCCTAACGCATTAACTGAAGATGAACACGAAGTAATAGAAAAATTATTATTATCAGTGCAACAATCTGAAAAATTAAAACGTCACATGACATTTTTAATGCAAAAAGGGAAACTTTACCTTCCTTATAATGGCAACTTGCTAATTCATGGTTGTATTCCTGTGGATGAAAATGGAGAAATGGAATCTATGGTTATTGATGGTGAAAAATGCTATGGCAGAGATTTGCTTGACCATTTCGAATACTTTGTAAGAGAGGCATTTGACCATAAAGACATACATGATGATCTAGCAACGGATCTTGTTTGGTATCTATGGACAGGTAAGTATTCGTCCTTATTTGGAAAAAGAGCAATGACAACATTTGAACGTTATTTTATTAATGATAAATCAGCACATAAAGAAACTAAAAACCCTTATTACTATTTACGTGAAGACGTAAATATGTGCAAAAAAATGTTAAAAGATTTCGGTTTAGATCCAGAAGAAGGACATATAATCAATGGCCATACACCAGTTAAAGAAATTGACGGCGAAAACCCAATCAAAGCAAATGGTAAGATGATTGTCATCGACGGTGGATTTTCAAAAGCCTACCAATCTACAACTGGTATTGCCGGCTATACTTTACTCTATAATTCTTTTGGAATGCAGCTTGTAGCACACCAACACTTTAATTCTAAAAAACATGTCTTGCTCAATGGGGCTGACGAGCTTTCTATAAGACGCGTGGTAGACAAAGAGTTAAAACGTAAAAAAATACGTGATACTAATACTGGTAAAGATATACAAGAAAAAATTGATGTGTTAAAAGTATTGATGCATGACCGATTTGTCAACTAATTTTATCCATGACTTCTTCATAAAATGATAATGAAATGATGCCGTATTCAGTGACTAAAAGTTCAAAAAAACAACGCGGCGAATGCTACGTTGTTTCATAAAAATATAGAAAACGACAATATTTATAAACGCCGTTCTCTTAAATTGTAAACTTAATCAAAGCACCATTTTCTAGGCTGTTAATCCCTAAATTCCATGGGTATGCAGCCTAGTTTTTTTAGGTTCTGCCTTTATGAATATTTTCAATTTGTTTACTCAACCTTAGAGCTGTTCCGTTCTCTCAAAAAATACAAATGTATATATGATATGAACTTTATGATTTATTTCTCGTTTTGTTTAAGATAAAATAAATCATTGTGATGTTTATTAAATAAGTATGATTACCATATGTATGGCAAGAAAGGATTCCAATTATATGTCTAGTTTAAAAGAAAGTATCATCGTTGCTTTTGCGTTTGTAGGTGTTGTTGTGGGTGCCGGCTTTGCGACGGGCCAAGAAATTTTCCAATTTTTTACTAGCAATGGTAAATTTAGTGTTTTAGGCGTTATTATCACCGGATTTATCATTACCATAGCTGGTGTATTGGTATTAAATACAGGCTACCGATTGCGTTCACACAGCCATACTGAGCCCATAAAGTTTTACCTACCTCGAACAATTGCGACAATTTTTGATATGATTTTAACACTGTTTTTACTTGCATTAGCTATGATAATGACAGCGGGTGGCGTTTCAACGATTCATGAAAATTTTGATATACCTTATGCTATTAGCGCTTTGATTTTAGTCATTATTATCTTGGCTACTTTATGCTTAAAATTTGATCGTTTAATCACTGTTTTAGGCATGGTTACACCATTTTTAATTATTATTGTATCAATAATTGCTATTTATTATTTCACTACTGGAAGTTTTGACTTTGATTCAGCGTCGCAATATGCCAATAGTGGCACACGTACAGATAAATGGTGGTGGTTTGATGCAATTAATTATGGCAGTTTGCAAATTGCAGCTGCGTTTAGTTTTCTTTCTGTAATGGGGGGACGTATAAAATCTGAAAAGGCAACATATTTAGGTGGTATTTTAGGTGGCTTGGTCATAACGTTTTTATTATTAATGTTAAACCTTGGTATGGTCACAGAATTTACAAAAATAACAAATGTAGCATTACCGTCACTATTATTGGCAAAACAAATTTCACCTGTGATTGGTCATTTTATGGCCATTATCATGATATTAGTGATTTATAATACAGTTGTGGGATTAATGTATGCATTTGCCTCTCGTTTCACAGAACCGTATAAACAAAATTATTATATTTTAATTATAATTATTGCAATTATTACATTTGCTACTACGTTTGTCGGTTTTATTGAGTTAATTGGAAAAGTATTTCCATTGATGGGACTCTTTGGTTTTATTTTGTTAATTCCTATATTAATCAAAGGTATCTTTTATAAATCACATTCATCATAACAAAAACCTCTAGACGAGAGTTTCAATATTATCATCATTCAATCATAATATTGAGTTGGTCTAGAGGTTTTTTATTTTGCTATCGCAGCACTTACATATCATTATTCTAATTAAATTGTTATTTATTCATCTTCTAATAATGATTGGCCCGCAATAATGCCTTCACGTGTCAACTCGTGACTATTCACCCATATTTGTTTAACTGTTGCGCCAGCTTGATTAAAGATATCAATCACATGTTGACTATCCTGAACAGAAACGATAGGGTCATTTTCACCCATTGATAATAATACCTTGGTATTGGATAAATCTTTGTCATTTACTGACTCTAAAGGATATAAAGGTGCGTAAAGTAGTGCTTTGTTAAATGAAATATCTGGGTGTAACATCATGCTTATCGCAATATTAGAACCATTAGAGAAGCCTACTGGTATAGCTTGGGTCAAATCAAAATGATACGTTTCAGCCGCTTCTTTTAAAAATTGTATTAAATTGTTTGTTCTATATTTCAAATCTTCAACATCATATTGTCCTTCACCATATCTCTTGAAGAAACGATTCATACCATTTTCCGAAACTTCTCCTCTTACACTTAGTACATTATAACTTGCATTTAATGCTTGTGCTAAAGGTAAAAGATCATGTTCATCTCCACCTGTGCCATGTAATAAAATAAAAGTTGGACCGTTTAAATCACCTTGTTTAAAAATGTGTTCCATTATTTATCATCTCCTTTTTAATATACTTATATTCGAATAGGTGGTAATAATTTCAATAATGCTTCTCTTTGTTCCTCATATTGTGGCGGTAACATAAGATGTGTACCCAAGTCTTCAAATCGTTCATCTATCGTAAATCCTGGTCCTTCAGTAGCAAACTCAAAAATAATGCCACCACGTTCTTTCATGTAAATAGCATTAAAATAATTGCGATCTTTCACTTCCGTTACATGATAGCCCTTGTCTTTCATTTTCATTTGCCAAGCTTTGTGTTCCTCATCATTAGGTACTGACCAGGCAATATGATGCACGACACCAACACCCCATCGTACACGCACATCGGCAACTTCTTTTTGAACTATCACATGGTGTCGCCATTCTCCTTTAGTTTCAAGGTGAATATGACTCTTATTTTCATCTATTAGCTCTAACCCCATATCCTCATTTAATGTTCGTACTGTTTGATATGGCTCAATTGATAGCATGCTAACACCATGAAAACCTATAATATTTTCTCCACTATCGTACGTATGCACTTCATCAGCTTCCACAAGTGCTAATGGTAACGCATGTGTATCTGAAAATTCGACCGTAGCTTTATTAAATAATTGTGTTCTCGCAGTTTCTATCCCATGTGATTGCAAATGTTTTTCCCAATCTTCTAATGATCCTTTAGGCACTCGAAATGCTATACGTTGAACCTGACCAGAACCGATACGTCCTTTATAATTGTTGGGCCAATTAAAAAATGTCAATATTGTTCCATTATCCACATTGCCATTCGCAAAATATAGATGGTACGTGGAAGGATCATCAAAATTCACTGTTTTCTTAATTAATTTTAAATTGAGTATATCTCTATAAAATTGAATATTCTCTTCTGGATTACCTACAATCGCCGAAATATGATGAATATGACTAATATCTTCCATAAAATAACTACCCTCTCACTTTTTAATATTAAGATTTAAGCAATCTCACAATTTAATGTGAACGTCTTGTATCAAATGGACGCACTTCTGATTCTATATAATCACGTTTTTCTTCTAAAAATGGTGGTAATGCAAGGCTTTCGCCCAATGTTTCATATGGTTCATCTCCCATAAATCCAGGTCCATCTGTAGAAACTTCAATCAAAATATGACCAATACGTGCATATAATGCTTCAAAATAAAATCTATCTACTAAGCCTGAGTTACCAATACCATACTGTTCATATTTTTCTAACCATTTAGATATTGCCTCATGATCTTTTAATCTGAATGAAACATGATGCACTTCACCATAACCTTGTCTTGCTTCTGGTCCAGTTGCATCTTTTCTTAAAAAGACTTGGCCACCATTACCACCTTCACCTACTTCTAATACTGCAACGTTTTCTTCTTCTATAATTGTTGTCATACCAAATATATCTTCTAAAATCTTTTTAAAGTCTTCAAAATAACTAACAGTTATTTCAATCGGGCCTAGACCATAAATCGCTTTATCTGTTGGTACTGGGCCTTCTTTCCATGGTTGACCAGCTGCCACACCTTTATTGTTTTCATCTGAGATTAATTGATAACTTTGTCCATCTGCTTCTTCAAAAGGCAATACCTTTTTACCAAATAATGTTTGAATGCCTTCATGTTTAATATTATATTCATTAAATCTATGTTCATAATATGCTAACGCTGCATCATCAGGCACACGAAATGACGGACGTGTAATTGAATTTGTACCAGAATGCCCTTGAGGAACATTAGGAAAATCAAAAAATGTCATATCTGTTCCTGGAGAACCAACATCATCTGCAAAGAATGTATGATAAGTATATATATCATCTTGGTTTACAGTCTTTTTCACAAGTCTCATTCCTAATACTTCAGTAAAAAATTTATAGTTTCGTTCAGCATCATCTGTGATTGCTGTTACATGGTGTATTCCTAATAATTGAGTGTTTGTCATAATAAAACTCCTTTTTCCATTATATTTATCTCGATTTCGAAGTAATTTTGAATAAAATTTTTAAGTGCTACGACTTATTGATAGGTTGAGCACTTAATTTTTTTAAAGCTTGTTGCAATGTTGCTAATTCTTCGTTTGACAATACTGAGAAAGTTGATTCTAACGTAGCTGCATGTTCTGGAAATATATCATTCATCAATGCATGTCCTTCTTCTGTAATTGAAGCATTCGTTACGCGCTTATCTTGTATATTTCGAATTCTTACTACATATCCTTTTGCTTCTAACTTATCAACGACATAAGTGATACTGCTACTCGCAATTAAAACTCTGTCACCAATACGTTGTATCGGCTGATCACCTTTATTATATAATAACTCTAAAACTGCAAACTCCGTTATATTCAAACCATAACGTTGAATATCATTTCTGACGATTTGTTCTAAATGATCTACGGTTCGATTTAAACCAATAAAGGTATTCAATGACTCTTTAGTACGATTCATTGCATCACCAACTTTCAATTTATTTCGATTTCGAGATAAATTATAATACCCTTTTGAACATAAGTCAACACATTAAGTATAAAAAATATACTAACATCCGATTACTTAACAAAACCAAAGTTTTATGATTATTTCTCAAACCGTTTCTTCTGCTCAAATAAGTGGTATATATCATAGTGTGGAGGTGTCGTAATGAATAAATTATTTATAAACAACCAATTTGTAGAAAGTGAGTCTAATGACACAATGAATGTCATTAATCCTGCGACAGAAGAAATCATAGACACAATTACATTTGCGACTAAAGACGAAGTAAATTCAGCTGTGGAAAAATCTAAACATGCACAATTAGAATGGGAAAAGGTCCCTCAACCAACACGTGCTGACCATGTAAAAATGCTAATTCCGTTATTAGAAGAACATAAAGAAACAATTGCAAAATTATATGTTCAAGAACAAGGTAAAACACTCAATTCAGCAATCGGTGAAATAAACAAGGCAATACACTTTATAGATTATATGACAAGTCAAAGTATGAATAGCAAAGGTGAAGTGATTCAAAATAGTCGTGAAAATGAGACGATACAATTAACTAAAAAACCTATTGGTGTGACAGCAGGTATCGTACCATGGAATGCACCCATCATGGTATTAATGAGAAAGGTCATTCCTGCTGTAATCTCAGGTTGTTCTGTAATAATAAAACCTAGTGAAGAAACATCATTAGTAACTTTAAAAATTGCAGAATTGTTCCGACAATCAACGATTCCTGCGGGTCTTATTCAAATTGTTCCTGGTAAAGGAGAAACTGTAGGTACGCAATTAGCAGAACATCCAGATATACAATTAATATCAATCACAGGTAGTATGCGCGCGGGTAAATCCGTTTATGCCAAAAGTGCCCAAACGGTTAAAAAAGTTAATCTTGAACTTGGCGGTAATGCGCCTGTAATAGTGACACCAAATGCCAATTTAAATAAGGCAGTTGATTACATTGTGGCTGCTAGAATTAATAACGCAGGACAAGTATGTACTTGTCCTGAACGCATCTTTGTTCATCATGATATTCACGAAACTTTCATTAATAAACTAAAAGATAAAATGGAGACTCTAAATGTAGGCGATCCATTCGATGATCAAACTGATTTCGGTGCAATTATCAATCAAAAACAATTAGCAAGCATAGATGAAAAAGTTCAAAAGGCAATTCAAAATGGGGCTCAATTAATTACAGGTGGCAGCATCATAAATCGTTCTGGTTATTTTTATGAACCAACGATTTTAGACCAAGTTAGTCCAGACGACGAAGCTTTTAAAGAAGAAATTTTCGGCCCTGTACTACCTATAATTAAATATTCTGATTTTGAAGCAGCTATTGAACACGCCAATCACACAAATGCCGGTTTATCATCTTATATATTTTCAGAAGATTTAAAAGAAGTAATGACAGCAACTGAACGTCTTAAATTTGGTGAGGTTTATGCAAATTGTGAAGCAGAAGAAGTTGTGAATGGATATCATGCTGGTTGGAGAGAGTCAGGTATTGGAGGCGCTGATGGTATTCGTGGGCTTGAAGAATATTATAATACAACAGTGTCTTACATCAGATATGATTAAAAATGTTAATTGTTGAAAAATACAAAACATGTTGAAATGACTAAATGTATATTAAAAAACGATGATAGTACTTTCTATCACAAAATCAAAAGAGGTTGAGACAAATTTTTTGTCTCAACCTCTTATCTTTATATTAAAATTACTCATTAAGTGCTTTATTTAATGACTTCATATTTTCTTTCATTAAAGATTGATAAGATATTTGCTTATCCTCTATATCTTCTTTTGATAAGGTTGCCATATTATGAAATTTTAGTGGGGTTGTATTAGATTCTTTTTGAATAACATTTGTAACTTTAGATGTTATATTTTGTTCATATAATACATAAGGTTGTTTAGTTTTATTTATATTTTGAACGATATTCATGAGTTCACGTTGACTAGGTTCTTCATTATTCATGCCACTAACACCTTGCTGTTTAAAATGATAGCGATTTGCAAGATAACCTATAGAGTCATGAGAAATTATGGCTGTATCACGTTTAGGATGTTGTGTGATTCGCTTCATCTCATGATCAATTTCATTCATATCCTTTATCAAATGATTATAATTACGCGTGTAATACGTTTTGTGCTTAGGATCCTTCTCGATCAAATCATTTTTAATCACCTTAGCAAATTTTTTATTTAACACCGGATCTAGCCATACATGTGGATCTTCCCCCCCATGATTATGGCTTTCATGTGTTTCATGATGTTCATGTTCGTCATGATCGTCATGTGCTTCATGATTTGAAATTAAATCATGGTGATCAAGGTGTGCAGCAACAGGTAACTTCAAATTATTATTTTTAATTGAACTTGCAATTTTCTTGGCAACGGGATCCATTTCTTCATTCGAATAGATAAACAAGTCACTTTTAGCGATATTAATCATTTCTTTTTGTGTTGGTTCAAAAGAGTGCATATCTGCACCAGGTGGATAAATCGAATCAACTTCTACATATTTGCCTCCAATCTGATTAGTGAAACTTTGGAATGCAAAGGCTGTCGTATATATTTTTAATCTATTGTTCGAACTGACGTCTTTTTTCTCAGAATTTATATTTCCGCATGCACTTAACAATACGATGAATATACAGGTCAGAATAAGTAACATAATTTTTTTCAAAAAACGCCCCTCCAAATCGAAATTATTCCGTTAAAACTATAAACTTATTTTCACATTTTTTCAATGGTTTTTTATTATTCTTCAATTTTTACTAACATCATTTATGTTTGAAATATATGCTTAATTTTAAAATTTGTTTAACTTAAGGCAAAATGTGATATTAAATATATATGATGTTAATAACATGGAGGTGTTAGAATGGCGGAAATCAAACAAGGTACAAATAAATTTTATGTAGGCGATAACGAAGATAATCCACAAGCGGAGATTACATTTCAATCTCAAGGTGACAACCATATAATCATTGACCATACAGGTGTACCAGATGAACTTGGTGGTCAAGGTTTAGGTTCACAACTTGTAAAATCAGTAGTTGACTATGCACGTGATAACAATTTAAAAGTCTCCGCGACATGCCCTTTTGCTAAGTCAGTTATTGAGAAAAAACCAGAATTTCAAGATGTATATGCAGATTAATTAGGTGTCTACAACCTTTTCAAAGTCCAAAATAAATTTGGATATAAAACATCTTAAACTAAATCATCATTTTGAATGAGCCTGGGATGAATCAGTAGTCCCCCAGGCTCATTTGCTTTGTTTATTCTTTAAACCTACATTCGATTCTAATACATAACGAACGCACTTCCATAATTATAAAATATAGAGCTACCTCAATAGTTCTTTGACTGCACCCCTTTTATTTTGGCTTTTGATTGTTTAGTTTCATTTAAATTTTGTAATAACGTTAATTTCCATACTTCATTGATTTTGTTCAAAAATGGGTGATTTAACCATTTTGTAATGCATACATATTATAATAAATACCATTTTTTTTAATCAGCGTTTCATGTGTGCCTTGCTCTACAATTTCTCCGTGATTTAATACAAGTATTTTATCTGCATCCTGAATCGTAGAAAGTCTGTGCGCAATGGCTAAAGTGGTTCTTCCCTTTCTCATTGTATTCAAAGATTGTTGTATTTGTTCCTCTGTTTCAGAATCAATGTTTGCTGTCGCTTCATCTAAAATAAGTATTTTAGGATTTGTAGCAATTGTTCTTGCAAATGCTATCAATTGTCGTTCGCCACTTGAAAATGAGCTTCCTTTTTCAATCACTCTATGTTGATACTGACCTGACAATTTTTCAATAAAATGATGCGCATGTACAAATTCTGCTGCAGCTTTTACTTGTTCAAATGTCATCGTTGGATGATACAGTTTAATATTTGATGCAACCGTACCATAAAATATAAATGCGTCTTGAAGCACTAGCCCTATTTTCTGTTTTAATTCTTGTTTAGGGATTGTTTTTATTGAATGTCCATCCACATTAATGCTCCCTCGTTCAAATTCATAAAAACGCATAAACAAATTTATAATTGAACTCTTCCCAGAACCCGTATGACCAACAAGAGCTACCATTTCACCAGGATTAACGGTAAAATTAATATTTTTTAATACATCTGTCTTTCCGTCATAGCTAAAACTGACTTCTCTAAATTCAATCTTTCCTTCTTCAATTGTGTACGATGGTACAGGTTGTTGTTCAGGTTCGTATGTGTCATCATCAATTAAAGTAAATACCCTACTCGCTGAAACTAAAGCTTGTTGCAAAATATTTAAATTTTGACTCACTTGATTAATTGGTTCAAAAAACCGTTCCATATATTGAACAAATGCAAATACAACGCCAGCCGTAATACCTGTCGTAAAGCTAATGATACCAAAATATCCCAAAATCATAACTACCGCAAAAATAGCTAGAGAACTTATTGCAGGTCTCAATAATAAACTATCAAGTTTCACAGTTTTTAACATATATTGATAATGTTCATCATTAATACGATTGAATTCACTGTTTAATCTTTTTTCTTGGTTAAACGCCTGTATTATCTTCATGCCTTCTATAGACTCTGCTAATTTTGTATTTAAATCGGACAATTTTTGTCTAGATTTTGCAAATAAAACAGCTGAGTATTTACGATAACTCGCAAGAATAAATATAATAACTGGTAAAAATATTAAAGATATTAAAGCCAATCTCATCTCTAAAATAAACATCATTATATAACTAGAAATCATCATAAAAAAGGCTATAAGAAATGTTGAAAATACGCCTATAATCATATCAACAATTGTCTCAGTGTCATTCGTTAACCTAGAGACTATACTACCACCTGATACCTTATCAAAATATTTCATTCCCAATTTACCTAATTTATTAAAAGCGTCAATTCTTAATTGTTGGATCACTTTAAAAGCAAGATATTGAAAAAGATATTGGCTTAAATACATTGTTACTGCACCTATTATTTGAATACTAATAAAGATAATCATCAGCCATATCATTGCTTGTTGGGGAAAAACGCGTGGCGTAAGATAATCATCAATAAATACTTTCACTAAGTAAGGCGTCAACATACTTGCAATCGTTGATATTGTTAACGTTAAAAATGCTAAAGCAATAGTTCCTTTATAAGGGGTCGTATACTTAAATAACCTAATCAAAGCCTGAGCTTGATCTTTTGCAGTTAAATTAACTTTCTCAGCCATTGGTATCGTCCCCTTTCGTTAAGTCATCTAAATTACGCGTGAGCTTTTGTTGTAAAGCTTGAGCTCGATATGTTTCGTAATACCATCCTTTTTGATTCATCAAAGTAGAATGTGTGCCCTTTTCCACAATCGTTCCTTTATCCATAACAATAATTTCATCCGCTTGTTTCACAGCACTCATCCGATGCGCAGTAATAATATTAGTTTTTCCTTTTCTTAGTTTTTTTAAATTGCTTAGTATCACTTCTTCGGTTTTGGCATCTACTGCAGAAAGGGAATCATCAAGTATTAATACCTCTGGGTCTATTAATAGCGCTCTCGCAATGGATATTCTTTGTTTTTGTCCTCCTGACAATGATACGCCTCTTTCACCTACCACTGTTTGATATTGATCAGGAAAAGATAATATATCTTCATGAATATCACTTGCTTGACTTGCTGCAAATATTTGGTTATCACCTATTTTTTCATTACTAAATGCAATATTATTACGAATTGAAGTTGAAAATAAAAAGTGTTCCTGTGGTACATATCCAAACTGATTTCTCAAAAGCTGTACATTATAATCTCGAATAGGATGCTCACCATATGTGATTTCATGCATTTCTTTTGTATCATACTCTCTAAGTAGCAATCTAATCAGCGTACTTTTCCCTGAACCAGTTCTTCCAACGATGCCCACAGTAGTACCCTCCCTAACTTCAAAATGTACATTATAGATACCTTCTTTCGAATCACCCGGGAAATTAAATTCCTTAATATTAAACTCAATATTTCCAACGGGTCTAGTGTTAAGTTTATAATCTGTATCTATATCATTAGGGGTATTTTCTATTTCTTCAATTCGTTCATATGATGCCTTTGCCCTTTGAACGATATTAAAAAATAGTCCTAGTGCTAATAATGGCCAAACGAGCATCCCTAAATATGTCGTGAACGTAATCAGTTGACCAAGTGTGATTGTATTATTAAAAACCAATTTTGCACCAAATACGATTGATAAAAAGTAACTCATTCCTATCACTAATGTGATTGTCGGATCAAATAATGCATCAATTTTCGAAACTTTTAAATTTTTATCAACTACATCATCACTTAAATCTTTAAAATCTTGTTGGTCACTCGCTTCATAACCGAATGTCTTAGTTACTTTGATACCAGCAACACTTTCTTGAGTCTTATCGTTCAATCTACTAAACGCTGCTTGTGCTTTTTTAAATCCTTTACTAAGTAACGATCCATAAAAACTTGTTAACAATACCATAAAAGGTAGTGGTATCATTGCAATCAATGTTAATTTCCAGCTTACTGTTACAGCCATTGTGATCACCACTGTTCCACCAGTTATCAAAGAATCTGCAATCATCAATATTCCAGCACCCGCGGCATTTTGCACTGCTCTTATATCATTAGTTGCATGTGCCATTAAATCACCAGTTCTTCGATTTTGATAAAAGATAGCACTCATAACTGTATACTTTTTATATAAATATGTTCTTAATATTTGCCCCAACTTTTGACTAGTTCCAAATATTGATAATCTCCATATATACCTTAATACATAAGTTAAAATTGCTACCAATACTAATAACAAAAGATAAATCATTAATAGTTTAGGCGTTAATTTGTTTCCCACCATATCGTCAATAGTCTTACCTATAATCTGTGGAGGTAAAATTTCAATTAAAGCAATTAAAAATAATGTACTCAATCCAATAAGATAACTGCCTTTATGTTGTTTGAAAAACCATCCCAATTTCCAAAAAACTTGCATACGCTCACCCCACTCCATCCTCCAAATTGTCCATGTTCACATATTACCATATGTTGTTAAATGTAAATATAGAAGTGATATTAAACTTTATGTAATTCTACGTCATGAGACACTTAAATTGACTTGGTATACTTTTTACATTAATTTGTATCTATAACTCATAACCGAATATAAAGGAGCAAGGCGATGACTTTTCACGATAAATCAGCAATTCAAGTAACAAATATCACCTTAAACATTAAAAATTTACAAACGATGTTGAATTTTTATTCACATATTCTAGGACTTAAAGTGGTATCAACAAATGATACTTCTGCAGTTTTGCAAGTAGGTTTGAGCGGCCATACAATTACGTTATGTGAAATACCAGAGGGACGTCAGCCTTCTTTAAGTGAAGCAGGACTATTTCACGTAGCATTTCTACTGCCCGACCGCAAAGACTTAGCTAATTTCTTATTTCATATTTCGCAATCAAACATTCCGGTTGGTGGTGGAGATCATCTAGTAAGTGAAGCTTTATACCTTAATGATCCAGAAGGGAATGGCATTGAAGTTTATTTCGACAGACCTAAGTCTGTATGGTTGTGGGAAAATGATAAAGTGAAAATGGATACGTTACAAGTAGATACGAATGATTTACTTAATCAAAGAACAAAGATGGGCTGGGATGAAATGCCAAATAATGCGAAGATTGGACATTTGCATTTGAAAACATCCGACTTAACCATCGCTCAACATTTTTACATTGAGCAACTAGGTCTCCAGCATATTTCTAACTTCCCGCAAGCTCTTTTTATGTCATCTAAATATTATCATCACCATATTGCAGTAAATACTTGGCAATCACGCTTACCTAGAGTTGAAAATGATACAAGCTATGGATTAGCCCATATCGATATTTATAAACCAAGTATCGATACTGAAGAAACTTTTTTTATAGATGGTTTAAGTATTAGATTACACAATAATATGTCATTAATTGCTGATAAAACTTAAAAACAGTGACATCATACGCCATCAGTATAATAATCCAACTCACTTTTAAAGTTCATAAAACAAAGAAAACGTCAATTTCTGTAATGACAACAGAAATTGACGTTTATAATTCAATACATTGTATGAATGAATTGGCTTTCTTTTTTATGAATTTTAAATATTTGAGTCCTCGTAACGCTTATTATTCAACCCACTCTACTACATGTGATTGAGGTTCACGTACTTTTTCTTTTGCTGCGTTTTCTCTATAACCAAATGCAACCATTACAGATGGTGCAAAATGCGCTTCATCCATCAAACCTTCATCACTTAAAAATTGCGTAACAGCATCTAAATCAAATCCTTCCATAGGGCAAGAATCAATATTTAATAATGCTGCACTCGTCATCATATTACCTAGTGCAATATATGTTTGTTTTTTAGCCCACTCCAACAATGTCTGCGCACTATCATTAATATGGAAACTTGTTTGGAAATTATCAAATTTTTCTTCTGTAGCAGGTATACTGTCTTCGCTATATTGTTTAATGTCTCGAATCATATGTTGTACAAATGGTGATTTAGAAGTTACGTTTTTTCGCGCTAATAAAATTACAAAGTGGCTTGCTGTCTCTAACTGCCCTTTTGCACCCCAACTTATTTCTTTTAACTTATTTCTAATTTCAGCATTTTGTACTACGATAAATTTCCACGGTTCTAATCCTAGAGAACTTGGAGACAATCTACCCGCTTCTAAGATTGTGTTAAATTCACTTTCACTTATCTTTTTATCTGAATCAAACCTTTTTGTTGCATGTCTAAAATTAAATGCATTTATAATTGTCTGTTGCATATCATTCATTTCTTGTTTGCCTTCCTTTCCATTTGTAGCTTATATTTTTTAGTATAAGATAGGTTGTTAGACGGATGAAAGTAATATGTTTAAGCGTAATACTGCCAAAATTTTAAATATTAATTTTTCATTTTAGTACTCTATCTTCAATAATTGATAAAACACCTTGTTTATCATTTGACGGTGCTACATACTTTGCAATTTCGAATAAGGTTTCATCTTCACAATTTTCCATTACATAACTATGTGTTGCTAATTGCAGCATATCTAAATCATTATTTGCATCTCCAAAAGCCATGAGTTCATCTTCCGATAGTTCCCATTTTTTTAATAATCTTGCTAACGCATTACCTTTGGTCATACCAGGTAAAATGATATCGATACTATCTCGACCACTCGATACAAGTGATAATTCTTGTGAAAAGCGATTTGACAAATCTTCATCAAGTGTTGGATGTGTTGTTCTATCTATATTTAAGGCTATTTTTACATATTCGTCTTCTGGTAAATTTTGCAAGGATGCTATTTCTTTTAATTGTCGGTAATAAAAATGTGCATCTTTTTTAAATGATTGTCCATTATTCTTTAATATGTAAGCACTTTTTACGCCACAAACAATTATTTCATTGATACCACGCGTGATGTTTAAGTAATTAACAATATTATGGAAAACATCTTTTTCAAATGCTTGATAATCATACAACGTATTGTCTTCATAAATAACCGCACCGTTTTCCGCAACAAAAAACATAGCTTTATCTCCAAAAATAGATTTTAATTTTGCGTATTGATTACCACTTGCTGCTATAAATTTAATATTTTCATTTTTTAATTGTTGAAAGATACGATTAAACCTTTCTTGATCATATTGTTTTTTTGAATCCAAAAATGTACCATCCATATCTACTGCGATTGCTTTTATCATACTTATCATCCCCTCGAATACTCTGCTTATATCTGTAATTCATTATATCCATAATTTTCGAGGAATTAAAATGAATCACATATTTTATGCTGTAAATAACATGATTTTCAAAAATTAAAAAAAGAGGCAGAATAGAACGCATATACACAATATGCTTCATTCTACCTACCTTATATAACGTATTCATTTTCTCAAAAATATTTTGAGATAAACAGAAGTAAATTGTTTTATAACAATTCAACGCATCATTTATTATACCTAACTACATAAAACTTTAGACTTCTTGATCGTCTTCTTTCATACGGACAATAGAGACATAATTAGATTTTTCTTTAATATCATAGATGGTTAAACCAGTAATGTCTTTTTGTTTGCCTGGCACAATAATACTTATGATATAAGAGAAAACAAAGGCTACTATAAACGAAATAATTGATACATAGAATGGTGAATTACCGCCACCCATACCATTAAAGATATAAGCAAAAATAATTCCAAAAATTAATCCCATCAGCACACCGAATGTATTCGTACGACGTGTGAATATACCAACCGCAAACACACCAGCCAATGGCACACCCACTAATCCAGTAATTAACAAGAATAGATCCCAAAGGTCATTAGAATCTGCTGCAATTAGATAAATAGACATGCCGAATCCAAATAAACCTGAAAGAATAATCATCCATCTCGCAAATCCTACTTCGCTTTTTTCATTTTTCTTGCCGAAGAATCTGTGCTTAATATCAACAGAAATACAAGCTGAAATTGAATTTAAACTTGAAGAAATGGTTGATTGTGCCGCTGCAAATATTGCCGCTATCAATAATCCAGCAACAAATGGTGGCATTTCAGTAAGTATAAAGTATGGTACTACAGATGAAGTATTAAAATCTTTAGGCAATGCACTTTCATGACTATAAAATGAGTACATCATTGTTCCCATACCATAGAATAAGGGCGCTGATATTAAAGCTAATAACCCGTTCGTCCATAAAGACTTTTTAGTTTCTGATATAGAATCTGACGCTTGATAACGTTGTACCACATCTTGACTTGCTGTGTATTGATGCAAGTTATTAAAAATGTTTCCTAAAAAGATGATAGGAATTGCTGCCGCGGCAGTATTAAATTTCCAGTTATCAGCACTAATGATTTTATTATGTTCCAGTGCATCACTGACAACGGTGCCCATTCCCCCTTGAATGTGGACGACACCTAAAATAATAATTGCTGCTGCCCCACCTAATAGAATGACACCTTGAATGAAATCACTCCATACTACACCTTCGAAACCTCCAAGAAATGTATAAAGAATACATAAGATACCAACCAAACTTGCCACAACATAAGGGTTCATATCTGACACAGATGTAATCGCTAATGTAGGTAAATAAATGACAATGGCCACTCTCCCAATATGGAATAATACAAATAGTAATGAACCAATAACACGAATACTAGGTCCAAAACGTGCCTCTAAATATTCATACGCAGATGTCACTTTTAATTTTTTAAAAAATGGTACATAAAAGTAAATAAGTAAAGGAATAATTGCTACAATCGCAATATTACCTGCAATATATGACCAGTCTGTTAAAAATGCTTTTTCTGGCGTAGACATAAAAGTAATCGCACTCAAAGTCGTTGCATAGATAGAGAACCCTACTGCCCATGAAGGCAAACGACCACTAGCCGTAAAGAAACTATCTGTACTTTGGCTTGCGCGTTTGGTAAAATATGCTCCGACTAAAAGCATAACTAAAAGGTAAATAACTACTGCTATCCAGTTCCATGTACCAAAACCTACTTGTTCCATTTAATTCATCCCCTTATACGGTAACCTACAAATCGTATTTGTTAATTAATGTTTCTAATTTAGCTCTGTTATTTTCATTGAATGGTTTAAATGGGCGTTTCGGTAAACCTCCGTCAATGCCACGTGTCGCTAAAATTTCTTTTAATGTAGAATAAATGCCCATAGACAACACATTTTCAATTATGTCGTTAGTATCATGCTGAATTTGATATGCTTCATCAATTTGACCGCTTTTAGCTTTTTCAAAAATTTGTCTTGCGCGTCTACCATTCACGTTATAAGTAGATCCAATTGCGCCATCCACACCAGAAATAGCTGCTTGCACTAACATTTCATCAAAACCTGAAAGTATTAATTTATCTGGATACGCTTTTCGAATACGTTCTAATAGGAAAAAATTAGGAGCTGTATATTTTACGCCAACCACTTTTTCATGATTAAATAATTCACCAAATTGTTCTATAGAAATGTTAACGCCAGTTAAGTCTGGAATTGCATAAATAATTAAATTATTTTGTGTCGCTTCAATTAATTCAAAATAGTAATCTTTGATTTCTTCAAATGAAAATGGATAATAGAACGGTGTAACTGCTGAAATCGCATCATATCCTAATTCAGTTGCATATTTACCTAACTCTATTGCTTCGTTTAAATCTAACGACCCAACTTGAGCAATCAATTTTACATTTTCATTAACCGCCTCTTTCGCAACTTTAAAAACTTGTTTCTTTTGTTCTTTATTTAATAAGAAGTTTTCACCTGAACTGCCGTTAACATAAAGTCCATCTAAGCCTTCAGTTTCAATGGCATTTTGAGCAATTTGCGCCAATCCTTTCTCTTTAACCTGACCATCTTCATCAAATGGTACTAATAATGCTGCATATAAACCTTTTAAATTCTCTTCCATCGTATAACCCTCCATCTATATATTTAAGTTATTATTCAAAATCATTTATATAACTGTATAATGCTTTAAAAAATATCTTTTATTTATTCTATTTACAGTTCAAATTGTAAACGCTATCATAGAGTGTGGCAATAGAATTTTGAAAAAATACATCATTTCGAAACAATATAAGTGAAAACTTTTTTCAACATCGATTTTCTTTTAAAAATTAAGGAGGATTTGTATATGCATCCATATAAGATTGCTATTGATATTGGAGGGACAGAAATTAAAGCAGCTGTAGTTGATCAATCATTAAATTTTATAGAATATATCAAAACACCTACCCCTAACAACATAGATACATTTATTAAGGATAAAATTTATAACATTGTAATGACGTTTCAAAAATCTTATCAAATATCCCCACTTTATGTCGGCATTTCTAGCGCAGGCGTTATAGACGAACGCCGTGGCATAGTTGAATACGCTGGTCCAACCATACCCAATTACGTAGATACTGACTTCAAGTGTTTGCTTAAACCATTAAATGCTCAGGTGAACGTATTTAACGATGTCAATGCAGCTTTGTTAGGGGAATTGGTTTTCCATGATTACAGCGCACAAAATATTTTTTGCTTAACACTGGGTACAGGAATTGGGGGCGCTTTTTATAATAAATATTCCCAACTATACAACGGGGAACGAAATCGTGCTAATGAAATTGGTTATTTACTTTTTGATAGACAAACAAACAAAACATTTGAACAACGTGCCTCAACAACTGCCTTAAAAACACTCATGTTAGAAAAAGGATTTATTTATCAAGACAATGTACCAAAATTATTTGAACTCGCAGATCAACAAGATAATCTTGCATTATCTATACTCAATCAATGGAGTGATTCAATCGCAGAAGGTATCGCTCAAATACAGATTATTTATGATCCCGGTTTAATTCTGATCGGTGGCGGTGTTTCTTCACAAGGACAAAATTTATTAAAATACATCGTACCTAAAGTCGAACATTACTTACCTGAGCAATACGGTCATGCTCATATACAAACAACGCGTACACAGAATCATGCTGCACTTTATGGCGCAGTCTCTAAATTTTAAAACAGCTATTGACGACGTTATGCTGTTATAGCCATGAAAATTACGTCCTTTATGTACCAAAACCATCAAAAATCCTACTATCAAAGAAATATTGATATTAAGCCAATTTTTCGTTTATGCAGGTATTTACTGTTGCACACGAAGAAAGCGGTCATAAATAAACACAATTAAGCGAGCACAGCACTTACTTGTTTCTTCATACTTTGAAATATATCCACCATATTAATGTCCATGGACTACAAAAGCGCCAAATTCTATATAATCACAATAGAATTTGGCGCTTTTGTTTTAATCAAGGATACTTATATGCCTAACGAACCTCGTAACATTTATTTACGTGTTTACGTTCACAATGACTCTATTCATTTAACACTACTTTTTTCGTATGTTGATATACATTATGCATATATGTATCATCTAATAATAAGTAACTGACAATATCTATTAAAAACAATGTTGCGATTTGAGTATTAATAAATTGTGTGTCTTTATTTCTAGATTGATCAGTTGTTATGAGCACTAAATCTGCACACTCAGTAATTGGACTTCCTTCATAATTCGTTATAACTACGACATAAGCCCCACGTTCATGTGCTACTTTGGCTGCAGCTATAAGCTCTGTAGTTTCACCACTATTTGAAATCGCTACAAATGTATCTGATGCTGATAACAAAGAAGCAAATATTTTCATTTGATGAGCATCTGTAGACACATTCCCTTTCAAACCCATTCTCATCATACGATAGTAAAATTCTGTAGCTGATAATCCAGAACTACCAAGACCTGCATAAATGATTTGTCTACTTCGAATAATTTGGTTAACAAAACTTTGAATTTTTTCATCAGAAATAAATTCTCCTGTTTGCTGAATAATATTTTGATGATATTTATGAATACGTTGAATTAAAGGACTATTTTCTATTACTCTTTCCGACATTTCTTGCTGTAAATTAAACTTCAAATCTTGAAAGTTCTCATAATCTAATTTATTACTAAATCTTGTAATCGTTGCAGGCGAAGTACCAATCGCATATGCTAATGAATTAATTGTTGAAAATGTGTCGTCAAAGTCATTGTTTTGAATATACGCTACGATTTGTTTATCTGTTTTAGTAAATAAATGATGGTAACGTTGCACGCGATTTTCAAATTTCATATTATCTATCCTCCCATCCCAATCATAGCTATAGTATAAATGAAAATGTTTTTCATAACAATGAAATATATTGATTATTATTTTCTTGGTGTTATATTAAAAATATGAATCTATTAGATAGTAAAGTATTTTATTAAATCTACTAAAGTTACGGAGTGTATTATTATGTTACCGCAAGGATTAATTGTCTCATGTCAAGCCTTGGAAAATGAGCCGTTACATTCATCTTTTATCATGTCAAAAATGGCTTTAGCTGCATATGAAGGTGGTGCTGTTGGCATTAGAGCAAACTCTAAAGAAGACATTATGGCGATAAAACAAGAGGTGAATTTACCTATCATCGGTATTGTCAAAAGAGACTATGCAAATTCTGATGTTTTTATCACCGCAACACGTAAAGAAGTCGATGAATTACTAGAAAGCAAATGTGAAGTTATTGCCTTGGATGCTACAAAGCAGGAACGTCCTGAAGAATCATTACAAGAACTTGTTTCTTATATACGTCAGCAAGCACCAAATATAGAAATTATGGCTGATATCTCTACACTTGAAGAAGCACAATATGCTGATAAATTAGGTTTTGATTACATAGGAACGACCCTTCGAGGCTATACTGCTTATACTAAAGGACATATATTGTATGAAGATAACTTCAAATTTTTAAAAGATGTGATTTCACATGTTCATGCAAAAGTTATAGCTGAAGGAAATGTCATCACACCTGAAATGTTTAAACAAGTTACAGCCTTAAATGTTCATTGTACAGTCGTCGGAGGTGCGATTACACGTCCTAAAGAAATCACCAAAAGATTTATTCAAGCAATTGAAAATTAACATTTAAAAAAGCCCGTATTCAAACTCATGTTTTACTTGGTTAATGAATACGGACTTTTTATATGACTTTTATTTAGCGGTGCATGTTATAGTGCTTCGGCAATAAATATTTTTCTATCTTCCCACTCACCTGTTTGTTCATTGTAATTATCACATGTAATTAATGTTAGTTGCTTCTTATTCGATGCTTGTTCGTCCAACACTTCAACTTCATCTGGTTTTACATCATAAATTTTAGTAATCTGATACGTTCTTCGATCATCTCCAACTTTAAAATAAACTTTGCTTCCCTTTTTCGTTTCAGGTAACCTAGAAAATTGATAATCCGAATGACCCGTTAATGTATGACCTGCAATTGCGATATTTTGATCCTCTAATGATTCGTTTGATTCCACAAAACTTACGCCTCTATCTAATTGTTTCGGCGTGGCCGGGCCAGGATAAACAGGTGTTTTAATATCTGCATCAGGAATTGATAAATAACCTGCCATCTTTGTCTTATCTTTAGGTATTTCTACTTTCTTTTTTTCAGAAGTTTTAGATTGTTGGTCATAATGTTCTATTTTATTTTCATTGTCTTTTTGAGTAAAATAATTATCAATCTTTGGTTTCATAAATAAATAAATTGCTATTATAATGAGTGCCACACCAATTAATGTGACAAGTCTACTTCCCCATTTTTTCATGTCACGCATGCTCCTTTGTCTAAATCAAACGATTCATTATAAGTATAGCACAACTCATTATCTAACAAAGCATATTTTTTTTGCATCAATCCTTTTATAGTTTTAAAAATTAATAATGTGGTAGATACTAAAGTATTCAATATATATAAAGGATGTGTTTGTATGTCAGTATTTTCTAATGATGAGCGTGTAAAGATATTGTCTGACATTGTTGAAATTCAATCTGTGAACGAAAAAGAACTTGATGTCGCACATTATTTACAAGATTTATTTAATAAATTCGGAATTCAAACCAAAATCGAAAAACTGGAAGGCGAAAACACAAGAGCTAACTTAGTTGCAGAAATTGGTAACGGAAAACCTGTGGTTGGTATTTCAGGGCATATGGACGTTGTCACTACAGGTGATGAAAATTTATGGAATTATGATCCATTTAAGCTTACAGAAGATAATCAAGGAAGATTACACGGACGTGGCTCTGCAGATATGAAATCAGGACTAGCCGCTTTAGCAGTTAGTTTAATAGAAATTAAAGAAGCAGGTACATTAAATCAAGGTACTATCAGATTTATGGCGACTGCAGGAGAAGAAGTAACGAGTGACGGCGCTGCATTATTACATGAAAAAGGCTATATGGATGACGTCGAAGCCCTATTAATCGCAGAGCCTTCACAAGATGGCATTGTTTATACACATAAAGGTACCATGGATATTCAAGTGATATCCAAAGGTAAATCTTCACACAGCTCAATGCCTGAATTAGGTTATAATGCGATTAATCCATTGGTCGATTTTATTCATTATTTAAATAAAGCGTATAATAAAGTTGATATTAAAAGTGAGTTGCTCGGTACGCCAACAATGAATTCAACAATCATATCCGGTGGTGACCAAGTCAATTCTATACCAGCGTATGCTGAGTCACTGTTTAACATGCGTACCATACCAGATTATGATAATAATAAATTTGAGGCGTTATTTAACAGTATAAAAGATCAAGTTAACCAAGAAAGTGACGCTGATATAACTGTTAACCCTTATGTAAACCGCGACCCTGTATATACTAAGGGAGATAATACATTCTTAAAATTAGCTAAATCTTTAGGTGATTCCTATTTTGATAGAAATCTGGATGTGACTTCTTCTACTGCAACTACAGATGCATCATATTTAATGAAAGATAAAGATGAAAGTTTCTCATTTGTAATGTATGGCCCAGGTGAGACTGGACAAGCACATCAAGTTGATGAATATGTTTATAAAGATACTTATCTAACTTTTATAGATTTATATAGCCAGTTATTACCACAATATTTAAATACGGCTAAATAAAATCACTAAGCACGTGATATAACACGCTTACGATCACTAAACAAAGCTTAATACAGAAACTGCGTACTCTATAAATGGCTAATCCATACGAAGTGGATTAGCCATTTTGTATTTAACATTTTCAATTTTACCATCACATATTTAACTAGAGTAAATAGTATAAACATTCAAAACTGACATCCATTTTTTCATTCAAATTACTATGATGATTTTTCACTTTTAATGACTGTAAATACTCTCTGGACAATCTTAAATGTTTATTTATTCATCTCTAACCAATTAATTAATTCATTTAAATTGTTAACTGTTATTGTAGGATTTTGTCCATTATAATCAAAATGTCCATTTTGTCTATTCACCCAAGCTGTATCAAAACCGAAATTGGTTGCTCCCGTTACATCCCAAGAATTAGAAGAAACAAATAATATCTCTTCTCTTTTCAGATGATGATATTTCAAAATCAATGCATAACTTGCAGGGCTGGGTTTATATTGTTTAATTTCATTAACGCTCATAACTGTATTAATATTTTCCCCTAACTCAGAATTATCAATCAATGGTCTAAGCATGTTATCATTTCCATTAGATAGTATACCAACATCGATATTCATATTATTAAGTTGCGCGAGTATTTTAGGTACTTCGTAAAAATACTCTAAATTTAAAAAAGCATCAAACAACCTGTTTATATCTTCACGATCATATTGTATTTTGTGTTCATCCATTGTATAACGTAAAGCTTCTTTCGTTAACTCATCAAAGGAAATATATCTTTGCATAATTTGTTTTAAAAACATGTGATTTAATTGCGTTTTTCTCCACATCTTTGAAATTGATGTTGCTTGTTCATCATCAAATTGCGTCATACCTTTTTTTAAAGAGGACATGTCAAAAAGTGTTCCATAAACATCAAAAATAATTGCTTTATACATTTTAAACCTCCTATTCAAAACACACATTTACTTATTCTTTATCACATTTCAACAAAGTCAAACAGTTTATTATCATTTTTATTTTTATGTAAATTGATAAGGACAATTGAAAAGATATTCACTCTATCGTTTATTAATTTTTTGTAAATTTCTTTAAATATAGCTTTATTATACTACAAATCGGTTATAGAACAGTAAGAAGGGAGGCTGGTTGTTATGAGAAGGATGTTTCTATTAGATTTACTAAACCTCTTTTTTATCGCCGTAGGTTACATGTTGATGATTACTTTGATTTTACTTTCTTTTGACTTCTTACAAATAAAAACAACCGGTTCAGTATTTTTAGAATCATTAAGTTCAGTTACTATTTTCCAACTTTTCAGCAATCCTATTTTTAACGGATTATTCACTTTATTTTTAATTGTATCTTCCCTAATATTTCTGTACAAAGCATTTGAACTTTATCAAAAAAATAAGTAATTATCATTGCTCTTCAATTAATTCAAAGCTTAATTTTATATCACTACAAATAAGCACCTATTTTTTATTTATAACGCATATCATTTATTTATTTTAAATTTTTTGAATTTTATATTGTAACAATACATTTTAAGATATATAATATTCTAAGAGAATGTTTCGTGCTATATCTCTAGGCTTTTATTGCCATCTATCATCATAGTTATATTCCATTCCCAGAATTAAACTTTATGCACCCATTAACACTAATGGTATCGCACTGCATTCTCAACAAATGTGCTAAAGTTGCTCATTTGAAAAGAGATCTAAAATCACTTTCAGGCAGTGATTTTAGATCTTCTTATAATACTATTACTTTAATTTCCCATTAGGATAAACCATAACTTTTAATGATCCGCTTTTATTGGTTCTTGCTCTTTCCATTGCCTCTTGTGCATCTTCCAAATCATATGCATCGGTAAACATTGTATTTAAATTAGCTGCAGTTGAAGATAACATCTCAAGGCCCATTGGATAAGTATTGGCATATCTAAAGATACCTACAACATTAATTTCATGGTTAGCGATAAAAGGTATATTTAACTCAATATTTTCTTGTTGTGGCAAGCCAACTATTGCTAAAGTTCCGCCATTGTTCAAGACCGCTAGTGCATTTTGTAAGGCTGTTGGATTACCTGCAGTTTCAAAAGCATAATCTACACCGTTATGATTTGTTATTTCATTGATACGGGTAATAACATCTTCTTCTTTAATATTTATAACATGTGTTGCACCAAGTTCTAATGCCTCATCCAATCTTATTTGTTCAAGATCTGACACTATAATTCTTGTAGCACCAAAAGCTTTTGCTGCTACAACAGCCATCAAACCAACTGGGCCCATACCCATTATTACTACTGTGGAACCTGGCTGAACTTTTGCACGTTTACATGCTTGTACGCCAACTGAAAATGGTTCATTTAATGTTGCTTCTTCATATGATAGTGCATCAGGAATATGGAATAAAAATCCCTCAGGATGACTTATATATTGACTAAATGCACCATCAATAGGAGGCGTAGCTAAAAACTTAACATCAGGACATAAGTTATATTTACCAGCTTTACAGTATTCGCACTCTCCACAGGGAACTCCAGGTTCAATGGCAACTCTATCCCCGGGTTTAAAATGTGTTACTTTTGAGCCGATATCAGCAACGATTCCTGAACATTCATGTCCTAAAATCAATGGTTTTTCAACAACAAATTCCCCTACACGACCGTGTTCATAATAATGAACATCCGATCCACAAACACCTACCGCCATCACTTTTACTAAAACATCTGTAGGTCCTAATTTAGGAACGTCTACTTCTTTAAGTTCCATCTCAAATGGTTTATTTAATATTGAAATGTTCATAGTTTCTGGAATATTATTATTCATTTTAATTTCCTCCTAATAGTTAATTAATCTTTAATAATTTTTCTGTTATCGTTTTGGTCTGAGCGTATATATTCTTATAAATTTCAAAATACTGTTTATATTTTTTATGATTTTCTATATTAGGTTTATATGTCTCTCCTAGCGCTATAAATGTTTCAGCACATGCTTGCATTGTATTAAACCAACCTAATCCATATGCAGCTAACATGGCTGCTCCTACACCTGGGCCTTCTTCATATTTCAATCCAGTGACTTGAGTATTGAAAATATCTGCTTGCATTTGTAACCAAAAACTACTTCTAGCGCCACCACCAATCGAAATAATTTCATCAATATGCCTACCGTTTTCTCTCATATATGCAATGGATTCATATAGTGAATAAGTAATACCTTCCACTGTAGCTCGTGCAAAATCCGCTTCTTCTGTATTACTATTTATCCCAATGAAACTTCCTCTAATATATGCATCACCATGTGGTGTTCGCTCACCTTGAATGTATGGTGAAAACAACAAACCATTTGCTCCAATAGTAGATTTCTCAGCAAAATTCAAGATTTCATCAAATGAATATGCTTTAAAAAGCTTTTCTTTGAGCCAATTTAAACTATGACCTGCACTTAATGTGACACCCATTGCATACGACATATTAGGCATGGCATGTTTAAAGAAGTGAATGTTATGTCCATAATCTACTTGATTATTTGTAGTACACGATAAAATCACACCTGAAGTTCCTATACTACATAACGTTTGACCTTCATTAATAACACCTGAACCTAAAGCGCCACATGCATTATCTGCACCACCAGCAAAAACAGCAATATCTTCTTTAATGTTTAGTTCTTTTTTAACTATTTCTGAAACATTACCTACATAACTATGCGACTGTACTAACGGTGGGTATATATCACCAAGTTCCAACTTGTCCCCAATTTCTTTTTCCCAGTCATTTGTTTTTGGATTGAAAAGAAGCGTACCTGCTGCATCACTATATTCCATAGCAATATGACCTGTTAGTCGATAGCGTACATAATCTTTAGGTAACAAAAACACTTCTAATTGTTGCCAATAATTTGGTTCGTTCTGTTTCATCCATAAAAGTTTAGGTAATGTAAAACCTTCAAGTATAGGATTATTTAAAAGTGTCTTCCCAAATTTGTTTTCTAATTCCTCGCATTGTTTAGTAGTTCTAGTGTCATTCCATAGTATTGCATTTCTAATAGGTTGGTATGTTTTATCCAGTGGTACTAAACCATGCATTTGTCCAGAAAACGAAAGGGCACTAATACGTTTATTTGTCATTGTTTCTGTATTTATTAACTTTTTTATACCTTCTTTTACTGCCTCCACCCATGATTCAGGATCTTGTTCACTGTAGCCAATATATGGCTGACTCAATTTCAAAGGAATACTTGATTGTTCAATAACATGACCGCTTTTATTCACAGCAATAATTTTCACTGAACTCGTACCTAGGTCTATACCAAGTACAACCTGTTCCAATTTACATCTTCCTTTCTTAATAATTTTCAATTTGTGCATTTAATGCTTCAACTTTATCGTCCCCAATGCCTGGTTGATGAACTTTAATATAATAAGTGATTGCTGCACCTATGAAATAACAAATAGCAAAAGCCCATACGACGCCAACTTCGTTGAATAACGGTAATATAAGCGTGGCAATTAATGGTGCAATAAAATTACTCAATCCAGCAGCAAGATTATGTGAAGAAAGTGTAGCACCAATATGATCAGGCTCTAAAGCTGTAAAAATTGCAAAAATAGGTACAAATGCTGATTGTGTAATACCGAATAATACTGCACATAAAATTGCAATTGCAAACACATCACCACTAAGTATTGGTAAATAATAAAATAATAATGTCGTGATGCCACAACCAATACAACCAAATAACATCACTTGACGTTTCCAACCAATTTTATCAGCAATAATACCCCAAACTACATCACCAACGATACACGTCACATGCATTGTTCCCCATGTCCATAACCATTGTTGCATTGAAAATCCAATAGTTTCCGTGAATAATACTGGAAAGATAATAACTAGCCCAAACAAAGACAATTGATTAATGATGCGTACGATAAAGACTTTAATAATTTCTGGATTCTTATAAACTACGCCGATATCTTTTAATACTTTAGTATATCTTTGTTTAACCGAAAGCGTTATATTCGGCTTTACATCCCGTTTTCCTACAACGATAAATGCAATTAAACCTCCTATAAAAATCCATATTAATGACATCCATAGTGTTCCATTAAAACCTATAAATGGAATAGTGAAACTAGGTAAATAAGTACCAATTACCCCCATTCCAACTGAGAACATTGCCCAAAACCAACCAATTGCTGTGGCTAATCTTGCTTTATCAGTGATATAGGTTACCCATACTAAGAAACCATATAAAAACAAAGGATAACCTAATCCTCTAATACCATATAACACTAACATCATAGGCAAATTTTCCATTCCTATTCCAAACACTAAAAAAAGCACGTGGAAAATTAACCATATTATTGTTCCTAAAGCCATTATTTTCCTAGGACCGTAAACATCAGATAAAACAGCCGCTAACCAAGAACCCACAACTACCATCACGCCATAGACTGTAAACACTAAGGAAGCTTGACCACCAGAAAAACCGATATCAACAATATTTTTTGATAAAAATGCCTGTTCGATCCCATCTCCTGTCATAAAAATAAATATAGCTATAAGTGCAATAAAAATAATTTTCGGGATTCCCATCCATGTTTTTGGACTATCTTTAGAAATTGTAATGTTATTCAAAATATTTCCCCCTTATTTAAAAATATAACTAAAATAATCTTAAACGTTTAAGTTTTAGCGATTAAGTTAACGGGATTAAAATCAAATGATTTCAAAAACCCGTCTTGGTTAAACAATTCATAATACAATATCTACTCCAATGTATATAATCATAACAACAATCAACAAGTATCAGACTTGGAATACATTTTAGTTTTTATCATAATGACTTATCTTTTATAAATGAACAAGATTCACGTATGATTAGTTTTGTATTTAGTTCAATCGAAGAGACATTTTCCCCTTGAATTAGATGATTGATCATTTCGCCTGCGACACGACCTATCTCTTTTGTAGGTTGTGAAATGACAGATAATTTTGGAGTATAAATTTCATTCCAGTAACTATCATCAAAACCAATGATAATCATATCTTGAGAAATTTTTTTGCCACTTTCTTTTATTGCTTGTAAAGCACCTAATAACAATAAATGATTAGTTGCCACAACAGCTTGAACCTGTTTGTTAATTAATGATTTAGTCGCATGATACCCACTGTCAATTTGTGCATCCGTACCCAATTGCTGATTGCTATAATAAATGAGTTGCTCATCTAACTTAATATTATTTTTTTTCAACGCATGTTCATATCCAGATTTCCGTTCTGACGTTGTGCTTATATCAGGATTCGCTAACAGTAACCCTATATTTTTACAGGTACTATCAATAATTCTCTGAGTTGCATCAAACGCTGCTTTCTTGTTATCCACGCTTATAGAAGGTAAATATGTACCATCTACTTTCCTATCTATAGTCAAGATAGGTGTTTGGCTCCACTCTTTCTTAAATTTTAATTTAGACTTCACTGGAACTAATATAATAGCGCTTACATTTTGCGCGATAAATGTTTCTATCAACGCTTGTTGTCTTAACTCGTTTTCCTCAGACGACACAACAGCTACATGCAATTGATGTTTTTGACATTCGTTGTTTAATTCTGTCAGTATCTCAGTAAAAAAAGGATTTTGATCAGGTACAATAAAAACAATTAAATTAGACTGCCCTGTTTTTAAACTTCTTGCAAATTGATTCGGTTCATAATGCAATTTATCAATTGCATCTAATACTTTCTGCCTCGTCTTTTTACCTAATTCAGTACTTTTGTTATTCAATACATTGGAAACGGTCGCAATTGATACCCCAGCAACTTTTGCTACATCATGAAGTGTAGGTTTATTTTTTTCCATGCCACTCACCTTAAACGTTTAAGTTATTTGCTTCGACTTATTCATGTCAGCTAGATTCATTATATATATTCACCATAATAAATGCAAGCGCTATCATTAATATTGAGATTTTTTAATTTTCGAGTAAATTAAATAGAAACCTATCATTTTATTACTTCAAAAGGCATTTTATTTTCCAAAATAGTGATTTTTCTATCTATACTCATATCCAAAATACGAATTATTAATTCTTAATATCATTTTAACAAACTTTATTTGTAACCTAACTATTTTGTCTGTGTCGGTTGTACAATAACGTTAATCATTTAATTGTGAGTGTAACAAAATAAAGTAAAGGTGATCTTTGTGATAAGCTCTCTATCAATAAAAAATCATTATATGACTGAGTTGGCAAGATGCATAAATGAAATTATTATTTTAATTCCTATAAATAAATCATGTAAAATAAATTTAAATGGATCGATGATAACTATTGATCACGCTTGTATAATCAATAATGCAGACCTTTATCAATATATCGATATTGATAATTTAATAGAACTTAAGATTCCATTACCTTTATTTATAGAAAAAGATAAATCCATCGCTAATGCTTTGTTTGATATCAAACAAATTAAATATATAGAGCAATTTCGAAACTTAGTTTTGCAAAAATTACAGAATCATACTCAAAATAGAAAATGTATGCATCTTTATATATCTAATATTATTGAGTTTTTACTTAAAGAAGCAAAAGTTGATTTAGACGATCAATATTTACCTATTTTGTATACTAAACACCCTCTGGTTCAACGTTTGACTCAATACATACATAAACACATCAATGAACCTTTAACTACAAAACAAGTATCTAATGCTTTTTATATATCACAATCATATATATCTATTTTATTTTCCAAAATATTAAATATGAACTTCAAACAATATACAAGTTCTCTTAAAATTGCATTATCTTTATTTGATTTATTAGAGAAAGAACAAAGCATTTACGACGTCGCATTAAAATATAGTTTCACTAATGTTAGTACATATTCTAAAAATTTCAAATTCTATATAAAGATGCCGCCAAAATTCTATATTCATCAATTCAGAAAAAATGATTTAAATTCACTATACCAAGTTTCGTTAAGCACTCCCAACTTAAGCAAGACTACCAACAAATTATATAATTTTTCTCATAATCAACATATTTCGTCTAATCAAATCGTCTTGAATAAACTGAAGTATACTCAGAAATTTAATATGACACGTACTTTTATCACGTTTAATGATTTACATAAGTTAATCTCATTTAATCAATCTACTTTTTCAATTAATATGCTATCGCTAATTTCAAAACCAAATTTAATTTTACTTCACACTAATTTCGATGATTTAAACAAATTAGACCATCACAATGTATTTGCAGCAATCAAACAATTGCTTATCAAAGGTTTTGAAATAACTTTGAAAGTTGATAATCCATCCTTTTCACAATCAATTGATTACCAAATTATAAAACTATTGACTTCATTAACGCTGCTTAATGAACATATTTCAAATGTTAGTTTACTTATTGAAACAAACCATAAAACATTTAAAAATGATCAAAGATTAATTGATAACTTTAAACAACAGTTCCCCACTATAAAATGTGCGGTTAATGTTGGACATATCTTGGAAAACAGTGGCAACTTTTCAAGATTTCAAAAAAATATTAGTTCATTAAATGCTGATTTTTATTTCATTGATACAGATTGGTATTTACTAAAAAACATTATATCAAGAAACTGGTTCAACGCTGATAATGCTTTTGATACCCATCAGACCATTATGTTATTTTTAAACCAATTACATCCAACTATTGCCAAAAAAGTGGTTTTTAATAATCTCACACATTCCAATTTAAAACATTATTATAAAGATATGTCCATTTCACCACATATCTTACTGATGCATTTGCTAATTGATTTTCAAACATTAATTGGTGGCTTTGCATTTCCATATTTTTCTGAAGATGATGAACAATTTATGCTGATTAATCATAATTGTAGTACCATGCCAATCGTTCACGTTTTCAGTTTATTAAAACCTTTTTTAAATTTGCATATCGCTAAATTCCCTTATGGTTTAATTGGTAAATCTAAACATCATTTTCACATGCTATTATTTAATAGTTTAAACTATTCAACACCAACATCTGACCTAATTGCAAATATCGTTCATAATTACATCACTGATTTTCCAGTTTACACACGAGTGCTTAACGAAAATCACGGTATCATTTCACATTTGATCCCAAATAACCTGGACTTAAGCGCTATTGATTCCAAAATTCTCGAACAAATCAACAAGGCTAATACTCCACTTTCTAAGTTAACGATGCATAGTTATCATAATTTACTAACTATTACAGTTACAAAATCAGAAATAAAATATATCATGTTTCCGATTAATTCTTGATTTATCAAAAATACATTAAAAACATGACAAACGAGATAGATATCAATAATATCTATCTCGTTTAATTATTTACATCTTGTATTTTTCAAATGATATTAAAAAATGATTGTAAATATTCAATTGTATCGTTGTTAATTTCATATTGCTTTTTTACTTTTCCTTTTTCTAAATGAAGCACTTCATCTGCACAAGCGAGTAACATTTCATAATCATGAGTTATAACTAATACTGTGTGTCCTTCATTTGCCAATTGGTTAATAATTGTACTCATTTCCCGCATATGGTGACCATCTAAACCGCTAGAAGGTTCATCAAAAATCAATATATCCCTTTTCGTTTCTACTGCACTAGCAATAGCTAAACGCTGCTTCTCACCTCCAGATAGTGACAAAGGATGTCTGTCTAGATGTTCAGAAATACTATAGTTTTGCAAACACCGCTTAATTGTCTCATCATTTAAAGTTGGATTACTTAACCTCAGTTCTTCTTCCACACTTTCAGCAAATAATTGATTGTTAACATCTTGAAATACCAAATAAGCTTCTGCAAGACTTTGTTGTGGTGTTACCCACTTTTCTCCAGTATTAATAGTCCCTTTAAATTTTTTCTCGACTCCAGTTAGACAGCGCGCAAATGTTGATTTACCTGAACCATTATGGCCAATAATCGCTGTCACTTTTCCCTTACTGATACTGATATCATCTATATCTAAAGCTAATTTTTGCCTTCTCTTATATCTAAAATAGTAATTTTGTAAACTTAAGTAACCCACTTTATTATTCACTTTAGTTTTTACTTGCAATTGTTCTAAATGAATAGCTCTTAATCCTAGCTTTGCTAATTGTTTATTTGATAACTTATTAAATTGTTCATTTTCATAAATTGCACTTATTTTTCCGTCATCCATTATCATAAAACGGTCAGCTATTTTAGTTAAATAGTGTAATCGATGTTCAGCAATAATAATTGTTTTACCTTCCGCTTTCCAAGTTTCGATCATTTGTTGTAACTTTAACATTGTATTAAAATCTAAATTTGACGATGGCTCGTCCAAAATAATCAATTCGTGACCATATACTTGAATAGCACTGCAAGCTAGCAATTGTTTTTCACCGCCAGACAAATTAAATATATCCCTATCTAAAAGGTGTTTAAAATTAAACTGTTCAGCGGTTTCTTTGATTCGTGTCATAATCCGACTAGCTGATACACCATAATTTTCAAGTTCAAATGCCAGTTCACTAGTCGTATTCAAACAAAAAAATTGTGATCTTGGATTTTGGAAAACTGAACCACTTTGCTGTGTTAACTCATAAACATCTTGTTGCTGTGCATCTTTATGATTTATTAAAATTTGACCTTCTATCTGTCCTTTATAAAAATTAGGAATAATACCATTTAGCAACCTTGTTAAAGTTGTTTTTCCACAACCTGAAGTTCCTGTTAAACAAATAACCTCACCATCATCAATAGTAAGGTTAATATTATTTAATATTTTACTTTTGCTTTCATCGTATTTAAAAGATACGTCTTTAAATTGAATCATATCCTACCCTCACATTACATAATAAATGATACAAAAGAACAGTATTAACACTAACAACAACCAATCTAACCAACGTATTTTAAGCGAAATGATTGATGTACGTCTATGCGTTAAATTCAACCCACGTGTAATTGAAGCAATAGTTAATTCGTTACCAATTTTCACAACACTGTTTAGTAATGGAACAACTCGATATTCAACATATTGTATTGGATGTATAAAAGCAATTTTCAAAGATATACCTCTCATCTTCATAGCATCCTTTATAGCAGCCGATTCTTCTCTAATTGTCGGTAAAAACCTAAACATAACGGCAATTGGAATCGTGATTTTTCTAGACAATTTCATTCGTTCTAAACCTGTTATTAGCACTTCAATTTGTGTGGTTTTAAATATATAATAGCCCATTGCGAGGGATGGTAAAAAACGTGTTATGATGCCTGCCGGTACAAAAATTAACAATGTAGCAACTTGGTTACCATCAATCGTTACAAACGCTTCTCCATACCACGCCATCACAGTTAATATCAAGATGACTAGCCCTATAGTATATTTTTTAATACATAATAATAATAATGCTGGCACAAGTATGATTACTGCCCTTAAATACACTTCAACACCTGTAACGCCGCCTGTTAATGCAACGAGTGATATCATCAAGATAAGCGCAATTTTAATTCTAGGATCTAAATTTAGTAAGTGGCTTTGTGGGATCGTTTGACTATACATGTTAAATCATACCTGTACGTTTGAAATGTTTTTTTAAAATTAATTTTGCTATATAAACGCCGATCCATGCACCAATGATTGTAGTAATAATAATAACTGGTATCATTTCTACAGAAAATAAAGTGGCGACCGTTTGCTCATATTCAATACCGTATTTATCTTGAATAAAGGATAAATATGAATTTCTCATAAAGTAAAATGGTATAAATGTACCAATGGGCCAAAAGGAAAAGAGAATGTACCCTAAACAATTGTGTTTCCAACTTTTATAACGTTTCATAGCCATTAAGCCATCAGCTAATAATATCACAGGAATACTAAATACCAACGCAATCCATGGATGTCCCATAATAGCTAAAATAAGACTTACAATCGTTCCGCATATTGTCAATGCACCAAATTTTTGAACTTTTGATATTAGTAATATAATAGGTATGCCACCTACTAAACCAACCATTGCAGGAAGCAATAACATGAATATAGGTATAATACCTAAAATGCCAGGAGGTGCTATAAAAATAAAATATATAGCCGTAAAGAGTCCTATATTTATTAAATCTTTAACTTCTATCTTACTATTGTTCATCTAAAACTCCCTCTTTACATATAACGATAAATATTATTAATACAAGTAAACATGACTATGCTATAACATTAGTGTAGACTCAAGATACTATAATTGAAAACAATTATCAATTACATCGAATTGTATCGCTCATATCATTTATATTATAAACGAAAAACTTCTCAAAACCTAACTATCCATTTCATAGTTTTATATATTTCATCTTCCCTATGTTTTGCCCAATTATCAATACATCATTTCTCTAAAATTTTAATAAATGTATATTTTGTCTTCACACAATGCATTACGCAAGATTATATGTGTCATATTACAAATTTTAAGTGTTATTCAACTTTAAATTTTCAGAATATATTTACAATTCCGAATTTTCTTAGTATATTCATACGTATCACCATTTCATTATATTTAAGAATATTAATGAAATTATATAAAACATATTTAATAACACCTCACTCTTTAAAAAACGGGATATGAAGTTAAAGGTGCGAATTGAATTTGTATAACTTTTAAACCAATTTATATTGAGTAATACATGGGAGGAATGATATTTATGGACAGAATGGAAAAAGCCACTCAATTAATCAATGAAGATAGTCAGTATTTTGCTAAACCAGGACGAATAAAATATTATCCATTAGCTATTTCTCATGGTTATGGTGCAACACTTGTTGATATGGACGGCAATACATATATCGATTTACTTGCTAGTGCTAGCTCACAAAATGTAGGGCATGCACCCCAACCAGTGTCAGATGCTATTAAATCACAAGTAGATAAATTCATACACTATACGCCTGCTTATATGTATCATGAGCCTTTAGTTAAACTTGCTAAGAAACTCTGTGAAATCGCACCAGGAAACTACGAAAAACGTGTTCTTTTCGGACTTTCTGGTTCAGATGCAAATGACGGTATCGTAAAACTTGCAAGAGCATATACAGGAAGACCTTATATCATCAGTTTCGTGAATGCTTACCACGGATCTACTTATGGGTCATTATCGATGTCCGCAATAAGCCTAAACATGAGAAAAAAATATGGTCCAATGTTGCCAGGCTTTTATCATATTCCATTCCCTGATAGCTACAGAGGCATGTTTGGTAGTCCAAACGCTAACACCGTTGATGAATACCTCGCGCCACTTAAAGAAATGTTTGAAAAGTATGTACCTGCTGATGAAGTAGCTTGTATCATTATTGAAACAATACAAGGTGACGGGGGATTATTAGAGCCAATAGATGGCTACTTTGAAGCTTTACAAGATTTATGCAAGACACATGGCATTTTATTAGCAGTGGATGATATCCAACAAGGTCTTGGTCGAACTGGCGAATGGAGTTCAGTTTCACATTATCATATTGAACCGGATTTGATTACCTTTGGAAAATCATTAGCAGGTGGACTACCTATGTCTGCAATTATAGGACGTGCTGAAATCATGGACACATTAGAAGCGCCAGCACATTTGTTTACAACAGGAGCTAACCCAGTAAGCTGTGAAGCGGCCTTGGCTACAATTGGTATGATTGAGGATGAGCATTTACTTCAAGCGAGTACAGAAAAAGGTGAATATGTACGCAAACGCATGGATACGTGGATCGAACGATTCGAAGCAGTTGGGGACGTCAGAGGCAAAGGATTGTCGATAGGTATTGATATCGTTGCTGATAAAGATAGTAAAACACGTGATGCGGAAGCGGCATTAAAAGTTTGTAATCGCTGTTTTGATAATGGCGTTGTGATTATTGCAGTAGCTGGAAACGTACTGCGTTTCCAACCTCCATTAGTCATAACGTATAACCAACTTGATACGGCATTAAATGTCTTAGAATCTGCAATTGAAGATTTAGCATCTGGAAAATTAGATAATTACGACATTGCTGGTCAAGGTTGGTAAAATTGGGGGAATCAATGATGCAACAACAAATTAAACTCACAAATATTATAAAACTTAGCGGTGCTTACATCGCTTATCTCATAGGATCTGGTTTTGCAACAGGACAAGAAGTGATGCAATTTTTTGCTTCCTTTGGCATATATGGTATATTCGGAGCTTTAGTTAGCGCATTATTGTTCTGTTTACTTGGTTCAACTTTAATGATGAAGGGATTTGATCTTCAATTAAAACAACCTGGCAGAATATTTAAGTATTATTGTGGCAATATCCTGGGAACAATGATTGAATACTTTACAATTATTTTTATTTTTAGCATTGTTGTCATCATGATTGCTGGTACAGGAGCTGTAGTTGCAGAGCAATTCCATCTTCCCAATCTAGTTGGTGTACTAGGTATGGGCATTATTGCAATGATTACAGTGATTTTAGGTTTAAAAAAATTGGTTGATATTATTGGTACTGTAGGTCCGATTATCGTCATCTTGACAATAGGTATTTGTCTAATTGTCTTTTTCTCAAATATCGGTAATTTATCTAATATGCTCTATTTACCAGAAAGCGCTAAAAATTTACAACCAACAACACATTGGTGGCAAGCTGGCGGTTTATTTTTCTGTTATAACATCTTAGCAGGAAGTATTTTCTTTTCACAGCTTGGTCAACAATCTAATAGTAGAAAAGAAGCAGGCATTACAGGTATTGTTGGTGGCTCTGTGTTGATGCTAACTGTGGTTGTAATGATTATTGCACTATTAGTGCATTCTGATCATGTATTTGAATTAGAGGTTCCTGTACTTTATTTAGGTAATACGATTGCGCCATTGATAGCATTTATATTTTCAGTATGTATTTTATTGGGTATTTATTCTACAACTGCCCCAATGTATTGGTTAGTTAAAAATGAATTTATGAAAATTTTTCCAGCAAAACTTAGCGTGCCTGTTACAGTTGTGTTAGGTGTTATTTTTATTATTTGTGGTACTTTACCTTTTGGAGAATTAGTTTCCATTATATACCCATTTGTAGGTTACATAGGTGCAATTGTTGTAGTTATTATCTTTGCGCGTACGTTATATAATAATTTCTCAAATAAGCACAGTACATGAATGATAGAAATTAAAACTCAATAAAAAAGTCCAAGACATCATTTGATGCCTTGGACTTTTTTTTATACATTTTTTAAAAAAATCTACCTGTTACCCACATCATGACCGATTTCTACTGTTTTATCATTTTTATTATATAGTGCAGCTTGTACACTACCAAAGTTAGGGTCATTACGTTTTTCTTCAATTTCAAATCCTAAACTTTTGAAAATGTCTATATCTTGCTGATCTGTGGCATTTTCGTAAAAGATTTTTCCTCCATCGTTATAAAAACGTGGTTTATCAATAGAATCTTGTAGTGTGCCATCGCTACGTAAGTAATCAATAATAACCTCATTGAGCGTAGTCGGAATTTTGTTACCACCTGGCGTTCCTATACCCATGTAATAATCAGGTCCAACTACGATGCTCGGTGAAGTAAATGAGCGTGGTTGCTTATGCTTAGCACCATAGTTTGGACTAGATGGATTAGAAGAGAAGTTACTTAATGAATTATTCATATAGAATCCTTCTTTTACATACTCCCCTGAACCAAAGAAGCTTGCTAACGTATTCGTTGTACTTGTCAACTGTCCATCTTTATCAACAACCACAAAGTGTGTTGTGCTCGTATTATCGATGTTATTTGTATTGAAATTACTTTCAAAATTAATTTCATTTAATCTACCTAACAGGTAATCTTGGGAAAGATATTCATCATAGTCTTCATCTTGCCCATTTACAATATCCCTATTTCGATACATCAAGTCTCTAGATTTTAAAATACCAGTGATATAATCCAAACGATCACCTTGAGCTGCTTGATTATTAGTAGCTTCATCAATTTCTAAACCTTGTAGCATCAGTGATCCTCCTAAAGGATTAGATGCAGCATAAACTTTATTATTTAAATAGTCTGTACTTACTGGCTCTTTTTTCTCTGTTTTATAACTTTGGAAATCTTTTTCGGTTAGTTTGTCATCCGTTTGCTTAGTGATACTTTTACCAACTTTATCATAGAAATAATTAGGACCGTTATCTCTAATACCTTTTAATGTTTTAGCTAAAGCTGGTTGCTTAATGACATCACCTTCTCTTTTGGTTTGCTCTCCTTCAAAGAAAGGTGAATCTCTATCTACATCTGAACCATATAGTTTCAAACTTCTTTCTAATTCTGAATCAACTTCAAAGCCTTCTTCAGCTAAAGGAATAACATAGTTCATGATTTTCTTTCTATCCATTTTTCCTGCCTCTTTATGAGCGTCTTCAAGACCTCGAACGAAACCTGGAACACCAATTTTATCTTTTTGCTTGTAATTAAAAGAAGAAATATCTTTATACTGCCATTGTTTTGGTGCAACATTTTCTTGACCATCGTAAGCCAGCATCGCACCTCCACCGCCTAGGCCAGAAGAGTGTGGTTCAGTGACAGCAAGGGCATATGACACTCCGATTGACGCGTCAACTGCGTTACCACCATCTTTCAATATTTTTTCTCCAACACGTGTAGCAATCGGATTATTTGAAGCTACACCGTAATTTTTATCCGATATGTCTTGTTGATGATCCGCAATTTTATTTTCATATAAATCATCTTTATCATAATTATCCTTTTTTGTAATCATATAAAATGCAAAGGATATGATAATAGTAAGGAGTAATATTACGATGAGCGTTTTTTTATTATAAATACTCATAGCTAAGCTCCTTTAGATAAATATTGATGGTGTGAAGATTTAAGTTCATTTTGTTCATAACGGTCTAAACCTTCGTTCGCTCTAGCGAATACAATTAGTAAGAATATTATCAACACAACTGCAATTATTGTAATACTTACCCAATGATCTTTAATGTTCATACGTATAACCTCCATTCTCTTTTTTAAGATTTATATTGTCACCTTTAATATTATTTAATAATTTTGTTTCTTCAATTTTGTTAGGTGTAGATTTAGTCAATTTACCGCCCACTGATTTGATAGGCGTAATCATGAATTTAGAATTTTTACCGTTCCAATTCTGTTGTACAGCTAAACCTTGTTTATTTTTTGATAAAAAACCTTCTGAAGTTACATTACCTAAACTATAAAAAATGCTGGCATCTTTATAATTTTCAATTTCCTGAACAACTGTGTTATGTCCGACGATGACATCAGCACCTGCATCTACGAGTGAGTGTGCATACTGTTTTTGCCTTGTTGTTACTGACCTTTCATCGGTTATACCCCAGTCCACATTAACGACTACATAATCATTTTTTTCTTTCAATTTTTTTATTAATGGAACATAAATATTAGGTTCCAAGCTAATGGATGTAGTGTTTTTTAAAGGATCTGTGTAATCAGACTCAACGTCTGTAAAGGAAACATTAGCTACTTTTTTACCTTTTACTGTTTGTTGTACTGTTTTACTGTTGATAGGATTAGAACCATTACCAGTTAAAAAATTATATCCATTTTGTGCCTCAACAGCTTTACTAAAATCTCTTGCTGTAATGTTATCAGTAACTTGATTTATAATATTTAAACTTTTAATATTTAAGCTTTTTAAAAACATTACATTTTCTAAATTTTTATTAATATTTGTTTTTCTATCATCTGAAAACTTGGTTAAATTCAAGCTTGCTGTAGAATAATCACTATCTTTCAACATGTTTTCGACAGCACTAAAAGTATCATTAATATTGTTTTTTCTTGTATGATTGTTTAATTCCACATTACCTAGATATGTTAGCTTAATTTCATCTTTTCCTTTATTCATAGCTTTAACAGGTTCAAAATCCTGTTGCTTTAATACAAATACTAACAAAATGATCGCTATAATTAATATCAAGCCGGTATATATGGAATTCCTTCTTTTATGGCGCTTTGTCCACTTCAAAACACGCTCATCGATAGAAAATCGTTTAGATTGCTTCATATATCTGCTCCTTACTAATTAATAAAGCTATAAAAGAATAAGACAATGTATGTAATACATGTTAATAACATACACGTAGATAAAGTTATTACGACACCTTGTTTTTGTATAGTATTTGCGATGATACCTGGTATTACAACACCAATACCGGACATTTCTACCATCTTAAATGGCGTTAATGGATAAATTAAATCAAATATAAATTTTAAAACCATTCCAGTTAATATCATTGCAGCAAATTTCCTACGCCCATAAAGAATAACAAAGCGGCTAATACCATGGTTCACAATAAAATATGTAATGCAACTAATGATTAGTACAGATAGCAGCATGATTGGTTGATCGAAAATCAGCGCTAGATATCCTGGAACAACTAATCCAGCAGGACTAATGCCGAATTTTTCGGCAAATATGAGGCTTAAAACAATCCCCACGAATAATGAAAAATATAACTCTGAACCTATCATATTAATGTATCCCTTCTATATATTGTGCGATTTCTTTTCCTGGTCTATGAATATTACCAACACAGAATATCAAAGCATTATGTGATTCTGCATAAAGCGCACGTTCAACTTCACTTATATTTTTACCTTCAAAATTCAAATATTTTTTATCGGGTAATTCTCTCATCACTTCCGATACCATTTGGGTACTTTTTCCAGTACAAATTAATGTATCGAACGGTACATCTTTTATGAAATTTTCTACAAATTGTCGGGTTCTATCTACCCTATCTGAGCGACAATTTAAAATTATAACAATTCTTTGATATGGGTAATTATATGATTCTACTTTATTTAAAATTGCTTTAGTAGATTGTGGCTCATTTGCTGCAAAGGCATTCACATAGACATTCCTTGTATTGTTTGCATTAAAGTATTTAACTTCAACAGCACCTACATCTGGTGGTGCGTTTAACATACCTCTTAAGGCAGTGTCTCTGTCGATGCCTAATGCTTCAGCAACTCCCATTGCAATTGCTACATTATCCGGAAAGACAATATATCCAAATTCTCGTAAATATGATTCTGGTACTTCTTCTTTATCGACTACAATTAATTTTGTTTTACGCCGTTTAGCTACTTTAGCAAAAAATTTAGTATAGTCGTCCTTCATTACCACGAGATGTCCTTTATATGGAATCGTTGCTGTAAATGCTTGAGCAACTTCGTCTAAAGTTGGTCCTAACACATCCATATGGTCTTCCATCACATTAACAATGACACCAATGTTCGCTTTCACTAAATCTTTTTGGAATGTAATTTGATAGTCTGGATTAACTGCCATACACTCATTGACTAATGCGTTAGCTCTTTGTTTCACAACTTTTCTGACGATATCTCGTTGTTCGCCGATATTTGCACCCTGAGGTTTCCTATATACTGGATATTCTCTTGGTGTAAACCAGTACATCATACGTGCATCTGTACCAGTTGTTTTACCAATCACGCGGTATTTATCTTCCCGCAAAATACTGTAAATCAAGCGTGTAATCGTTGATTTACCTCTAATACCATTTATATTAATACGTATAGGAATCTTTTCTAATCTGTCAGAATGTCTTCGTTTCTCGACAATTCCTAACCATAGAATAACGCCTACACAAATTATGATTAGTAGCAAACTCTGTCCCTCTTTTCATCAGCGTATTTATTAATTACATGCTAAAATCATTAATTTAGCAAAAAAACATTACAAAAATGATCTTAAATTTATAATCTAATCATTATACCTTTCAATAATGACATGCTACCACGTAGTTGTTGATTTTATATAAAGTCTATAAATTAACTGTTAATTGAATGTAAATACACATTTACATTTAATGTAAAATTATATTAAAGATTATATTAAATACTTTCATATCAACGATAATGCTTTTTCTTCAGTTAAAAATTTTAAGCAAAAAATAATATAAAAATTTTTCATCAATTACTAATTAAAGTTAAAAATACGAAATATAATATTTACTTGAAATTTACACATTATTAAAATTCGAATGTTATCTTAAGGGTGAAAGGAATTAAAGATATTCTAGGAGGATGGACATGAGCAAACCTGTAAAGTTAACTGTTTCACTCTATCTCATTATTGTTGCGCTTATAACTTGTGGTTATTTAATCATGATTTTAGTAGGCAGTTTCCAAGGCAATGATATGCGTGGTGCAGTACTTGATACAGATAATACGAGACATATTGAAAATGTAGATGAGACTAACAACACCACAAAATCTTCCGAACCATCTACTTCATCTACACAAGAAAATCGTTCTACCCCTAAACATTTGCAATCTAAACACATAGGTCAACCAACAATCAACCAATATAAAACGATAAAAACATGGTCTTTAGATAATGACGCATCTAAAAACCATGTTTAATTTTTGTAACTTATTTTTGACAATTTGTTCAAATTCTCATTATTATGCCTTTTTACGGAGGGGTTTAATTTCAAACAGTCTGAATTTTCAGATATAATTATGGTGTTAGTTTTCTTATTATATCTGAAATGGGGTTTTTATTATGAGTAAGTTTACTGATCAAGAGAAAATTCAAATCTTAGAAGACTTGATTAGCATTAAATCCGTTAATAACAATGAAATCGAAGTTTGTGAATATCTGCAAAAGTTATTAGCAGAACATGACATAAATTCCGACATCATTAAAATTAACGACAGTCGTGCAAACTTAGTGGCTGAAATCGGTAAAGATGGCCCAATATTGGGCATTTCTGGTCATATGGATGTTGTTTCTGCTGGTGATGAAAGTAAATGGACATATGATCCATTCAAACTTACTGAAGTTGATGGCAAACTGTATGGTCGTGGTTCAGCTGATATGAAATCAGGTTTAGCAGCATTAGTCATCAGTATGATAGATATTCATGATCAAAACTTATTACAACATGGGAAAATTCGTTTATTGGCAACTGCTGGTGAAGAAATTGTAGGTGAAGGTGCAAAAACTTTTCAAGATAAAGGATACATGAATGATGTCGATGCACTTGTGATTGCTGAGCCTTCTCAAGATAGAATTATCTATGCACACAAAGGCTCTATGGACATTCGTGTCACTTCCCGTGGTAAAGCTTCACATAGTTCTATGCCACAGCTAGGTTTCAATGCAATTTCACCATTAGTAAAATTTGTTTATAAAGCTGATGAAGGCTTTGAAAAATTCACTAAAAGCAATGATTTGTTAGGCAATGCAATTATGAATGCCACAATTTTCAACGGGGGTAACCAGGTAAATTCAATTCCAGAACATGCTGAATCTGAATTTAATATTCGTACAATTCCTGAGCATGATAACGAACAATTCATCTCATATTTCAATGAAATCTTAAAGCAAGTCGAAACTGAACAAACGGATATTGATATTGACACATACATGTCTAGACCACCTGTTTATACTACAGGAGAAAATAAATTGACTGAACTTGCTGTTGAAATGGGAGAAAAATATTTAAATACTACATTACCAACTGAAGCTTCACCTGGTGTTACCGACGCGTCTGATTTACTGGTAGACAAAGATGAAAACTTTTCATTTATTATGTATGGTCCCGGTGCTGTTAACCAAGCACACCAAGTAGATGAGCATGTGGAAAAAGATGTATATCTAACATTTGTTGATTTATTTACAGATTTCTTCTCTACTTATTTAAATAACTCAAAATAAGCATGATTATAAATCGGCCATCATTACGCTTTTGATATAATCTTATAAAAACATAATGGAATTTGGTACATAAATCCTAGAAAAAAGCACGCAGATGAATTGATTTAAATCAATTCATCTGCGTGCTTTTTTGTTACTCAATACTTCGTATTGTTGGCTCGCTCTTTTATGGGGACAGCTTCAGCCTGTCGTCTTCAACTTATCCTGTTCCCTCAAGCATCTCGCCAAAATACAACGCATCCATATCTAATTTTACATTAAAACACTTAAAAACAAGTCACTTTGATAATTTAATAAACACTAACTATACTAAATTATCAAGGTAACTTATGTATAATGGTTATAACATGGCTCAACATACACTACCAATGGAAACTTCAGTACTTATTCCTACAAATAATATATCAAAGACATGTGAATGAAATTGTTGAAAAACCTCTAAATATATATTCAATGAATTCAAACCTCATCGTGGTGTTTTATCATATCAACCCAAAATGTTTACCGTGTTAATATGTGATTATGTTAGTCTATAATCTTTTTTAACTTTTTGATAAATTGTGCTCTTTCAGGAATTGGGAAAATAGGATGAATATGAAATAGTTGGTATCCTGGGATAAAGTTATGGTGAATACCTTGAGCATTTAACATTCGCGATAGCTTAACAGCATCTGGATAAAGTGTTTCTTTGGTACCTATTGAAATAGTCATTCTTCCTAATCCATTGAATGTTCCATATATTGGCGATACTCTCCAATCCGTTAATGACAGTTTGTCAGCCCATAAGCTAATTAAATATTTGCTTCCTGCAACACCTAACATAGGATCAATTTTTTCATAGCTATGAATTTCTGGATGACTAAATGTACCATCCAGCACAGGTGAAATCATCACAATATCACTTGGCTGTGGTAAGTCCAACGTTCTCAAATATTGTGCGAAAGATAATGCTATTTGACCTCCAGCCGAATCGCCCATAATAACAATACACTCAGAACTCATCTTTTGATCTAATTCATATCTATAAATTTCTTCTAGTAATTCGAAAGTTTCCTTATAAGTTGCGTGTGGAATTTTTGGATATATTGGCATGATTACTTTTGCGTCAAATGCTGTTGCCAACATATCTATATATTCGAAATGATATGGCAGCGGATCTTGGAACCATGCACCACCATGAATGTATATCACTACTTTTTGTTGATGATCTTCTCTATCATTCACAACATAATTGGTTATATCGTGCAATTTTTTAGTATAAACGGCATTGTCAAAGTTATAATCCGTGCCTGCATACTCGCCTTGCGTTTGTGCTTTTACAGACGCAAGCGCCTTTTGTGCGTTTATTTTCTTTTCAAATGGCTGTTTCATCTTTGTCGCTCTAATCATTATTTCATACAAAAAGCTTTGATAACTACGTTTTTCTATAAGCTTGGCAAATAAGTATGAAGCTATCACGCTAACACTTGCAAAGGTTAATATTTTTTTTAGCATCTTATACTACCTCCAATAAACGATTGATTTATGACTAGAAGGTTAAGCTCAATTATTAGATAGGTCACTCAAAATATTAATATGTATTGATAACTTATATTAAGTTAACGTTCGAGTATAGCTGAATCTATTGAAAATGATTGATTTATCATCATTGACATATATAGTTCATCATAAAAATGATGATCCATATAAATAGATTCATGTTTAATACCTTCAATTTTAAAGCCTAATTTTTCATAAAATTTAACTGCCGGAGTATTGGTTGTAATGACTGTTAATTCAAGTCTTCTTAACCCTTTCCGCTCTGCCCACTTTATTGTTTCTTGAAACATCTTTGTAGCTAATCCTTGATGATGTTGTTCATTTAACACGCCTGTCACGATGTAACCGATATGTTTAATTTTAGCTAACCTACTAATATGGACAGATAAATATCCTAAGATATCATTTTCATCTGTTTTAACACCAATATAAAAATTATGTTTAATATCATCAACCAGGCTATCTTTATTAAAACTTCTTTCATCAGGTAAATAAAGCATGTATTGTGTCTCTTGATCAATCTTTTTCATGCAAGTATACAGCGCTTCAGCTTCATTCGGACATATTCTTTCTATGCGCATAAATACTCCTCCTCAATTCAATAGATTAATCTTATCATACATTATTTTTATTATATATGATACTTGTGTTTTAATTTACCTCTTTTTTATTTTAGGCAATTTATTTTTAAATATAATCCTTTTAAATTGAAACATCCTATTATTAGTATTACTTTTATGTTAATACACTAACAACAGGATGTCTAAGCACTTATAATATACAATTTTTATCTATTTCACTTTCACTTATGATTTTAAACTTTCATGCATCATGGATAATTGGTGTTCTAATTGTTGCATATCAATAAATCTGCCTTGGCGATGCATTTCTTTACCGTTGAGAAAGATTAAATCAACTGGTACAGTAAATATTGATAATTCACCAGCAATTGCTTCTACATTACTTTGATTAATCACGCCTAACGGTATGTCTGGAAATTCGCGCATCAAGTCTTCAATTTGTGGCAATACCGCGTGACAAACACTACAATTTTCTCTCATTACGTGAACGACTACGAGCGGATATTTGTTAATAAATGAATGATATTCATCCATAGAAGTTAATGTTTGCGTCATTTAGAACACCCTCCTTAATTATAAAGTGTTTAATATTATGCACTATATACAGTCTTTTTAGCAATTTATTTGCTTTAGACTACAAAAAGTTATCATAATCCTCAATCTCAATTTATTATAAATTATTATCGAAATGTGGCAGCAATTGTTGAATACGTGTTCTTGTTTCTTCTGTATAACCTTGTAAACCACCCGTATGAATAAACAAAATTGCTTGTTGATCATCATATTTTCCTGCTTGAATTTCTTTAACCATACCTCTAAAAGCTTTCCCTGTATAAGTTGGGTCTAATACAATACCTTCTAGTTGTGCAATGTCAATATAAAATGCTAATTCTTCATCTGTTGCTTGCGCATAACCTAATCCAATATAACAGTCGTTAATGGTGATTGTATCGAATGTGTCTATGCTTTCATCTAAATGATTAATGATTGTTTGCACTTTATTTTTAAAGGTCGCCGCACTTTCATTGACTGCATAGCCAATTATCTTAGTATCAATTTTATTACTGTGCTTACCAAACCATAAACCTGCATATGTGCCACCTGAACCTACGGCGACATTAATAGAGTCAAAATGACAACCTAATTCGGCTTCTTGTCTTAAAATTTCTTCAAAGGCATTGATATAACCATGCGTGCCTATCCAATCTGATGCACCCGTTGGTATCATAAAAGGTGTTTTATTTTTGCCTTCTATTGTATGTCTCAATTGAGTCATCGCTATTTCTCTAGACTGATTGTCGTCAATCACATGTATATGTGCGCCAAACATAGCGTCTAAAAATAAATTACCTTCAAAAGCTTTCATGGTGCCTTTTAGTACGAGATGACATTCAATTTGATACTTTGCACATAGTGCTGCTGTTGCTCTAGCATGATTAGATGTGATTGCACCGGTTGTAATAATCGTATCGTATCCATGATCAATTACATATTGTATCGTATACTCTAACTTTCTTACTTTATTCCCTGATATTTCTGTGCCAGTATAATCATCTCTTTTAATATAAATTTCTTTGCCTAAACGTTGACTTAAGTGCTCTAACTTATGAATAGGTGTGGATAAGTTGGCGACATCTAATTTTTTGCTTAACATTACTTTTGACCTCCTGTGTCAATATTTCTTACACGTCTGGAATAAATACGCTTGCCTCGCTATCTTTAGGATAGTAATAACCATTTGGTATTGTTTGTAATTCAATCAAACTTCCCCATGGTGTTTTCACATATACAGTACGATTACCATCTGTATCTTCATATTTTGTATTACTATGAGGTTCAGAGATAGGTCGTCCCCCAGCTTGTTTAATTTTATTAAGCGATGTTTCAAAGTCATCCACGTAAAACGAAATATGTGTATAACCAATATCTTGTAAATTTACGGCGCTTTTTTGGTTGGCTTGTACAAATTCAAACATCTCTATATTAGGACCATCATTAAACACCATCATTCTTTTTTTTACAATTTCAGCGCCATTCTCCAATCCTAATACATGTTCAACAAATTGACCTCCTCTAGGTTCATCCATTTTAGTTTGGCTATCATAAGAAATACGACCACCTAAACCTTCCTTGAAGAAAGCTGTTGCTATTTCAATATCAGGTACAGTTAAACCAATATGATTAATGCCTCTAGCCATCAAGTCCGTAACCCCCTTTTTATCATCTTTTTGTCAGCGTATTGCCAAAGTAAATATGGGTCATTTCAATAATTTAACAATTGCTTGAGTATTGGATACACCAGATACAATTAAGCATGCTTGATATAGACAATCAATCTTACGTTTAATTATTTTCTGCCAAATCATAATGATCTCTTAATAAAATATAGCGATTCATATCTTGAAAATTTTCACCATCATTCATGTCTTGAACGTCAGTAGCGACAAAATGAAAACCTGCATTTTCAGCAACTTTATTGCTAGCAATATTTCGCACATCAGCAATAATCGTGAGTTTATTCAGTCCTAAAATTTTAAATGCATAGCCACATATAAATGCAACACTTTCTGTCGTAATTCGTTTACCTGTATAGCCTTTCGCCAGCCAGTAACCTATTTCTGCTTTGCTGTTTTTTAAATCTATTTTATGTAAATCTATTGTGCCAATCAATTTATCTTCGTAATAGATTAGAAATAATTGACCTTTACTTTCAGCTTGATGTTGTATCATCATTTTTAAATATGATTTTTCTGCATCTACAGTGAGATCCTCTGTAATAAAATCTAAAAATCGAGATAAATGCGCGAAATTTTCTTGAATGGTTTCAAATAATGCCTCGGCCATTTTAAGATCTGGCGGTCTCAATGTAACTTTTGGCAGTATTTCTATAAATGGTCTATATTGCATTGCCTCACCTTCTTTACTAGTGTCTTATCTCATATCTTATTTGTAATTTCTGAATATTTCAACATTTTAATAATTAATAATATAAAAATAGGCGTATATCCAATATTCAATTCATACTTTAATATCAGATACTACGCCTAACAACATAAATTTCAACTTAATTGTATAACTTAATCCATATTGATTAATAACCTATCATCAGGGCTATTGACATACCAATGCAACATATAATGACCCACACTAAAATTAATTTCCAAGCAAATTTAAGCCACTGTGTATAGGATATCTTTCCGACAGCTAAAGCACCCATTAAAATTGCAGAAGTTGGAAATAAGACGTTACTGATTGAATCACCATATTGGAATGCAAGTACAGTAATTTGTCTATTGATATGTAACAAGTCGGAAATTGGCACCATGAGTGGCATAGTAGTTAATGCTTGTCCAGAACCTGATGGTATAAAGAAATTTAAAAAGAATTGTAAGATAAACATCGCGATAATTACTGCCGACGAAGGGACATCTGTAAGCAAGGTAGTCATACCATGGACGATAGTATCTATTACCTGCCCATCTTCTAAAATAACAATAATACCTTTAGCAAAACCAACAATCATTGCGCCAAATAAAATATCTTTCATACCTTCTATCATAGCTTCAAAAGTCCCATTGATGCCCAATCCACCAATGACACCTGCAAGTAAACCTGCTAATAAGAAATTAGCACTCATTTCGTTAAAGGACCAACCATAATTAAAAATACCAAACACATTTAATATAATCGCTGCAACAATGAGTAATAAACCTACTTTTTGTCGCTTTGTAAAGCGTGGTGTATCCATCGTTGCCGTTGACTGTCCTTCAGCTTGTTCCAGTTCGTAAACAATACTTTTCGACATATCTTGTTTCACTTTATGTGCATATATCATTACTGTTGTTATAGCTGCCAATAAAATAAAAATATAAATAATCGAACGCAGTCCCCATCCTGAAAATAGTGGCAACTCCGCTACAGATTGCGCGACACCAACAGTAAATGGATTTAACATACCACCAATAAAACCACTTGCTGCTCCAAGTATAACCATTGCAGCTCCTGTCAACGCATCATATCCTAATGTTCTCGCTATAATAATCCCAATAGGAACAAAGATAATTGTTTCTTCTGCTAATCCAATTGAAAATCCTAATATAGAAAATATCGTCATAGTCAAAGGAATCATCAATACTTTATAAGAACCTAGTGTGCTCATAGCTTTATTCACACCATTTTCAAAGGCTCCTGTTTTATGAACAATACCGAATGCGCCACCTACTAAGAAAATGTAAAATACAATTTCTCCTCCACTCAATAACCCTTCCGGAATCGCCCGAAATATATCAAAAAACGAAACGCCATGTTGTGATACTTCTTGATATGAACCTGATATAACCAATGTTTGTCCGTCTTTTTTTTCACGTGCATATTCCCCTGCTGGTATTAAATATGTGAGAAGACTTGCTACAACAATGATAAATAACAACAATGCATATGTATGCGGCGTTTTAAATGTTATCCTTTTGAAAATTGATTTGAACATTTTAAATATCCCCCATTAAATTGTTTTTAATTGAAAAATACTGTGACTTAAAACTGACCTGATAAATCAATTTAATAAATAACTATTATAATAATACACTTTATAGATATTATGCTGAACTTTCAATCTATTTTTAAATATCTTAAATTAAATCATCAAATCATCTTTTTGAAAAAGTTTTAAAAAGTGTATGATTAATCTCTTGATAATTAAAATATTGTGATTTTGTCCGTGCATGCTTGCCTGGGAATATGATTCGAGCCTGTAGTCTCTCACTCATATCTTTTCCCTAGGCGTCAGCACGCTACAAAATCACTTTGTATTTATTAGAATCCGGCCGCAACTTGATACAAAACTTTACAAAGCAAAAAACACCAATTCCTATCATATTTCAATAGGAATTGGCGTTTAATCTTAGTCTGAGAAATTAAAGTCTCTGAATCTTTTATTTATAATGATTTAGAAGAAACGTTTGACAGCTGTTGACATTGGTGGAATTTCATCTAAATCTAATTTTTTATCTTCTGTAATAGATCTGTATGCCCATTTACCATAGTTAATAGCTTCATCTTTTACAATTTTACCAGGTAATGGTGCAGCATTTGGATCAACATAAACATTGACAATAGTTGGTCTATCTTGAGCCATTGCTTCTTCTACGACTTCATCAATTCTATTTGGATCTTTAAGTGTATAACCAACACCACCACAACTTTCAGCAAATTGCGCTAAGTCTATGTCAGTGAAGTTAATTGCATATTCTAACTCTCCAGCAGCTTGTTGTTCATATTTAATAAATGATAATTCTTGGTTGTTTAAAACAAATATAGTCATTGGTAAATCATATTGAACTGCTGTTGCAAAGTCTTGCATTACCATTTCAAATGCACCATCGCCTGCTATACCAACTACTTGACGATTAGGATAAGCACGTTTTGCTGCCAATGCACCTGGTAGCGCACAGCCCATCGTACCTAACCAACTAGAAACGATAAATTTATTATTTACTGTTAAATCTAAATAACGTGTTGACCATACAGTAGATGTACCGACATCGATTGAGAAAATCGCGTCATCTGTTTTTACTTGGTTGATTGCATCCATTAGACGTTCTGGACGAATTGGTGAACTTTCATCTGCTTTATCTTTATCCATCCAAGAATCCCAAGTCGCTTTTCTTTCTAATGTTTTATTTAAGAAGTCGCGATTTTTCACATGTTTAGCACTATCTGTTAATTGTTGCAATGCTAATTTACTATCACCAATAATACCAGCATTTACGTCAAAACGATGTCCAATATTTTCTGGATTTGTATCGATTTGAATTGCTTTGATATTTTTCTTAGGTAAATAGTCAACATAAGGATAGTTTGTACCTACCATTATTAGTAAATCAGCATCTTGAATCGTTTGATAAGATACTTTAGTACCAATTTTACCTAAGTTACCTAAATTATATGGGTGTGCATCAGCTAAGATACCTTTTGCTGGTAAAGTAATGATTGAAGGAATTTTAACCGCTTCAATAAATTCTTTCACTTCATCTTTAGCATGTTTAGCACCAGTACCAATAATCATAACTGGACGTTTACTTTTGTTGATCAACTTAGTAGCTTTTTTAATGCTACGTGGTTTTGGTGCAATACGTGCTGGTGGCGCAGTGTCCACTGGTGTATTTGTTGTATCTTTCACTTTGTTTGTCAATAGGTTATTTGGCAGAATTAAAACTGCAACACCTTTTTTCTCATAAGCTGTACGAATAGCTTCATTAACAATACCAAATATATCTTTATCATTTTCAGAGATTTGACGATTATAGACTGCCACATCGTCTACCATTTTACTGATATCTGTTTCTTGGAATGCTTTTGTTCCTAGTGCTGTACTATCTGTTTGTCCTGCTAAAATAAGTTGAGGCACATTGTCCATTTTGGCATCATACATACCATTAAGTAAGTGAACGACACCTGGTCCACCGATACTTAATGCAACACCAATTTTACCAGTTAATTTTGTATGACTGGCAGCTGCTAAACTTGCTACTTCTTCATGACGCACATGAACAAATTCAATATTATCTCTTTCAGTTCTTAAACTATCTACTACTGCATCTATAGAATCTCCTGGAATACCATATAAATGATCTATTTCCCATGCTTGTAATGCTTTTACTAATGCTTCATTTGCTTTAATTTTTGCCATTGTAAAAATTGCTCCTTCCAAATTTTAACGATTTATTTATTATCCCTTAAAATAGTTAATACTGTGCTTTAACACTATTGCTTAATATAAAAAGATTATGAGTATCGGGAGGACGATTGAACTTAATAATGCAGTCAAAATCATTCCAATTGAACTAAACGCGCCTGCTTCTAAATCAATATCAAGTGCTTGAGCTGTACCAAAAGCATGTGATGCATTACCAAAAGTTAGGCCTTTTGCAATAGAAGTTTTAAATCTTCCGAACTTAATCAAATATGCTCCTAAAATGCTCCCGATTAAACCAGTTGCAACGATAAATAACACTGCTATTGCATCAACACCACCCATTTGGTGAGATACCTGAATACCTACTGCAGCTGTAATTGATCTTGGCAACATCGTAACAATAACTTCTTTTGAATAACCAAACATTTTTAATATGACATAAACAAATGCAAAGTTCAAAATTACTGCTGTAATTACACTGCTAAATATAATTTTACCATTAGCTAATATTTTATGACGATTTTGATATAGTGGATATGCTAATGTTACAACTGTACAATTTAATAGTTGGTGTATCCACTTACCACCGACCATGTACTGTTGATAATCTAAGTTAAATAATAATAATACAACGATAATTCCAATCGATGATATAAGGGCAGGGTTTAAAAATGGGCTCCGGTATTGAAATTGTAATTTTTTTGCTCCAACGTACATACAAACTGTCAATAGTATCATTAACAATGCTTTTAGAAGTACCATCTAATCTTGACCATTCCCGTATTGTTCAGCTTTAACCATTTTTTCAGCAATAAAACCTGAAATTAAAGCAACACAACATGTGCCTAGAACAATCATGATAAAGAATAAAACAAAATTAATATTAATCATACTAGCGACATCCATAATACCTACGACAGATGGAACAAAGAAAAATACCATGGTAGCTAAGAAAAATTTAGAGCCTTCTTCTACCCATTTTGTCGGAATAATTTTAAATTGCAGTAATAAGAAAAATAAAATTAATCCAACAATACTGCCTGCAATCGGAATATCAAAAATCATTTGAATTTTATTACCAATAAAAGTAATACCCATAATAATTAATGCTTGAAACATAATTTTGACAATCTTTAGCGCTACCTGCAATACTCATCACCCTTTTTAATACTTTTGAACTGTTGACTTTTAACTACTTTGTTGATTACATGACTAAGTATAACGCGCCATTAAATATAATAAAAATATTGTTTTTTCATAATACCTATTACTATTTTCTATGAAAGCGATTTTACATATTCCAAATAGCTATAACTTATTAATTTGATCGACTATTTTTCGATGTATCTTTTCAAATGACTTTTTAAGTATCGGTTTTTACAGCTAAAAAATAGCGGGAATAGGTTTGAAAACAAAACATTCTTTTGATTCCCAAACTACTCCCACAAATAGTACGTAGCGCCTATCTACTTCTTTTATAAACGTTGTTTCATAAAATCAATCCACTGCCTGGTTGCATAACTTAAATATTTATCTCGTTTCCATATCACACCTAATTCCCAACTCATGCCTGGATCTTCAAGTGTTATATTTTTAAAGTCACTGTCTAATAAACCTACGATATTTTCCGGTAAAATACTGACACCTAGATGAGCATTTAACAGATTTTCAATAAAGTTCCATTGTGAAATCTTAGATATTGTATTAGGTATATAACCGGCATTCTTTGCTGCTTCAATAATTTTATCATTCAAGTAAAAATCTTCATTAAAAAGGATAAAGTCTTCGTCTTTTAACATGCTCATTTTCACTTGTTGATATTGCGCAAGACGATGTTCTTTATTCAAAACTAATTTCAACTCTTCTTGATATAACGGCAACGAATGGAAAATAGACTGGTCTACTGGTAAAGTTGTAATACCGATGTCAATTTCATCATTAATTAATTGATGTTCAATCATTTTGCCACCATTTTCCACTAAATTATAAGTTACATTAGGATATTGTTGATGGAATTCACCTAAAATATGTATAAATTTATTCATATTCATGACTGCAGACAAACCAATACTAATATGACCTGTTTCTAAACCTAGTAGACTATTAATTTCTTTAGGTAAATCTTTGTATAAAGATAGGATTTCTTTACTTTTATGATAAAAAACTGAGCCAGCATCTGTTAGTACAAGTTGGCGTTTGCTTCGATCAAACAGTGGCATATCCAATTCTTTTTCAATGTCTTTAATCGCTTTACTTATTGTTGGTTGGGCGATATATAATGATTTAGATGCATTTGTCATACCATGTTGATTTACGACTTCCACAAAATACTTCATATGTTTAATATCCATATATATGCTCCTCTATATTAAACTTCAATTTGTATATCCTAGTATACGATTAAATATCTTTTTTTCAATCTTTTAAATCAATTCATCATTTGGAACATTAGTATGATTAGTACGTTGACAAGCCAAAGTAACTTGAGTGATCAAATTTTTGTGCTAAATTTCACTATAAAAGGAGAAAACAAGTAAGTTTCACTTGTTTTCTCCTCTGTTTAGATTAAATGGTTAATTTTTATAAAATTCAAAAAATTAAGCTAAGTTAGTATTATCTGTATGCGCCTTATCTGAATCTTTTAATTTAATTATTTTAAACCCAATGTAGCCAAAAATGACTGAAATTATAGGAACAGTGTAATTCACAATAGCAAATGGTGCATATTCCATTACCGATACGCCTAGCGTTGATGCAATAAATACGCCACACGTGTTCCAAGGAACGAATACTGATGTCAACGTTCCACCATCTTCTAATGCCCTAGATAAGTTTTTAGGATGTAAACCCTTGTCTTTAAAAGCACTCGCATACATTCTAGAAGGTACAATGATAGATATGTATTGTTCTGAACATGTAAAATTAGTACCAATACAAGAAACAATGACTGATGCAATCAATGAACCAGTTGTTCTCGCTACTTTTAAAATCACTGAAATCAATGCAGATAACATGCCTGAGTATTCCAGCACACCACCAAAAGTCATCGCTACTAAGGTCAATGAAATCGTATAAAACATTGATTCTAATCCGCCTCGATTAAATAATTCATCTACAAGTTTATTACCTGATTCAATCGTATATCCTGTTTGCAAAGCTGTCAGCGCTTCTGTTATTGTTCCACCTTGCACAAAAATTTGAGCAAAAAAACCAAATATAATACCGACGCAAATGGCTGGTATCGCTGGGACTTTGAACGTGACCAATACAATAACTACTAAAGGTACTAACAGCAACCATGGTGAAATTACAAAATTATCTTGCATAGTGCTAAGAATTGCATCGATGCGTTTCGTATCAAAATTTTTATTGCCATACTGCATACCAATAAAGAAAAATGCAATTAATGCAATAATTACTGCCGGAATAGTTGTATAGAACATATGCTTAATATGTTCAAATAATTCAACGCCAGATAAGCCTGAAGCAAGATTTGTTGTATCCGATAATGGGCTCATCTTATCCCCAAAATAAGCACCACAAATGACTGCACCAGCAACCATACCAGGAGAAATCCCCATACTAACTCCAATCCCCATTGAAGCTACACCAACAGTCGCCATTGTAGACCAACTACTTCCAATCGCTAACGCTACGACACCACATAATATAACTACAACTGCTAAAAAATACCGCGGATCTATTAATTGTAGTCCATAATATATCATCGTTGCTACAACACCACTACCAATCCATGAACCAATAACTAAACCTACAAGTATAATAATAACAATCGCTGGCAACGCATGCCGTATACCCTTGTACATCATTTCTTCTACTTCACTAAATTCATAACCATGTAGCATTGTCACAATAATCGCTACCGCAGTACCTATCATTAATGGTATATGAGGTTCTTTTTCTAATACCGCCACAGTTATTAACATAGTAATAATCATAATTGACAATGTAACAACTGCCGACGTAACTCCTAACGGCTTCTTTAAATCCTGTTTTTCATCATTATGCTTATCTTTTGACTTTAAAATAGCAAACACCTACCTTTGTTAATTTATATCATACTTAAAAATGTATGCGCTTTCAATAGTGTATTTATAAATTTTTAATGAATTTTATCTCAATTAATTTATTGTTATACTTAAAATTAACAAAGCACCTCGCCTTACGATCGTGTTTATAAACTTCAATTAACAATTTAATGCTATGATTTCTACATAATTAATATATAAAAACTACTAACAAAGGTAGTGTATACTGAAAAAGCCTGGGACGACGTTGATTCGTCCCAGACTTTCATATTGTCAGTCATTAAGTTAGTAGGAGTTAAACATGTACTTTAGCTCAGTTAATCACTTTATGCTTTGTTTAATGCTTGTTGTTCTTGTCGCGATGAGATGACGAAACCTTTTTAAGAAATCGAGATTCCTGTCCCACTCAATGACTTAAAACGCTTTTTTATCTTACTTTAATGAAACTGGTAGCTATGATGACCTTTTGCAAATCCCTTTGCTGTATAAATCCAAGAACCGCCACCTTGTTCAATATCATTGGCACAAATCACTAATTGATCCGTACCTGGAATAAATGCAGGATGTGTTGAACGAAGCATATGCCCTTGATCGCGTCCTGGTATTAAAATTTGTCCAATAGGATAACCTTTTTTATTAAACACTAACACTCTGCCTTGTCCGTACATTGCAACATATAAATTATCATCACTGTCTATACAACATGAATCTGGCCCTTCATGGCCAGTAAAATGATAAGGTATAGAAGCGCCAAATGGTGCAATGGTCACGCCATCTTCTAGTAAATCAATGCGATGTAATCGATTCGCATTTGTTTCAGTTACCCATAGTGTTTTTTCGTCAGTACTTAAAGCTATGCCATTAGCAACTGCTAAATTTTGAATCACAGGCGTTATGGATTTATAATCTGGCGCAACATAATATACACCACCTTTAGGATTTGTAGAGTATCCTCTAAAATCAGTGAAATAAAATCCACCTTTACTATCAAACACTAAATCGTCCACACAGTATTCTGTATCAATGTCTGACACAATCGTTTCTTCTGCTTTTTCTTCAGCATTAACCGCAAACACGCCACCCGAACGTTCGAAATCACCCAAATAACAAATAAATAGTCTTCCATCTTTATGGATTTTAACAGCTGCAGGATTTTCTTTATGTGATTTAAAAAGCTGAGTGACTTTTTTGTCTGGTAAAGTCACGTGAAAGATAGTTCCACCAAATACTTCACAAAGTGTTAAATCTCCATTTCTATTAAAGCATAACCCTTCTAATTGTAATCCTTCATCTGAAATTTCCAGCCACGGTTCTGCAGTAATTGTTTGTAGGCTTTGTTCCGATGCTAAAAGTGGCACCACAGAATGATTCGTGTGATCATATGATAATGCCGGTATATTATTGCCCATCATATTCCCTCATTTCTTTTAATCTTTTCATTTATATTATATTGAACTCAAATCCCAAAATAAAATATTTATAGTTTAATTCACAATGATTGATTGTACAAAAAGACGGAGTAATGAAAACAATGTATCATCACTCCGCCTTTCATATAAAATGTTTTAAAGACACGATTACACCTATTATAAAAACATCATTTAATTACTAATGTGCTTCTCTCATTTGATTGAGAATTTGTTCTGCCATAGCCGCATTTGCGCTCGGCTTTTCTTTTAACAATTCAGCGACTTTCGTAATTTCGTCACCTTGAGCACCTACGACAATTGCTAATGATTTATATTGTAAACTCATATGACCTTTTTGAATACCTTCTGAAACAAGTGCACGACATGCAGCGAAGTTCTGAGCTAAACCAACTGCAGCTACAACATGACCAAGTTCTTGTGCCGAGTCAACTTTCATTAAATCTAAGGCAGCACGTGCAATAGGTAATACACGTGTCCCTCCACCAACTGTTGCCAATGCCATTGGAACCTCAATCGTACCAACTAATTTTTGACGTGATGCATCATATTGCCAAGTAGCTATGCCTCGATACTGTCCATCTTTACTCGCATAAGCATGAGCACTGGCTTCGGCGCCGCGTGTATCATTACCTGTAGCTAAGACAACTGCGTGAATACCATTCATAACACCTTTGTTATGTGTTGCTGCACGATGAATATCTACTTGCGCTAACACAGATGCCCTTTCCATTCTATGTGCTACTTTGGCCCCGTCACGTCCATCTTTCGATAGTGATTGAACATCTATCTCGCCTTGTACTTTAACCACAGAAGCAGTGGCATGGTTAGAAAGAATACTCATCAATATATCTACATCTTCAATTTCTGTTTTTAAATATGCAGAAATCCCCTCTAATATTGTATTTAACATGTTAGCGCCCATTGCATCTTTCGTATCTACAAATACTTTGAGTGATACTAACTGTGCTTCAGGAAAAGTATCTATTTCAACTCGACGATAACCGCCACCTCTTTTAATAATACTGGGATAAGACTCATCTGCAATTTGCTTAATTTTTGGTTCAAGATTTTTAATATTTTGAGATAACCGTTGGGTATCCTTTACGTTATCAAAAACAATTTGTCCAATCATTAACCGCTCACTAGCGATGACATGAAAACCTCCTGTTTCATTAACTAATTTTGCACCATAGCTTGCAGCTGCAACAACAGAAGGTTCTTCAACCATCATTGGAACAACATATGATTTGTCATCTACAATAATTTCAGGTAGTAATCCGACAGGTAATGCACCTTGACCGATCACATTTTCAATTAAACTGTTAGCTATTTCTTCTGGAATTAAAGGATGTGTTAATAACATATCCTGATTTTCTTTATTCAACCAACCATATTCGACTAGACAGTTTAACTTTTCTTCACGTGATAAATGACGAAAATCTTTGCCTAATGGTAACATCATGCATCCCCCTTTTCTACATATAATGCAATACCTAAACCGCCACCAATACATGCAGTTGCAATACCATTTTGTTTATTTTCTTGCGATAAGATATTCACTAAAGTTGTCACCAACCGCGTTCCACTCGCACCTATAGGATGACCTATAGCAATAGCACCACCGTATAAGTTAAGCTTATCAGGATGTATCCCCAAATTATTTTTAACCGGTATACTTTGAGCAGCAAATGCTTCTGTCATTTCTACAACTTCAATATCATTTATATCTTTCTTAGCTTTTGCTAATAATTCCGTCACTGCATGGTACGGTGCGTACCCCATATAGGCAGGATCACAGCCAATTTCCGCGTGTTCACCTAATGTTGCAATAATTTCAAATCCTTCTTGTTTTGCATAATCTACATCCATCAAAATAATTGTTGATGCGCCATCGTTGATACTTGAAGCATTCCCTCCTGTGACAGTACCATCTTCTTTAAATATTGTTTTTAATGTGCTTAATTTTTCAACACTGCTATTTCCACGAATACCTTCATCTGCTGTCATTAATTGGCCTTCACTATCTGTTAAGGGAACAATTTCATTATCAAATTTACCTGAGCTGGAAGCTTGTGCCGCTTTATGTTGCGAGTCATTCGCAAATTCATCTTGTTCTGCTCGTGTAACATTATATTTTTCTGCTATTTTCTCTGCAGTAATGCCCATTGGTACATTTAGAAATGCATCAGTTAAACCGTCATGCATAAAACTTTCTACTGGCGCTGCATCTTCATTAAGTAATATTTGGGGAGCATTGGTCATACTTTCAATGCCTCCTACTGCTACTACTTTTGCTTCACCTAATTGAATTTGTTGTTTGCCTAATATAATCGATTTCAATCCTGAACCACAGACTTCATTAATAGTCATCGCAGGTGTAGTATTAGGTACACCTGCGTTGATACTAACTTGTCGCGCAGGATTTTGACCATTTCCAGCTTGAAGTACATTGCCATAAATGACCTGCTCTATCATTTCAGGTTTGAGATTAATTGCTGACATTGCAGCTTCTAACGATTTTGTACCTAATTCTACTGCAGTATAATTACTTAATTTTCCTCTGAATTTTCCTATAGGTGTCCGCTTGGCACTTACGATTGCTATTTTTTTCATTATTATTCTCCTTCTGAACATGTGGTAAATCATTGTATTTTATACATGTGATTTGATATGATACAATTGCTTATTTATTAAAGAAAGGTGTCGATACACTTTATGACAGTTGGTATTGATCAAATCAATTTTTATGTTCCAAATTTTTATGTAGACATGGCTAAACTTGCCGAATCTCGTCAAGTTGACCCAAATAAATTTCTTATTGGTATTGGGCAAAATGAAATGGCAGTCAGCCCAATGAGCCAAGATATTGTATCTATGGGTGCCAATGCTGCCAAAGAAATCATCTCTGAAGATGATAAAAAACAAATTAGCATGGTTATTGTTGCAACTGAATCTGCTATAGATTCTGCTAAAGCATCTGCAGTTCAAATACATAATCTTTTAGGTATTCAACCATTCGCACGTTGTATTGAAATGAAAGAAGCTTGCTACGCTGCCACGCCTGCAATTCAATTAGCGAAAGATTATATCGCTAGCCGTCCCAATGAAAAAGTTTTAGTTATTGCTAGTGACACTGCGCGCTACGGCCTAGAATCTGGCGGTGAGCCAACGCAAGGTGCAGGTGCAGTTGCTATGATGATAACACAAAATCCACGTATTCTTGAACTAAATGATGACGCAGTTGCATTTACAGAAGATGTATACGATTTTTGGCGTCCAAGTGGACAACCGTATCCACTTGTGGATGGTGCATTATCAAAAGATGCCTATATCCACTCATTTCAAGAAAGTTGGAATGAATATGCACGTAGATATAATACTACACTAGATACATTTAAATCATTATGTTTCCACGTGCCATTTACTAAAATGGGTAAAAAAGCACTTGATTCTATCTTAACTGAAGATATCAACACAGAAACTAAAGAACGATTAACTTCTGGATATGACGCGGCAACTTATTACAACCGTTATGTAGGTAATATTTATACTGGGTCATTGTACTTAAGCTTGATTTCATTATTAGAAACACATACCGAATTAAACGCTGGTGATACAATTGGTCTATTCAGCTATGGTTCAGGCTCTGTTGGTGAATTCTTTAGCGGTAAATTAGTGGAAGGTTATCAAGATGCGCTTGATATAGAAAAACATAAAAATCTATTAAATCATCGTACAGAAATCTCTGTTGACACATATGAAACATTTTTCAAACGTTTCGACAACCTTGAATTTGACCATGATGTTGAGCTAGCAAATGAAACAAAAGGTATTTTCTATCTCGAAAGTATCAATGATCATATTCGTAATTATAATACATTAAATTAAGTTTCAATTCACTTAATCTTATCTCACTTTATTCAGAATGATTAATGACATAAAAATGTCTATATCTGAATAACTTTATCTAACATCAAAGATTATTTATAAACCCGTAAATGAATTTTTAATATTCACTTACGGGTCTTTTTATATAAAAGAAAGAGGATACCTTTTACTTCACTTACATAAAGGCATCCTCTTTTATCATATTAAAGTCACTATGTTGAAATTTCCTATAAGAATTAATCACGATTTGTTTCGTTTAAATCTTGTGTTTCAATCTCTCTTTTGGGTTGTAACGATAACCCTAAATATTTACGCTCTTCATTTCCATCTTTATATAAGGAAATCATCATTAATATAACGACAAAACTAAACGGTAAAGCAGAAATAATTGCCGCTGATTGTAATGCATCTAGTCCAGTATCACCACCAGCTAATAATAATACGTAAGCGATAGCTGCTAATGCAAGTCCCCATACAATTTTGATAAATCCTGAAGGATTCAAAGTACCATATGCAGTTTGCATACCTAGAACAAAGGTTGCAGAGTCTGCAGAAGTGATAAAGAATGAAGCAATTAATGCTAACGCAATAATTGATAATAAAAAACCAAATGGTAACTCATTAAAAATACCGAACAATTGCGTTTCTGGTGGCATTTTAAATATCTCGCTATGAGCTTGTCCAACATCTATGCCAGTTACACCAAAAGCACTAAACCAAATAATACTAATCACAACGGGTACGCCTAATACGGCAATTACAAATTCGCGAATACTACGACCTTTTGAGATTCTCGCAATAAATATACCCACGAATGGACTCCAACTCATCCACCAGCCCCAATAATAAATCGTCCAACTTTTCAACCACTCAGCTTTTTGTTCATTTAATGGTGCTACATCTAAACTATTAAAAATCAGTGAATTAAGGTAATCACCAGTACCGCTTGTCATCATATTTAATATCAATACGGTTGGTCCTACAATAAAGATAACAATAAGCAACAATGCTGCTAAAAACATATTTAAATTACTTAAATATTGGATACCTTTACTCAAGCCACTCCATGCACTATATAAAAATAATACGGTAACTACAGCAATAATAATTCCTTGAACAACAGAGTTATTCGGCACACCAAATAAATAATTTAAACCACCGTTTATCTGTATTGCCCCTACACCTAAAGAAACCGCAACACCAATAATAGTTGCAAATACCGCTAAAACATCAACAATGACACCAATTGGGCCATCTACTCTATCGCCCAACACTGGTCTTAGCGTTCTAGAAATTAAGCCATTTTCTCCTTTACGAAATTGAGAATATGCCAAACCTAATGCCACTACGCCATAAACTGCCCAAGGATGAAATCCATAATCAATAAATGAAGACCTAAAGGCTTGTGCCATCGCTTCTTTCGTTTCAGGATCTGCTGTTGGCGGTGCTAAATAATGTGATATCGGTTCTGAAGAACCATAAAACACCAAACCTATGCCCATACCTGCACTGAATAACATCGCTAACCAAGATACTGTATGAAATTCTGGTTTATCTGTCGGTTTGCCTAATTTCAATTTTCCAATAGGACTGAATACTAAAAATACACAAAAACCTAAAATTACTGTATACAGTAACATATAATACCAACCAAACGTTTTTGTCACCCAAGAAGAAATAACACCGGTAATTTCCCCAAATTTAGCTGGAAAAATAGCTCCAATAACTACTAATAAGCCTACGACTAGTGCTGAATAAATAAACACACTAGAAAACGACTTTTTTGTATTATCCAAATTTTCCACCCCTCTAATAATAATAAAAAAGACGTTTTATAGGATAACACACTGAGCAAGAGAAACAACTTTATATTTTTAGAAAATTTTATTGATAAAAAATACAAAATGTATAAAATAATAATATTTATTTACAATATTTTTCAGTCATGCGCAAATTTACGCTTAAGGTTTCGTACTATATTTTGGTCTGTAAAGCGGTTGCATATCTACTTTTTCCAATTTCAACAACTCTATTTTTGTATCAATGCCACCACCGTATCCAGTAAGACTACCGTTTTTTCCAACGACTCTATGACATGGAATTATAATAGAAATCGGATTTGTACCAACCGCACCACCAACTGCTTGTGAAGACATATTTGGCTTATTTCTTTTAATACCTATTTCTTTAGCAATTTCACCATAAGTAACAGTCTCTCCATATGGTATTTTCAATAAAACATCCCAAACTTGCTCTCTAAATTCGCTTCCTATAGGTTTCAGTGCAAAATCAATTTTCGGGTTATTTCCTGAAAAATATTTATCGAGCCAACTAATAACTTTTTCAAAAACTGGTAATTCCGCTTCTGTTAATGCCTCGTCATAATTTGATTCGAAATCATCGTGTTTCGGTAACCACAAGCCTGTAATTGCTTCACCATCTGACGTAAGTGCAATCCGACCAATCGGTGACTCATAATATGTTTTATAGTGCATCATACCACTTCTTTCTAGTATATTTTGTGATTATCATAATCTTTTTATATTTTATTGTAAAATAGATACAGTCGATACAAGTCATGATAGAAAAACTCGGTAATCACTCTTTAAGTCATTGTATAGCAACAAGATCAGATATACTTATTAACTACATTTTGTCATGAAATATATTCCTCATAAGCACTCCATTTCACATAATTAATGAAAAAGGCGTGGAACGAATCATAATACCTAGACTCAACCTAGCGATTAATAAACGAAATACCCTTCACTGACGCACTTTCCGTGTTGGTATAACAAGTGTACTTGCTAATACACCACATAATACTAAACAAGTCCCCATGATAAAACCTACACCCGCTGCAATGTGTATGCTTTGACCACTTTGAATTATACCAGTAAAAATAGAAGTCATAATTGCTATACCGAATGCACCGCCTAATGTAGATCCCATTTTAAAAATCCCTGAAGCAACACCTACTTTTTCCGGTGGAGTCGTAGAAACCGCAGTACTTAAAGCTGGTGTCGCAAATAATCCTGTACCGCCACCAAAGCATATAGCACCAATTAGCGCTACAACAACATAAAGCGTAGTATCAAAAAATGTCAAACTGAACATTAATACACCTAAGCCAGTAAATATTGGGCCGATAATCATTGCGCGTTTTGCACCAAATCTTTTAATACTCTTCTCACCTAAGCGAATGACTAGCAATAATGAAATTAAATAAGGTAAAGTTAACAATCCTGCTTGGAAAGCTGTTAATTTCAAGCCGGATTGTACGTACATATTTAATAAAGCAATCACACCTACACCGGTATTCAATAAAAAGTTAGCTAAAACGGCACCAATATAAGGCCTATTTTTAAATAAATCTAAATCGATAAACGGCACCTTTTTGACACGTTCTACTTTGAAAAATATGTATATACAAATTAAAAATATGACAAATAAGATTACTGTTACAGCATTTAACCAACCTATTTTATAGCCTTGCGTGATGACAAAACTAATGCTACCAATCATAATAATAAAAATGATTAAACCGATATAATCAAACGGGCTCGTTTCTGCTTTATTAATCCGACTTTCTGGTAATTTACGCAGTAAAACTAAAGCTACAATTGATAATATGATCGATAATATAAAAATAGACTGCCAAAAAATAAATGTAGCCAGTGCTCCTGCAAAAAAGGAAGATAACCCAGTACCACCAAATGCACCGATTGACCAAAAACTGAGTGCTTTTTGTCTATCATCACCGTCAAAAAAATCATTCACTATAGAAATTGTGGCTGGCATGATAATCGCTGCAGAAAGTCCCTGTACAATACGACCAAGTAGTAGCATTACAACATTTCCTGAAACAATCAACATCAAAGAACCAACAATACTTAACACTAAAGCAATTCTCGTCAATTTCACTTTACCAAATTTATCTGATATATTCCCAGCTACTACCATAAATACACCTGTTACAAATGAGGTTAGACTCACTGAAATATTTACGATATCCGGACTCGCATCAAAAGTAGTTTGTATTTTAGGTCCAATATTTAAAAATGCTTGGGCAAATAACCAGTATGTTAATATAGATAAAACAATGCCAGTTAATAACTTACTACCTGAAACTTTTTCTATTTTCACTGTCATAAAAACATCCCCTATTTCAATGTTAATAACGATATATTCATTCATGTATTTTACAAATCTGAAAATTGCAATCAGTGATAATACAATTTATAAAAATACATATAACTAAAATATTACCATTGTTTTATTGAAAAGGGGGTTATTGACCGCAGATTATTATGAATTTTCTGATAATTTAAACTAAATACTTAATTTTTTCCTAAAATTGACAATATCAAAATAATTTCTTAATTGCTTTAGCAAAATAGCTTTTAAAATACAATACATTGTGTTTACCGTTCCTATTAGTAGTATAATAAAATATTGCTTTGTCAGAAAACAGTAATTCACTTAATATATCTACAGCGAATTCTGTTCGAACAAACATCTCTTGTTTCATGCTAAATTGTTGTTGTCCTTCGAGCGCTCCGACATACCAATAAATTTGTTTGTCATCTTTAATAACGGTTTGTTGTTTCATAAACTGTACAAATCCTGGGTACCATACAGAAGGTGATATTAATATGTAGCTGCCAAAATTTTCTGGACTTTTAAATAATGTATACAAAGCAAGTAATCCACCTAGTGAAGCGCCAGCTATACAGATATCTTCGTTTCTTTGTGATATATTAAAACATTTTCTTAAATAAGGAAGCAAATGCTTAGTCATCCATAAAATATAAGCATCCGCTTCCCCTTTATAATGAACCCCATCTACAACCGTTTCCCATGGGCTATAATCCTGATTTCTATTGTTGGACTGTACTCCAACCAATATCATATCTCGCTCAATATCTTTAAATAACTCGTCTCCATCTTGCATTAATATAAGTGAATAACCACTTTCTTTTGCTTCATCGTATGCTTTGGGCAATTTCACAAAAATATCATGTTGTTGAAAATGAATTTTAAATGTTCCAATATTCATTTTAATCACCACTTTCTCAGCAGTTCAAATACACATAGATTTTAACTAAGAAAAATTAAATAAGTTTATTTTATTTTTCTTAGCATATTCTAATGCTAAAATTTCTAAAATATTGATAAAAGCTAAATTATCTTTAACCTTAATGTATTGAAACTTTAAATTTTTTTCACTTGCCTTAATATTTTTCATTTCTGCTTCATCTAAACCATGATGCGCTAAATACGCTTTTCTAAATTTTGCAGTACCAGCGTCTGAAGCTGAATTAAATTGGCCTAATTTATCAGATAAATCTTTTTGTGTAAATTTAAAACCAGTCATAAATCCACCAGCTTGCCCAACAAATATTGGTTTTTTATTTTCAAAAATTACAAAAACACCTTTTTGTTCTGCGACTTTACTTCTACTTTCATTATCAAAACTCAGTGCGTTTGCTTTATCATACTTAAATAATTTCTTTAATTGCTTTTGATAATCATCTAACAGGGCGTTTATTTTTTTCTCGCCATTCAATGTAATCATTCCTTTCTTTTTTTCAATTTACATATACACTAAATGACCTAATATTAAACCTTTTGTTATCATGATCACTTTTTTAATTAGCGAAAAACCTCATTAGTTATTTAATGTAATTTTATTTTGTCCTATATCAACGTGTGATTTATACAACAAAAAAACAGGTGTATACGTATGGTTGGTTTATCAAGTAATAAACCTCGTATGCGCCTGTTTTTTATTTATAAATATTAATTAGGTTTATAACACTAATCAATATTCTACTATCGTAAATCATGTATTCTACTGCAATAGAAATGTATGGTAGCTTTCATAATTAATTCTATTATTTAAGATAATTTAATACTGTTAGTCCTACTGCTTCTGCAGAAACTCGCATTGAACTTTCACTGATATTAAATTTAGGATGATGGTGGGGATGGATTTCACCATTTTCTGGTGCAGCACCAGCATAAATAAATGTGCCTGGAATTGTTTTTGCATAGTAAGCAAAATCTTCTGAAGGCGGTTGTGGTTCACATCTTTCAACATTTTTAATGGCATCAGTATCCGCTTCTTTTATTGTGTCTACAACAAATTTTGTAAACTCAGGATCATTGTACAATGCTGGGTAATCATCATGGTAGTCTAATTCACATTTGACACCAAACATCGCTTCCAATCCATCTGACAAACGCGTCACTTCTTTTTTAATTGTGTTTTTAGTATCATCTGTTAACGCACGTACGTCACCTTCTATTTCAACACTATCTTTAATCACATTGAATTGTCCTTTACCATCAAATGAACCTATGGTAACAACACCTGTTTCAAATGGATTTAAGCGTCTGGAAACAACGGTCTGTAAAGCATTTACAAAATATGCACCTGCTACAATACTATCATTTGCTGTATGTGGCGAAGAGCCATGTCCGCCTTGACCATTGACTTTAAGCTTAAAGAAGTCACGCCCAGTTTGTACATTTCCTTCTCGATAATAGATATTACCTGCAGGCATATGACTCATGACGTGAACACCTAGTACGTGATCAACACCATCTAAAACACCATCTTTAATCATTGACTGAGCACCACCAGGAGGTACTTCTTCGGCAGGTTGATGTATAACAACCACTTTACCATTAAATTGGTCTTTCATTTCAATAAGTGTCTCTGCAAGAATCAACATATATGCAGTATGTGCATCATGCCCACATGCGTGCATCACACCATCATTTTTAGAAGAAAATGCTAGACCCGTATCTTCTTGAATTGGTAAAGCATCGAAGTCAGCACGAATTGCGATTGTCTTACCTGGTTTACCGCTATCTATAATAACTTTCAAACCATTTGGTCCTACATTCGTTTCAACCTTACAATCTTTACCTTCATAAAACGACTCTATATACTTAGGTGTTTCTTTTTCACAAAATGATAGTTCTGGGTGTTGATGTAAGTATCGACGTATCTCAATCATACGTGCTTCTTTTTCTTTCAATTTTTCAATCAGTTGTTTCATGATAATCATTCCTCCAATGAAATATACGATACCTTAATGTCATTATATACTTTTCAAATGACAACGTTGTAATATTGAATTATGCTTTATTTTGTTTCTTAAATGATGGCACAGCTAAAAGAATAATAACGAATGAAAGCAATGCCATTAATACATTTAGCCATAAACCAGCCATCGCTCCAAATTTCACATTTGTAGCTTCTGTAACAACGCCATATAATGCTCCTGATAAAGCTATACCAAACGCACCACCTAATGAGGAAGCCATTTTATAAATACCCGAAGCTACACCAACTTTATCTTCAGGAGAATTAGATATCGCCATATCTGTAGAAGGTGTCGCATAAAAACCTAAACCTAATCCATATAGTAAATAACCTATGATACATACTACGACATATAGTGCGCTTGGCAAAAATGTAAATGATATTAAAATAATACCAACCATATTAAATGTTGTACCTAACAACATCGGTTTTTTAGCACCCACTTTTTGTAAAACTTTTTCACCGACTCTAATCATCAACAATACAGTAACCAAATATGTAATCGATAAAAGTCCTGTTTGGAATGCGTTGAAACCTATACCTTTTTGAACGAATGTATTGGCTACCAGCAAGGCACCTGCAACACCATTAAGTAAGAAATTGGATAATGTCGCGCCTGTATAAGCTTTATTTTTAAATAATTTAAAATCAATTAATGGATTATGCTTTTTGTTTTCAACTATGACAAAAGCTATAGTTGTGATAATAAATACAATAAGCAATCCTATTATTATAGGTGAAAGCATGCCAAATGTACCACTTTGCGTAATCACGACATTAATACTTAACATCATAACTACAAAAAGAATTAGCCCAGTAAAATCAAATTTCAAGTTTGTTGTACTATCAGATTTCGTTTCCGGTGTCCCTTTTATTAATAACATTGCAATTAGTGCAACAATGATAGATAAAATAAAAATCCATCTCCAACCAATAAAAGTTGAAACCATACCACCGAATAAGGATGCTAAACCTGAGCCACCCCATGAACCAATCGACCAATAACTCAGTGCACGCTGTCTATCTTTACCTTCAAAATATGTCTTCATAATTGCTAAAGTTGAAGGCATGATTGCTGCTGCTGATAAACCTTGAATTACCCTTCCTATGATAAGTAGTATTGGTAGATTACTAATTATAATCAATAAAGAACCAATGATACTTAACCATAAACCAAAATATGTTATTCTCACACGTCCTACTTTATCCGCTAGACTTCCTGCACCAACAACAAACATCCCTGAGAATAATGCTGTAATACTAACAGCAATACTGATTGTACCAATATTACTATTAAATGATTGTTGTAACGTAGGAACTACGTTTAATAAAGATTGCGCAAATAACCAAAAAGTGACAACCCCTAATACAATACCTAATATTAATTTGTTGTCACCTTGATAACTCTTCGTATTTCCCTGTTGCGTCATTTGTTCATCCTCCTAAAATATTTTTAAAATGACAAATAGGGAAGATTAGCTTAGTTGGAAAATGTACTTATCTCTCGACATTTTCAATAAATCAATAAATGATACTTGCTATCCTCTCTATAAAATATAGTAGTCGGATATATTTTGCTAAAATATATAATAATTGTGGTTTTAGTATCGATTATTTTCTAAATATCATTTGTGGTTTTAAATGACAAAAATGGACTATGCTATTTTTGTCATTTTGCATTTAACATTAAACAAATTTGATGACCATTTTATCGTCAAACATACTACTCAGCGAATCATATTGTATTTTTTCTCTATAAATATAATTAAAAGTATTTTTTAAATTCAATTATCTGTATGGCGTTGGTTTGTAATTTCAAATGATAAGATATCGTATCTACGACATCAACTTCACTGACATCTAATTTAGGGTAAGAGATTCTATTCACATAATTAATTGTTTCTATATCCATACCATGTTGTGTATTGTACTGTTGCCAAACTTGATAAAGCGCACCATTATTTTTATCTAGTGTTAAATGTTTTATTTTATATGATCCAGTAGTTGCATTTAATATATTGAGTTGATACTCTTTATGACTTAAATAATCTGTTTGTTCATTCGTCATATAATATGGATTGTAATGTTCTGCATCCCATATTACGATTTGAAAATGATCACTCTGTCCTACAACCATACAGTCTTCATTTTTAAAAAGTACTTGATTAAATAATTTTTTAAAAAACATACTTGTAAAAAATGCAGGTCTTTTTCCATCAAACTGATGATATAAATCAATACCATTTAATTCAGAAGTAACCTCATTTGAATTATATTGATGGTGTAATTCGTGATTGAGCCAATAGCCAATTGCGTTAATTTGATGATTCATATCAATCAATTGCTCAAATATGATACCTGCTCTAAAATATTCACCATTTGTAAGGCTTGTATTACCTGTTAAAGTGTTCCAATTAAGTAGGACAATTGAAACATCTTTTCCTTTTATATTAAATCGTTCAGTGATCTTATTATACTGTTCTATGATATGTCTTTTAGCTAAATCATACTGTTGACTTTCAATTGATTTGAAATTAATAATATCATTTTGGTTTGCGCTAAACGCTATACTATCAACATCTTCACTGGAACTATCCAAGATTTGTTGGGCAGTTGTCACTTCATTAATATCAGTGATATCCGTATTAAGTATAATCTGAGTATGTTCAAAGTATTCCTTAAATAACATTATTATTTTTAATAGCATATTGGCTTTTTTGCCCTTCAAGTAAATGACTAATTTGAATTGTTGTCTATTCGGCACAGTATTATAAATATGCTCTAATAAAAATCTTAATTCTTTTGTATATTCCGCAAATTGGGATGGTAATGTTGGAGGATCAATTTCAATTCCTAAACCTATGTGATGTTCAAATAAAAAACTTAAGCATTCATCTACTTTCATATAAGGATGCATAGTAGGAATAAGTTCATCACTTTCAATAACTTTATGATCAATGTAGCCTTTTAAAATAGGATCTTTGATCAAAACATGATCCAAGCCTAAAAATTGTTGAACTTCTAACAGTTGTTTTCTGTATCTTTGAAGGCGCAATGTATCAAAACTACCAATTTGAATCACATGGTTATAATCTGATAAATCGTGTGTTTGATCGTAATTCAATGTAATATCAATAACTTTTTGATTATAGGGGGATTGGATCATAGTACCTAGCGTTTGTTGTATATAAGAATTTAAATAGTATAGATACATTTGATAGTTTTCTGACTCAGTGGGTTTATTGGCGGTGCTCACTATATCTTCTACCTGATATTTTTTTCTATATTGCGAAGGCGTTAATGCTGTGTCTAATTTAAAATATTTCAACAGCATATTAGAGTTACTAAAGCCATTTTTAAAAGCAATTTGAGTGATAGCATCATCTGTTTGTATTAAGTCATTTTTACAATGTTCAATTCTAATATGGTTGACATAGTGATTGAAACCGATACCCATATGTTTTGTAAATAATTTAGACAAATATGTGTGACTTAAATGCACCTTTTCAGCTACTTCACTTAATGTGATTGGTTTGGTGAAATTTCTTTCAATATATTTACATACAAATGCTAAACGATGATCATTGACATGATGTTCATGATTTATATTTTCATAAGCTGGTAAATATCTTACAATCATAAACATTAAGTCAATTAACAGTTGTTCCATATATAATCTATAAAATTTACCTTTTCGAATATAGACGACACCTATCTTAGCCACAACATTCAGAATTTGTTGATAAATGACGTTTTGCAATGTCTGGGAATTTAAAATATATACTTTATCATTATAATCACTGATATATTGTTTTAAATACGATGCTTTCAAATGAATAGCGGTATATAAAGTGTCATCCTCCTCAATCAGTCGATAACGCTCTCGATGATTGATAATAAAAACATCACCTGCTTGAAATTTATGAATACTAGTCCCACTGACAAATTTTAATTTATTTTTTAATACGAGAACGATACGTACACCATCATTAAAATTAAATACTGAATTATTGCTTGGATTAAATTCGATATCATAAAATTTTTCCATAACACACCTCTTTATTAAAATATATTTTAATAAAATAAGTGCGTATTTGCTATTTTGATTTTAATTTGTCGTTAATTGGACAAAAATCTACCTATCTTCAAATAAAGTCTCTGATTTTGTTGACGGTCATTTATGTGCTTAATATATCTTGCTAATTTATGGATATGCTAAAACGATGTTAAAGTGTGTTAAACTGGTATGCTTTAACACTTCAAGTGAAGTAGATACAGAATCGAACGATACTCCAACAGACTTTTAAAAAAACTTTAGCTCTAGGAATATTATAAATAAAAAAAATACTAATCCGTACACAACGGATTAGTATTTTTCTGAGAACAGTGTTAATTCCCGGAATTTTTACTTTTTATTAATTGTTTTTTCAATTAGTTCATTTAAATGTCGAATGTTTTCACTTTGTTGTGCTAATAGCTTAACAATTTCATCATCTTCACGGCCACGCGTACTTTCGTTTTTATTCTCTACGTGTGTAGCGAAGGATGTTGATTGTTCACTATCATTTTGCAACTGTGTTAAATCTTCTTTATATGATTTTAAAGCTTCATATAAGAATGCTTGTTGTGTTGTTTGTTGTGCAATTTCGTTATATAGTCTTTTTGTTTTTTGATCTACAGATATCGTATTAGTTTCTCCATTGTACGCGTTTTGTTGTTTGCGAATGCTAAATGTACGATCATAACTATCATTACCAGAAGACTGATTGATACGTGAATAATTAGATGCAGGCATCTCGCCTTGTAAAGCATGCCCTTCAATATCTACGTGAGGTAATATTCTATTTAACCATGCAGGCATATACCAAGATGCTTTGCCAAATAATTGTGTCAACGCAGGAATCAATAATAAACGTACGATAAATGCATCAAACAATATACCAAATGCAAGTGATAATCCCATAGATTTAATCATTACATCATCTTGGAAGACGAATGCAATAAACACACTGAACATAATAAGTGCTGCCGCAACAACGACTGGACCACTTTCTTTAATACCTACTTTAATCGCGTGCTCATTATTACCTGTTTTACTGTACTCTTCATGAATACGAGACATAAGAAATACTTCGTAATCCATCGCCAGACCAAAGAGCAAGCCAATTGTAATAACCGGTAAGAAAGCTAGTAATGGTCCCGTTGTATCTACGCCAAACAGTTCAGACATAAATCCTTCTTGCATTATTAAAGTCGTAAAGCCTAATGTTGCCACTAAAGAAAGGACGAAACCTAGAACTGCTTTTAGTGGAATAATGATAGAACGGAAGACAACCATTAATAGTACGAACGCTAATGCTACGATTACGCCAGCAAATAATGGGATAGCTTCATTTAGTTTTTGCGACATATCTATATTAATTACACTTTGTCCAGATACTTCAGTTTTGAAATTATATTTGTCTCTCGCATCATCATTATAATCTCTCAAATCATGAACTAAATCATTGGTAGATTTAGCATTTGGACCTTTATCAGGAATTACCGCTACTAATGCATAATCTTTATTTTTGCTTAATTGGGGCGGTGCAACCATTTTCACATTATCCATATCTTTAATATCTTTGCTCAAGCTTTGTAAGTCTTTTTGCAACGCTTCAGGATCATCATTTTGATCTTTCACATTGACAAGCATTGCAATTTGACCATTATATCCTTCTCCAAACTTATCAGATACAATATCATATGCTTTTTTCTGAGTTGTATCCGCTGGTTTCATACCATCATCAGGTATACCTAAACGCATATCATTAATCGGTATAGCAGCTACAACTAAGATAATAAGTCCAATAAGCACTGCTGCAAGTGGTTTTCCAACTACAAATTTGGACCATTTCGTATCTACATCTCCCTCAAACTCAGTTTTCGTTTGTTTAGGATGAATTTGCTTATGGAAAATGCTAATCAATGCTGGTAATAAAGTTAATGCACTAATCACTGCGACAAATACACTAATTGCAGAAGCGAAGCCCATTACGGCTAGGAAATCTATACCAACAAGTGATAATCCACAAACAGCAATAATAACTGTAACACCTGCAAAGATGACTGCACTGCCTGCAGTTCCTACAGCTAAACCTATTGCTTTAATGTGATTTGGTTCGCTTTTAACAATTTGACGATATCTAAATAAAATAAATAATGCATAATCGATACCTACTGCTAAACCAATCATAACCGCTAATGTTAAAGTAACATTTGGAATATCAAATGCATACGTCAATAACGATATGATACCTACACCCGTGCCTAAACCAAGTAAAGCACTAATGATTGGCATACCTGCTGCAATAAACGATCCAAACGTAATTAGAAGTACAACAAATGCGACAATCACTCCGATTAATTCAGAAGAACCGCCAATTTCAGTCGATTCCATACCTGTACCCATCAGTTCTACTTGTACATTATGCTCATCTTCTAATTTTTCAACTTGGTCTTTCACTTTATCTTTTGAATCTTCTTTTAATGACGTTGCAGACACATCATAATTAATATCAGCGATGGCTGTCGATTTATCCTCACTGATTTGTTTATTGTCATAAGGGTCTGAGATATTTTTAATATCTCCATCATCATCTTTAATATCTTTCAATGTATCTTTGATATCTTTAGTCATATCTTGCTTCACTATGCCATTATCTGAATCACTTTTAAAGACTGCTCTAATTTGAGCTTTCTCACTGTCTTGCCCAAATTCGTCTTCTATTTTGTCATTCGTATCTAATGACTGTAAGCCATTCATAGTTATATCATTATCAAACTTAGGTGAACTTATTGTAAGCGGTATAATAATTGCTGCAAGAATAATCACCCAAGCAACAACACTCCACCATTTGTGCTTTGCAACAAATGAACCTAATTTGTATAAAAATTTCGCCAAACTATTGCCTCCTTAATTAATCAACGTTATAGTTTATACATATACTGTAGATTATTTCTATTGACATCTTATAATGATTTACCCTATTTAAAAAAGAACTAAATATCCAATTCCGTATATTTAAACTACAGATTAGGAGAATTGTAGAATGAATGAAAAAGATTTGCGTGTAATCAAAACAAAACGGGCATTATCTCAAAGCTTATATGTACTATTAGAAAAATATGCGTTTTCAACTATTTCAGTTAATCAAATTTGCAATGAAGCGTTAGTTCATCGTACAACCTTCTATAAGCATTTCTATGATAAATACGATTTACTTATTTATTTAATGACTTACTTAACTCAAGATTACTTTTCCACAGATATTAAAGATCGTATCAATAACCCTTTTACTAGCATGGAACAATCCGTCACACACATTGACGATTTTAGTAAAATAAAGCATAAACAAGAAGACGATAAAGAATTTGAACGTACAGTTGAAAATCATTTTATCCGTATACTGCAAAATGATATTAAAGCAAACGAACATCGGATAACGGTTGACCAAAGCGTTCCAATAGATTTAGTATTTTATGTTTACGGTGCGACTTTATACGGTTTTATGGAATGGATGCGTGAACATAATAGTAATATGTCGTATGAAGCCATTGATGCACTTTTTCATAAAATGATTAATATTCAAGTTAATGATGAATAAAAAGAAGCACTCAGATGAATTGAATTGAATTAAATCATCTGAGTGCTATTTTTCTGGGATTTATCCCAGAATCTTTATTTTACTAGAAATGTTATCCTAGCCGATTGTTAACAATTAAAACATTTCTGAAACAACTTTTTGTTCTAAGAAGTGCAATAGATAATCTGGGCTACCTGTTTTTGCATCTGTACCAGACATTTTGAAACCACCAAAAGGATGATAACCAACAACCGCTGCAGTACAACCGCGGTTTAGGTATAAGTTACCAACGTCATATTCTTTAACAGCTTCAATCCAGTTTTCGCGATTATTAGTAATAACTGCACCTGTTAATCCATAATCTGTGTCATTAGCGATTTCTAATAACTCATTAAAATCTTTTCCTTTTACAAAACCAACAACAGGCCCAAAGATTTCTTCTTGCATGATTTGATCGCTTGATTTAAGTCCAGAGAAAATCGTAGGTTCAACAAAGTAACCAGTAGCACCATCTGTACCGCCACCTTGTTCTAACTTACCTTCTTTTTTACCAATTTCGATATAATTTTTAATTTTATCAAATTGTTTTTGGTTAATAACTGGTCCCATTGAAGTGTTATTTTCTGTATTTCCTAAAGTTAAATCTTGTGTAAGTTTAACTGCTTTTTCTAATACTTCATCATATACATCTTGATGAACAATCGCACGTGAACAAGCAGAACATTTTTGACCTGAGAAGCCAAACGCTGATGAAACAATAGATTCTGCTGCCAAGTCTGTATCGATCTCTTTGTCAACAACAATCGCATCTTTACCGCCCATCTCAGCGATAACACGTTTTAAAAATTGCTGTCCTTCTTGAACTTTTGCGGCTCTTTCAAAGATTCGTGTACCTGTTGCGCGTGAACCTGTAAACGTAACAAAGTGCGTATGAACACTATCAACAAGATAATCGCCAATTTCTTTTGGATCACCTGGTACAAAATTCACAACACCTTTTGGTAAACCTGCTTCTTCTAATACTTCCATTAATTTATACGCTGTTAACGGGGTATCTTCTGCAGGTTTTAAAAGAACTGTATTACCAGCAACAACTGGCGCTAAAGTAGTACCCGCCATAATTGCAAATGGGAAGTTCCATGGTGGGATTGTTACCCCAGTACCAATTGGTTTATAAAAATATTTATTGTGTTCGCCTTCTCTATCTAATACTGGTTTACCGTCTGCTAATTCCATCATTGATCTAGCATAATATTCGATAAAATCAATACCTTCAGCTGCGTCACCAACTGCTTCATCCCATGGTTTACCAGCTTCATACACCATCACTGCTGATATTTCTTCTTTGCGTCGTCTAATAATAGCTGCAACTCTAATTAAAAATTCAGCACGATCTCTGTGCGTCCAACGTTTCCAAGATTTATAAGCTTCATTAGCTGCATCAAAAGCTTTATCTACTTCTTTTGTTGTAGCTTTTGATACTTCAGCAATAACTTCAGAAGTGTTCGCAGGATTGATAGACTGAAATGTATCCTTAGTAAAAATTTTCTCCCCATTAATCACTAACGGAAGTTTTTGATTTAATTCACCTTTAACTTTCTTTAATGCTTCTTTGAATGATTCGACATTGTTATTATCAGTAAAGTCAATGCCTGGTTCATTTGTATAGTTGACAACCATTTTTTCTACCCCCATGTAAGTTTGTAAATAGAAAACTAAAATGGAAAAATTCCATTCTTATTTTCATTGTATAGGTATCACACAACAAATGCAATCGCTTACAATAACTTTTATAAAAATAAATCGTATTTTATGTCTAACTTTTACTTTTAAAAACTGTATTGCGCTTGATTTATATCGTTCAAGTGATTTCAAAAAACACTTTCTTTAAATTTTTTACATTTATGAACTTAAAGAAAGTGTTTAATTCGTATAATGTCACATTAAAATTGTTACAACGTCCATTCAATTCAACCATCGTTGAATAATGACATTTATCAAGTCAACAAACAATATTTAATTTTTATGTACTTTTTTGACTTTTATTATGTTTATGTGGTTTTTTAACTAACAGTATGATGCCTGCAATTAGCCATAACAATGCTGTAAATATATTTAATGTAAACACACAGACAATTGCAAGTAATATAAATACAACACCTGCAGTTTTTGGTATCTTCTTGATTAATAAAACAAATATTAATGCTAAGATTGTCGTTACAATAACTAAGCCTAAAGCAACGATAAATAATTGACTAATACTATCTAATAATTGTGATGTTTCTGTTTGAGTTAAATTATCGCTAATAGCATCTTGATTTTTAAAAGAACCCATTAATGAACGTTTAAAACTCCGATCGTTTAAAAATGGTGCAGCAATAGCCATTAAAAAAATCAGTACAAATTGTATGAAAATTCCTAGCCAAATTAGTACTTTTTCAAAAGTACGTTTCATATGCAACCTCCTTTGCAATTTATAATTTTTCATATGTTCTATACCCACAAAAATATGAATCATGCAACGTCATCCATATTATAATATTCGCTAGCATTTTCAATGAATAGTGTCATTGTATTAGGGTAATTTCTTAATATAAATGAAAACAAAGGGATGATTTAACACTATTATGAGTGACAAAAATGCACACGACAGAAAGAAGAAACATAGAAATCTTGTTTATATGATATCTGTTGCAATTATTGTACTTATAACATTAATTGCAGGTATTTTCCCTAAAAGTTTTGGTAATCACGCACAACAAGTCTACGATTATATAGCAAATAGTTTTGGATGGCTGTTTTTAGTAATTATTTTTATTTTAGATATATTTTTAATTGCGTTAGCCATTTCACGTTATGGTCGCTTTAAATTGGGTGATGATAATGAAGCTCCTGAATTTTCTATGATGTCTTGGATTGGGATGCTCTTTTCTGCAGGTTTGGGTGTCGGCATTGTATTTTGGGGTGTAGCAGAACCATTAACGCATTATTTACACTCTCCATTTCCTGGAAAAACGCCAGACGCTTCATCAGAATCAGCGCGTGTTGCTATGGGCTATACTTTTTTTCATTGGGGTATTTCTCAATGGTCTATCTTCGCAATTGCCGGTTTAACAGTGGCGTACTTCCAATTTAGAAAAAAACGTGATGGTCTCATTTCAACGGCGATGGAACCTGTATTTGGTGAATCTTATAAACGACCATATCGAAATGTGATAGATGTATTAGCCATTATAGCTACAGTAATGGGGATTGCCACATCTATTGGTTTAGGTATTATGCAAATTAGTGGTGGTCTACAACATGTCTTTAACGTTCCTAACAATAATGTTACCAAAATATCAATCACTATTTTAATGGTAGGTATTTTTTTAACATCAGCGATTACTGGTTTAAATAGAGGTGTAAAATGGTTAAGTAATATCAATATTGGCTTAGGCGCAATATTACTTATCTTCATGTTTATTTTTGGTGATTTTAAATTTATTTTAGAATCTTATACATTAGCAATCGGTGATTATCTACGTCATTTCATTGAATATAGTTTACGCATCAGCCCATATACAGGCGATAACAGTTGGATACAACAATGGACTGTTTTCTATTGGGCATGGGTTATATCTTGGTCACCATTTATTGGTGGTTTCGTAGCTCGTGTCTCTCGCGGTAGAACGATTAGAGAATTTGTTATTGGTGTATTAATTATCCCACCTTTAATTTCATTTACTTGGATAGCTGGATTTGGTGGTACAGCTGTTAAAATAGCATTGAATGGTAACGACAATATCGCTAATATTGTCGACAAGGATTATACTGTTGCTCTTTTTGAATTATTATCCAAATTTCCTATCGCTGACATCACAAGTGCATTAGCAATCGCACTTATCTTTATATTTATCATTACAAGTGCTGATTCTACTACACATATTGTTGCGGGTATGGCAACTGGTGGTATTGCTAATCCTAAAATCAAACATAAAATTATTTGGGGCATATTAATTGGTGCTATATCTGTTTCTATGACAATTGCAGGTGGTTTAACGAGTTTACAAACTGCCTCAGTTGTAACAGGTCTACCATTTTCAATTATTTTATTACTCATGATTTTTTCTCTAATGCGTGCATTGAGAAGAGAACCAACGGAACACTTTAAAATGACCTACATCAATGATGATAAAGATTATTCTATACCACTAGAAGAACGCGAAACAAATCATTTAGAAACCGATGAGGATGCCCCGATAGAAGAAAATGAACCAAGTAATCATAACGATAATGGCAAAAACCATGATAAAGATACCAAAAACAAAGATGATTAATCTATCATACTGTTTAAACTCATCCAGCTGACCCAATAAATTACCATTGTTTAATTGAGTATTAAATATCACAAACGGACATCGTATTGAAATCCAAATGTACTTTAATTTCAATACGATGTCTATTTATATTTTCCAAAAGATTCTGAACATTTTATACAACTTATATGCTACTTTTTGCTAAAATGTAGCTAAGACGTTAAATTTAAGGGGATGAACACTTAATGAATTTACAAAACCAACACCCAAGTATATTAAGAAAAATGATTAGTAAAAATGAACTTACAGGTCATACAAGCGGAATGGCTAAAGGTTATGTCCAAGCTAATGTAGTCATATTACCCTCTATTTATGCATATGATTTTTTAAAATTCTGTTTCAGAAACCCAAAAACATGCCCACTTTTAGATGTTTCAGAAATTGGTTCAATCTCTTTTCCTACTTATGGTAAAGAAGCTAACATCACAAATGAAGTAGCACAATATAAAGTATACCGTTATGGCGAATTAGTAGAATCTCCTACTGACATATCTCATTTATTTAATGATGACATGGTCAGTTTTTTGATTGGCTGCAGCTTCACTTTTGAGCATGCTTTGTTGGAGGCGGGTCTACCAATACGTCACATTGAAGAAGAACATAATGTTCCAATGTATATAACAAATATTCCAGCCGCACCAAGTGGCCATTTCTCAGGAAATATCACTGTTAGTATGAGACCGATGACTATGCAACAAGCTATAAAAGCAACAGAAATTACGACACACTTTAAAAATGTTCATGGTACGCCAATACATATAGGAGATCCATCAACAATTGGCATCGAAAACATAACAAATCCTGATTTTGGCGAACCTGTCACGATTAAAGAAAATGAAGTACCAGTATTTTGGGGCTGTGGTGTTACGCCTCAATCTGTTGCGTTAGATGCTAAACCAGAATTGATGATTACACATGCACCAGGACATATGTTTATCACTGACGTCCCAGATAGTCAGTTAAGCGATTAATTTCACATGATACACATTTTTACACACTAATTTTAATGATGGAAATTTAAAAAGCAGCATGATAGCATCCACAAATACTAAATGGCTGCTATATGCTGCTTTTCATTTTTATAATGGTTTTTATGATCAGTATGAAACACGGTTGACTATTTTAAGATTAACATTTACATCATTTACTTATAACGTAGCATTATCGTGCTTCTATCTCTTCTTTCGAAACGACTGGATAATTTTTAAACCAAACTGAACATACATATCCTACGATTAAACCTATAACACCTACAATGGCGCCATAAATAATTATTTTTATCGGGTTATTGAAACCGAACATAACAAGAAAACCTGCGAGCGGGGTAGCTGTACCTGTCGCATCATTAATCATACCTGATGATGCTATCACCGCACCTGCTAAAGCACCACCAATAAAGTTAGCGGTATAGACGGGTACTGGATTGGCTGACACAACATCTGCTTGTGATAATGGTTCAATACAAACTGCAATTCTAGATTTACGATCTCCTAGTTTAAGTTTATTAAACATCGTACCGTTAATGAAAGATGATGCAAATGAAACCATGGCTGCAATTGCCATTGGCATCCCAGTTAAACCTAATAACGCAGTCAATGCCATGGAACTTAATGGTGCCGTTCCAACAACTGTAATGACGCCACCAAGTATAAGACCCATAATAATCGGGTTAATTTCTGTGGAACTTTGAATAATATCCCCAATTTTCAATAATGAATTATTTACTAATGGCGTAATTACAGTAGCTACTAATCTTGCTAGTGGCGCTATAATCAAAATACCCACTATTAAATCTACGCCGTCCGGCACTTTATGTTCTGCAAACTTCATTAAATAACCAATTGCATAACCAGCAACAAATCCTGGTATTAAATCTAAACCGCCACAAGCTGCTGCAATCACTAAAGCATACACAGGCGAAACCCCGATTGCTAAAGCTACCAAACCTGCAGCTGCCACACCGCCAAGTCCACCAGCAGCATCACCAAGATCTCCTAAAAATTTAATACCAAACAGATCTCCACCAACATACTTATGAAAAGCTTCCACTAAAAATGTTGCTATCGCTGCATTAGCTAATGCTCCCATTGCACGCATGCCATTAGGAGCACGATATGTAAATAATGTAAATAACACTAGTACAACGATTAAAAACAAGGTCCCTATTAAAATATCCATGAATCATTCTCCTCTTTCTTTGAACTGCTCACACAATAAATTTGTGCAATAAATCGTTCAATCCTTTCTAAATATGGATGGCAAAGCTACTTGCAAAAAATAAATATTAAAATATTTGAAAATCACAAAATATAAACTTTTCAATTTCCATATTTATATATTCTAACATAATTTTTTATTATATTCCGAACAATTTTATTAATTTCTAATTAAGCTCCGCGGAACATTTTTTAAAACAAATTTAATTTATTTTAAAATTTCACGCAATAATATTTTATTTATCCTGTTAAAAAATAAAAAAGAGTCGTAACATGATCCGTTGCAAACGTTGAATCATGTCACTAACTCCTATCGAAAAAGTTCAATATTTAATATCATCATGTCGATGCGTTGTTTTCAATCGTTTTTATTGGTTTTGCCGGAGAGCCGACTGCAACTACATTCTCAGGAATATCCTTAGATACAACACTTCCCGCACCAATTACTGAGCCATTACCTATTGTTACTCCTGGTAAGACTATGACATTTGCGCCAATCCATACATCATCTCCTATATGTATGGGTAACGCTTGTTCCAATCCTTGATTTCTATCTTGATATGCTAATGGATGTATCGCAGTGTAAAAACCACATTTTGGTCCAATAAACACATGATTGCCCACAAAAATTTTACCACCATCCATAAAATAACAATCATGATTGATAAACACCTGTTCACCTAAAAAAAGGTTATAACCATAATCGACATAAAACGGACTTAATAATTCCAAATTATTTGGTTCAGCATGTAACAATGCCTTCAAAATAGTTTGACGCTTTGCTTTATTGCTAGGTTTCGTTTGATTTAATTCAAAGCATAAGTCTTTAGCTATATTTCTTTCTTTATCCAAATTTTCATCGTAATTTGCGTCATACCATTGTCCAGCTAACATTTTTTCTTTTTCCCTCATATTACATCCCTCACTCATCTATAATAATTCACCAGATTAACTATATCATCGCGTCATGATATTTCTAAATAATTGTCTTACCACTATGCAATATAAGATAACCATTGATACATTAATGTACCTGCATAATTGCCAATCACATAACCTAATGTACCTACAATTAATATAGGTCCGACTAAATCAGTCCAACCTTTACCAATAGCTAATGCAGCTGCAGTAGTAGGACCTCCAGCAGTTGCATTACTTGCAAGTAATATCTCTTCAATGTTGAATTTCAACAATTTTCCTAACAACAAGCTCAAACCCAAGTTAAATATTAAAATTATCATAACAAAAATAAATAACAACGGTGCCGTTTTTACAATCGTAACAAACGAGGCTGGTGTACCTATGACAACAAAGAAAATATAAATTAAGAATGTTCCAATTTCAGAGGCACCTGCTAATTTTTCAAAGAAGTTTCCCCAAATTGCAACGATGACAAGTGTTAAAGTTGTAAGTAAGAGATAGAAATCACCAAAAAATGACACAAGTATAGTTAAGAGCAAATTACTTTGAGGTACAACATGTTGTATTAATTCAGAAAGTTTAAAACTGATTGCAACGATTGCTATTGCTGCAGCGATTGAAAATGCGATATCTAATAATTGAATTTTTTTTGGTTGCCAAAATGATTGTTGTGCTGCCGGTGTATGATCACTATGATAATGTGTTTTAAAGTGTTTTTTAATAAACGGAATGGATGGTATAGCAATTAATAACAGAAAATATAATGCCATGACACTATTATCTGCAACAACTGTGGATGAAACCATTTCTCCAGGCGTTTTTAATTTGGAACTTAATGCCGCAAAATTCACACCCCCACCAATGTAACTTCCAGTCATCATCGCCCCTATTTTTGATAAATAAGGCACTGAATGATTTAATATAATAAAAGCTACAGTTGTCCCTATCATGGTCCCTATTGACGCAATTAAAAAAATAAATAACAATCGCCGACTTTCTTTCCAAATTTTTAATATATTTGAACTAAAAAGTAGCAACGGTATAGATAAAGGGACAATATAATCCCACACGGTATCATAAACTGGTGCACTCGTTGGGATAACTTTAAAGTTAGAAAGTAACATCGCTCCTACCAATGCAATAATCGCTCCTGAAATCGTACTTGCCCATTGATATCGTTGTTCTAAAAAGATACTTATTGTGGCCCAAACTATAATAATCGCCCATAATACCCATGTATCATCTTTTCCTACTAGTGTACCCAAAACCATAAAATCACTCCCCTTTATTTTGCATGCATAAGATTAAATTTATTCTAACAATAAAACAGTTGTTTTTTTACAATTTTCTGAAAAATAAATTGTCATTACTTTTCCAACTTGATATTCTTACTAATGCAAGGGTACAAACAAGGGGGATTTTTATGAAACAAAAAATTGGTTTGATACTAGGACCGTTGCTTTTTCTTACTTTTTATTTTATTCCTGAGATTACTGGGCTAGATGACGCTCCTAGGGCCGTACTTGCTGTAACACTTTTTGTCGCCACGTGGTGGATTACAGAAGCGATTCCTATTCCGGCTACTTCACTCATACCACTTATTCTACTACCTTTAAGTGGAGGCACAGACGAACAAGTAGCTGCAAGTGCTTATGCTGATCCGATCGTCTTTATGTATATGGGGGGCTTCATTATTGCCTTGGCAATTGAAAAATGGAACTTACATAAACGTATCGCTATGACGATTATCGCTATGATGGGTTCTAATAGCAATAGGATTATTTTAGGTACCATGATTGCAACGGCATTTATATCGATGTGGATTTCAAATGCTGCAACAGCCTTAATGATGTTACCGATTGCATTAGCTTTAATACATGAAATCCAAAACGCACAATTTTTAAAGCCTGAGTCAGCACATAAATTCAGTAAAGCTTTATTACTTACGGTCGCTTATTCCGCTTCTATAGGTGGTCTCGCAACATTAATTGGCTCAGTGCCAAATGCAGTTTTTGCTGCAATCGCTTCTTCAAGCTTAAATAGAACAGTTTCTTTTGCACAATGGATGATTTTTGCATTACCATTAACAATTATATTACTTATCATATTATATTTGTTAATGACAAAATGGCTCTTTAAAATTGAAGATGCAGATCAAATATCTTCTGATTTTGCTAAAAAATCATTACGTGATTTAGGACCTATGAGTCTAGAAGAAAAATTAACAGGTATTGTATTTCTATTTGTTAGTATATTATGGATTTGTGGTAGCCTGCTTCCATCTTCTCTCCACTTATCAGACACAGTTATTGCAATGATAGGTGCAGTGCTTTTATTTTTAATTCCAGCTAAATCCCACAAAGGTGGTTTACTTGTTTGGGATGATATGAGTAAACTCCCTTGGGGTATATTACTATTGTTTGGTGGCGGTCTTTCGTTAGCTGCTGCTTTTGAAGACTCTGGTTTAACAAAGTGGTTTGGGGGTATGCTAGGCGTTGTAAAACCGTTGCCACTCATTTTAATTGTTATCGTGCTTACGACTGGCATTTTATTCCTTACCGAAGTGATGTCTAATACAGCCGTATCAAATATGTTAATGCCAATCAGTATTGGATTTGCTGCAGCTATCAGCCAAGACCCTTTCATTATTATGGGTATTGTAGCAGTATCATCAACATGTGCTTTCATGTTGCCCATTTCAACACCACCAAATGCAGCGGTATTTAGTTCTGATGAATTAGAAATGAAAGATATGGTAAAAGCTGGTTTTATATTAAATATATTCACCATTATTGTCATATCACTATTTGCTTATTTCTGGTTACCAATTGCTTTTGGTCTCTAATTGAAACTTTAATTAGAATTGATGACCATATATTTTCATAAGCACGTCGTATACAACTAAGGTACGATAGTATGTAAATACTCTGGACGCATGTCACAGACTAAATTTTCATTTATAATATATGTATTATCATTAAAAGGAGTCATTACTTATGAAAACAATCATCAAAGGTGCAATAGCAGTCCTCTTAATCTTAGGTGTCGTAAAAACATTTCAAGATCACGATATCGTAGCAGAAACTACAAATTATTATCAACAATTTAAAGAAGGAGAAATACTACAAAATATTGAAAATGTTAACTTTGACTCTTTAAAAAATATCAATGTCGATGATTTCATTCCTTCAGATTTCTTTTAATATTTTAAAACGTATGCATCAAACTTGATGCCTTAGTTATAAATGATTAACATACTTTTTAGATATAGATGTACATGCAACCTAGCATCTCTCAATTCAAAACTAGATCAATAACATATCTATGTTAAATATCATATTAACAATACACGCTCAACTTTAGAAAACTTTACAAACATTGCAAAAGTACTTTCATCTTTCAAAGGATTTTACATTTGCTATAAAATATAACAAAACACTTTCGTTCAATTCATGCTTTTGCATGAATTGATATGAAAGTGTTTTTTACTACTACTTAATATAGAAGGTATTATCAAAGTCTATCCCCTTAAGGGCTACAAAATGATAATGCTAAATCAAATATTTCAATTAACTTTAAAACAAGACACACCCTACATTCATTACTAATTTTATAGAGTAAGCTTTACTATCAAAGTTGCAGTAAGTTGTTATTTCGTTAGTCCATAATAATCAAGCTACACACTATACTTAAGAAGTAATATAATCACCGCCATTTACATGAATGACTTGTCCTGTAATGTAAGAACTATCTGCATAAGACGCTAAAAATACATACGACGGTGCTAGTTCTGCGGGTTGTCCTCGGCGACCCATTGGCGTTTCTCCACCTTGATGTGCTACTTTTTCTTCTAAAAATGTAGCAGGTATTAAAGGTGTATATATCGGACCAGGTGCAACAGCATTTACACGTACGCCCCGTTCTATCAAACTTGTCGCTAAAGATCTTGTAAACGCTACAATTGCCCCTTTGGTTGCTGAATAATCAATAAGATGCGCTGATCCTCTATATGCTGTTACACTTGTAGTATTGATAATGGCATCACCGTCTGCTAAATGTGGCGCTGCTGCTTGAGATAAAAACATCATGCCAAAAATATTAGTTTCAAACGTTTCTTTCACTTGCTCTGGCGTAATTTCTTGAAAACTATCCTGTGGAAATTGAACGCCACCATTATTTACTAAAATGTTTAAACCTCCAAAGTCTTTAACCACTTTATCAATTAATGCTTGAGCGTCTGACACTACCTTTAAATCATGTGCATAGGCTTTAGCTTTTACACCTATTCTTTTCAAATCATCCACTACTTTTTGAGCATCTTCATGTTCATCATAATAGCCAATAGCAACATTTGCACCTTCTCTTGCAAATAGCATCGCTACAGAACACCCAATGCCAGAATCACCGCCAGTAATCAGAGCAACCTTGCCCGTTAATTTGCCACCGCTTTTATAACCTTCCATCTCTGTTATAGGCTGTGGATTCATCTCTTTTTGAATACCTGGTTGTTTGTTTTGTGTATAACCTTTAATTTGCTTATGAAATTCTAATAAATTCATCATTATACCCCCATGTGTAATCATTGTGCCGTGTACTACATACCACGAATAGACAACGACAAACATATTTAAAAAAACCCGATACATAAATTAAAAATGCTGTGAATCATGTTATATGTTTATAACTTCATTCACAGCATTTTATTTAAGCTTATTAATAGAATGTTTTATTTTTTAAATTGAATGTTTTACAATTCGGCTTGAATGTATAAAAGACATAATTGCAAATATACAATACACAATTGAATATACTATCATGACAACATAAACTGGTGTCATACTTGTCGCATTATAAATACCCATAAAAGCTTTTGCTGCAAAGTAAGCATGCATCAGTGACACAACTAAAGGTAAGCCAAAGTTGAAAATTACTTTTAACCCTAGTCCTTTCAACATATCCTGATGAGTATAACCAATTTTTCTTAAAATGCGAAAGTTCGGGATTTCATCTTCAGTCTCATCCATTTGTTTAATATAAATAATACATCCTGCTGCCACTAAAAATGCCAAACCTAAAAATGAAGTGACAAATAATAAAATGCCGACACTTTCATTCATTTCTTGTTTTATCATACCTTGTGATTGGATACTCGGTTCAATAGATTGTGCAATTTTCGTTGCTTTTGTCAAATCTGTATGATGTTTCAAATCATAACCGTATTGTTTATTCGTTTCTTTACCTTCTTGCTTGATTTGCTCATATTTATCCGAGCTTACTAATAATACTGGACCACCATAACTTACTTCGCTCATAAATGTCGCTTTATTACTGTCGCCAATCACCTTGAATGTTTCCGTATGACTATTTTTTAACTGAATCTCTTTATTTAAATCATATTTTACTATTCCAGAACCAGCTGCTAAGTTAATCAATTTAGCTTTATTTCCAGAAACTGCTTTATCATTAAAGTATTGATTGCTCGTAACAAACAAGGTTTTCATATTACCCATATTTGATTTTTGAAATACTTGATCATTTAATATATCGCCACGTGTCACTTCTTTATAGTCTTTCTTTACTTCAATGTGTGCTTTTTGTAATTTACTTTCAAATTGTTTTGCTTGTTTACTATCTTTAAAATTTAAGTCATGAGGTGCCATTAACTTTGTATTTTCATCCATCGTTGATTTACTAATTGCACCAAAACATAATACCGTTACGGTTACTGCTGAAATAGTTGCAATGATTGTTAATGATAATGCATTTTTCTTCATTCTGTGCATGATAGATGATGTAAACACAACGTCAGTGATTGACACATTGCCTTTTTTTGAACGTTTTAACGTTTTAAATATAAGCGAAACGGAACTACGGAAAAATAAATATGCCCCTAACACCGTTAAAAATAAAATGATAAATGGTGAATAGATAACCATATTGAGAAACTTACCAAACATTTCTGTTGAGATATAATATCCTACACCAATCATCACAATACCTAACACACCGAAGATCACTTCGATCACAGTGATTTGAGATTTGGTTGCTTCTGTGCGTGCATTGTCATTCATCATCATTAAAATACTACGCTTACGTAAAAAGATAAAACTTTGTATGAGTATGAGTACAAATGACACCACAATAAGCATCAATGTTTGTATGACTGCTGGCAATTGGAACGATAACGATACGCTCATATTGATGTCTAATATTTTGAGCACGATCATCAGCAGCAATTTCGAACCAAATATGCCGATAATCATGCCGATAACGCCAGTTAATAAAAGCATCATCGCTTGCTCAATGACTAACATTCTCATGATGTTGTTTCTTGTTAAACCAATCAATTGATACAGCGCAAATTCACGCGTTCTACGCTTAATAAATAGTTGGTTTGCATACATTAAAAATATAACAATTATAAAGAATAAAAATACTGCGCCAATTTCTGAACCTTTTTGAATTGTCTTTAATGATTGCTCATTATTAATACTATTTGTATATTTTAAAGTTACAAAACTAAAATATAAAACGATACTGACAATTAAGGAAAATAAATACATGGCATAATGTCTAACGTTTTTCCTTAAATTCTTGATAACGATTTGATTAAAATTCATTTGCCACACCACCTAAGGCAGTTTGCATGTGAATGATGTTTTTATAAAATGCTTGATTACTATCCTCACCTTGATATATTTCTGAATGTATATCACCATCTTTTAGCATAATGACACGATTTGAATAACTAGCTGCAACGGGGTCGTGAGTGACCATTACGATGGTAGCATTCGTCTTTTGATTTAACTCTTCCAAACGGTTTAGTAAGTCTTGTGCACTTTTTGAATCTAAGGCACCCGTTGGTTCATCTGCAAAAATAATAGCAGGTTTGTGTACTGAAGCCCTTGCCGCAGCAGTACGTTGTTGTTGTCCTCCAGATATCTCATTTGGATATTTATGGCCCAGTTGACTAATACCTAATGCTTGCGTGACTTCGTTATAATTTTGCTCTTTTTCTTGTTTAGATAATTTTTGAATAGATAGTGGTAACATTATATTTTCTTTAACAGTTAATGTATTAAGCACACTATAATTTTGGAAAATAAAACCTATTTCTTTTTTACGAAAGTCTGCTAATGCTTTATTACTCATTTTATTAATTTGATGGCCATTAATTTCAACAGTACCACTCGTTATATAATCTATGGAACTAATCACATTAAGCAATGTCGTTTTTCCAGAGCCTGATGGCCCCATAATCGTCACAAATTCACCTTTTTCTATTGCAAAATCTATGCCTTTGAGTACTTCTTGTTTTCTATGTTTATTACCATAATTTTTAGTTAATCCTTCTACTTTAAGAATAGACATGTGTTACACTCCTTCAATCACTTTACTTTTATTTATATTTGTATCATAGCGAATTCACTTTATTTTCTCGTTTGATTTTACTAACAAATACATATTTTCAAATTACAAAACTGTCACATGTTTATTTCGTAATAAATTATATTTTTTTAAATTTTTTTGTCATAAAGTACTATAAACTTTTTTTATGCTATGTGCTATACTATTAAAATTGACTTTTAATAAAGGAGCACAGTTTATGCTAAATAAATTAAAGAAAGAATGGCTCACTGCACCAGGTACAAATATATTAGCAGGTATTGTTGTAGCACTTGCGTTAATTCCTGAAGCAATCTCATTCTCTATCATTGCAGGTGTAGATCCAATGGTTGGATTATATGCCTCGTTTATCATCGCTGTTGTCATTTCATTAGTTGGGGGTAGACCCGCAATGATATCAGCTGCTACTGGTGCTGTTGCTTTAGTTATTGTGCCATTAGTTCGAGATCATGGTATTCAATATTTACTTGCTGCCACCATTTTAATGGGAATCATTCAAATCATCTTTGGGTTGTTGAAAATAGGTAGACTTATGAAATTTATTCCAAATTCTGTAATGATTGGGTTTGTGAACGCATTAGCTATAATGATATTTATGACACAACTTAAACATATCTTTGGTATCTCCATGCCTACATACTTATTTGTCATTATCACACTATTAATCATTTATTTATTACCTCGTGTGTTCAATCGTATACCTGCACCATTAATTGCTATCGTCGTATTAACAATCGCATATTTAGTTACCGGGGCAGACGTTAAAACGGTTGGAGATTTAGGCGAAATTAAAAAAAGCTTACCGCAATTAATAATCCCAAATGTACCATTTAATATGGAGACTTTTAAAATTATATTTCCCTATGCCATATCAATGGCAATCGTAGGTCTTGTAGAAAGCTTATTAACCTCACGCATCGTCGATCAGGCAACCGATAGTTATAGCAACAAGAATCAAGAAGCTCGTGGACAAGGTATCGCAAACTTTATCACAGGCTTTTTCGGTGCAATGGGAGGTTGTGCTATGATTGGACAGTCGGTTATTAATGTGCGCTCAGGTGCAACCACACGACTTTCCACATTTACAGCGGGTGTATTTTTAATTATCTTAATTATGGTCTTTGGTGACTGGGTTGTTGAAATTCCAATGCCAATTTTAGCAGGCATCATGGTGATGGTTTCGGTAGGTACATTTAACTGGGGATCATTTAAATTTATTCAAAAAGCCCCACGTTCTGATGCATTTGTGATGATATTAACGGTCGTTATCGTTTTGTTCACAAGTAATCTAGCGCTTGGCGTCATTGTTGGTGTTATCATCAGTGCATTATGTTTTGCTACAAAGATATCCAATGTTTCTGTCCAATATGAGGAACAAAATCATCACGTCTATTATAAAGTTAAAGGACAAATTTTCTTTGTCTCTATCGATTCTTTAATGAATCAATTAGATTTAGAAATAAGAGATCAAACAATTTATCTCGATTTTAGCCAAGCACATCTATGGGATGATTCAGCTGTCAATGCAATAGATACTTTAATAGAAAATTATAAAAAGAAAAATAATATGATTTATGTAAAACATCTTAATAAAGACAGCCGTAAAATTGTTTCTGAACTCAGCAAAGTCAATCAGCAGCAACATCTAATATAACTTTGATTTAAATCATAAGCTAACATCACTTGTTACATACATACTGATGTTAGCTTATTTTGTTTCAAACAAACACATTGACTTTTATACCTATAGGGGGTATATTAAATTTAACAGATGACATACAAATAGCGTTTCGTTATAAATCTATAAAACAAAAGGAGGCAGTCACTGAGATGAGTAACAACAAAAAAACGACACTAGGCATTACGGGCATGACTTGTGCCGCGTGTGCAAACCGTATCGAAAAGAATTTAAATAAAATGGAAGATGTCACAGCAAATGTCAATGTCACAACCGAGAAAGCAACGATTGAATATAATTCAGATCATACTTCAATCGATGCTTTAACTCAAAAAATTAAAGATACAGGTTATGATGTTGTCACTGAAAAAGCTGATTTAGATGTCATCGGTATGACTTGCGCTGCATGTTCAAATCGTATTGAAAAAGTTCTTAATCGCACTGACGGTGTTGAACAAGCCAACGTCAATCTCACAACCGAAAATGCAACGATAAATTATAATCCAGAAGTGACATCTATAGATGAATTGATAAAGAAAATACAAAACATCGGCTATGATGCAAAAACCAAAGCAGCTCCTTCAGAAAAGAATTCACGCAAAGCTCAAGAATTAAAAGGGAAACGAAACAAATTAATCATTTCAGCCATCCTTTCTTTACCTTTATTATTGACGATGTTTGTCCATTTATTCGGACTACCATTACCGAGTTTCTTAATGAATCCCTGGTTTCAATTCATATTAGCTACACCTGTTCAATTTATAATTGGTTGGCAATTTTATGTAGGCGCTTATAAAAATCTACGAAATGGCTCAGCCAATATGGACGTATTAGTTGCTTTAGGTACGAGCGCAGCATTCTTTTACAGTATTTATGAAATGATAAAATGGTTGAGCAATACAAATGATACACCTCATTTGTATTTTGAAACGAGTGCCGTATTAATAACACTTATCTTATTTGGTAAATATTTAGAAAGTCGTGCCAAAACACAAACTACCAATGCTTTAAGTGAATTGTTAAGCTTACAAGCCAAAGAAGCACGTATAATCAGAAATGGTAAAACACAGATGGTGCCACTCAGTGAAGTTGTTGTGGGAGATTATATACAAGTAAAACCAGGAGAAAAAATACCAGTTGATGGTCAAATAATTAAAGGTATGACTGCGATAGATGAATCTATGTTAACCGGTGAATCTATCCCTGTTGAAAAAACATTAAACGATAATGTGATAGGATCAACAATGAATAAAAACGGTACGATTACAATAGAAGCAACAAAAGTAGGAAAAGACACTGCTTTATCTTCTATTATTAAAGTAGTTGAAGACGCTCAAGGTTCAAAAGCGCCTATACAACGTTTAGCTGATACGATTTCTGGTTACTTTGTTCCTATTGTCGTAGGCATTGCTATACTCACATTTATCATTTGGATTGCTTTTGTTCAAACGGGCCAATTTGAACCTGCGCTTGTAGCAGCAATCGCTGTATTAGTGATCGCTTGCCCATGTGCATTGGGCCTCGCAACACCCACTTCAATTATGGTGGGTACTGGTAAGGCTGCTGAAAATGGTATTTTATTTAAAGGCGGCGAGCACATAGAACGTACGCACCAAGTCGATACAGTTGTTCTAGATAAAACAGGAACAATCACAAACGGTAAACCAATTGTGACTGATTTTGAGGGTAATAATGAAACCCTACAACTATTAGCTAGCGCAGAAAAAGATTCTGAACACCCATTAGCTGAAGCAATCGTCAATTATGCAAATGAAAAAAACATCGACTTATTAGAAACATCTGCTTTTGAAGCCGTACCTGGACACGGCATTCAAGCAATGATTCATAACCAAGACGTATTTGTTGGCACACGTAAATTCATGAAAGATGCGCATATAGATGTTTCAATGTATGAAGATAATTTAGTTAAATATGAATACGAAGGTAAAACGGCTATGCTCATTGCTATTAATCAAACACTGCAAGGTGTGATTGCAGTCGCTGATACAGTCAAAGACTCTGCCGAGGAAGCAATACAACAACTACACGAATTAGGTATTTCCGTAACAATGCTTACAGGAGATAATGCACGAACAGCACAAGCGATTGCTAAACAAGTAGGTATAGACGCTGTAATTTCAGAAGTATTACCAGAAGAAAAAGCTTCAAAAATCGCTGAACTACAAGATAATAATAAAATTGTTGCTATGGTTGGAGATGGCGTTAATGACGCACCAGCATTAGTTCAAGCCGATATTGGTATTGCTATTGGTACAGGTACAGAAGTAGCAATAGAAGCAGCGGATGTCACTATTTTAGGCGGAGAATTATTATTAATTCCTAAAGCAATCAAAGCTAGTAATTCAACGATAAGCAATATCAGACAAAACTTATTTTGGGCGTTCGGCTATAACGTTGCCGGTATCCCTATTGCCGCTTTAGGTTTACTTGCACCATGGGTAGCTGGCGCAGCTATGGCATTAAGCTCCGTAAGTGTAGTAACCAATTCGCTTAGATTAAAACGAATGAAATTATAACTCAATTTTGTAATAATACTAATAATAAATATCCTTAATTTAAGGAGGTGATTCTTATGGCAACAGAAACAATTAAAGTTGATGGCATGAGCTGCGATCATTGTAAGCATGCAGTAGAATCTGCGCTGACGAATCTAAATGGCGTATCAACAGCTGATGTAAACCTGGAGGCTGGTAATGTTGAAGTCAATTTTGACGACAATAAAGTTACAATGACAAGCATGAAAGATGCTATCGAAGATCAAGGCTATGATGCTAAATAACCTGTACATTTATAAAATAAGGGCTGAGACGAAATCAAACGTCTTAGCCCTGTTTTTATATTACCTATTTAATTAACGCGAAGTTTACTATCCCCTGTATATATTACCTCTAATGTTGCATCTAGCGCATCCACAATAAGATTTTTCACAGCTGCATCTGTATAAAAAGCAATATGTGGAGATAGAATGACATCTTGTCGCTCTATCAATTCAACTAATACTGCATCATCCAATTGTGTATTGCGTTGATCACTTGGGAATAAGCCTTTCTCACCTTCATAAGTGTCTAATGCTGCTCCTTTTAATTTCCCACTATTCAATGCATCTATAAGCGCTTTTGTATCAACAATCGTACCGCGCGCACAATTAATAAACACGGCACCAGTTTTCATTTCTGTAAATACTGTCTCATTAAACAAATATGTATTATCCTTTGTCGCTGGGATATGTACAGTGACAATATCCGCGTCTTTAATTGCTTCACTCATGCTTTCCTGATATGTCAAATACGCTTCGCATGAAATTTGAGGTTCAATATCATATGCTACTACTTCTGAACCAAAACCTTCTGCAAAAATTTTACCAACAATGGAACCAATACGACCTGTACCAATAACTGCAACTTTTAAATCTTTTATAGAACGTGACAAAATACTTGGTTGCCATCTAAAATCATATGTTGCAGTTTTATTTTGTATATCATTAAAATTTCTAATTAAATTTAATGCTTGGGATACGGTATATTCAGCGATTGAATTTGGAGAATATGAAGGTACGTTGGTTATAACTAGTTCATATTGCTTAGCTAACTCAAGATTGTAACTATCAAATCCAGCACTTCTCTGAGCAATTTGCTTAATGCCATAATCATGTAATTTTTTATATACTGTTTCATCTAATTCAATTTGTTGTGACAATGATACCCCATCAAAACCTTTGACACGATCTACCGTTTCCAAAGATAAAATGTCACTATCTAAATCTACTAAAACCTGATTTTTTTCTGACCATTCATTAATAAAAGGGATATCTTCTTCTCTGACACCAAAAAGTTTAATGCTTTTCATTAATCGTTTCACTCCTAATCTGCTTCATATAAATGTTTTAATGATTGAATGCGTTCTGCGGCTTCCATTAAGCTATCATCATCCACTGCTAATGAAATACGTACATAGTGCCGCCCATGTTCACCAAATGGAACACCTGGCGCAACCAAAATGGATTTTTCTTTTAATAAATACGTTTCAAATGTTTCACCATCATAATGTTTAGGGGTTTTCAACCATAAAAATATGCCACCATTCATCGGTTCAAAAGGGATTCCCACTGCATTCAATTTAGCAGTGAACTTATCTCTACGAACTTTAAATATTTCATTTTGACTCAAGAGAAAATCATCATAGTGATTTAAAGCAAAGGTAGCCGCATCTTGCAGTGCACCAAACATACCAGCGTGCGTATGTGTTTGATATTTTTTCAATGCTTGTATCATATCTTTGTTTCCTACAGCAAAACCAACTCTAAAACCTGACATATTATATCCTTTTGATAAAGAGAAAACTTCTATTGCTAAGTTTTTAGCACCCTTTGATTGTAAAATACTTGGATTTTTATAATCAAAACCAAATGCACTGTAGGCAAAATCATGAACAATTTTAGTTTTTGTGCCTTGAAATTGTTTAATTGCTTTATCAAACACATCTTTTGTAGCAACTGAACCTGTAGGATTATTTGGATAAGTTAGATAAACTAAGCGCGTATTCAATAAGACATCTTTATCTATCGTATGCCATTGTGGCAAATAATAAGGTGGCTTTAACACAAGTGGTTGTGGCTTAGCATCTGCCAATAATACACCTGCTAAATAATCTGTATAACCTGGATCAGGAAGCAGCACATTTTCCCCTGGATTAACGATGCATGTAGGCAAAGCGACTAAGCCGTTTTTCGTACCATATAAGATACAAACTTCTTCATCCTTATCTAATTCAACCTCATATTGTCTTTTATAAAAATCCACGATTGCTTGCTTAAATGTTTCTTTCCCATGAAAAGCGACATATTTTTGATTTTCTGGTTTATAGATGGCTTCTGCGTAACAATCAAGAATACCTTTAGGCGTTGCACCATCAGGTATACCTACTGCCATATTAATCAATGGCAAAGGACCAGGCTCTATTTTACGCCCCATCGTTTTGCCAAAGTAACTATCCGGAATTTGTGATAATCGATCTGATATTACCATTAAAAGTCCTCCTTAAAATAAAAAACTATATGCCCCTTAAGTGACATATAGCTCTCACATGACACTTATCTATCAAGTATTTTACTTGTTGAATGTAGCACAGTACTTATGATAATAGATAAGTCTGTTGCTGAAGTTTCAACGGGTCAAGTCCCTCCACTTCTCTGGATAAGTTACTTTATAATTAAATTAATATTAATTTTATCAGAATATTCTAACATGTCAATATAAAAAAAGAGTGACTCGCTTGAGTCACTCTTTATCTATATCACCAAACAGAACTCGTTCAGCGTTATAGATTTTACCACCAACCGTGGTTTTTACGGAATTCTAATGCTGCTGCTTCAGAACCGTAACGTTGTTTAGCATAGTTTAACATACCTTTAGTTTGATCTGCTACTGAACCAGTACCCCATGATTCTTTAGTTTGGCCTAAACCTCTATATCCTGCTGGGTTAACCGCATTTGGATTACCACTTGATTCAGGCATTACAATTGAATTCCACATAGCTTCTGATCCACCAGCCGCTAAGAATTGTGCTTTAACTGATCCACCAGTTGAAGCTGCTGATGCTTGAGCTGTTTTATATGTTTGCGTAGCTGCACTTGTTTGTGCTGTTCTAACATTTGTAGTTGCTGAAGCTTTTGGTGCTTCTACTGCTGCTGGAGCAGTATATGATTGTTGCGAACGTACTTCACTTGCAGATTTTTCATTTGTATTAACACTAACTTCTGAACTTACATCTTGTGTAGTGTTAGGTGTTGAAGCTTGTGCACCAACTGCATGGTATTCCCATGACCATGTATTACCGTCTGATGTAAAAGTAAACTCGTTACCATCTAGTACAAAATTATAGTTATACGCACCAGCGTGTAATGGTTTTTGATTTAATTCAGCTGAATCATTTAATGCTAATTCTGCTAAATGTGCTTTGTCGATGTTTTGTTCTGAAGCGTGAGCTTGATTGTTGTCAGATGCTGCTGCATATCCTGTTACGCCTAATGCTACTGCTAATGATGAAGCTAAAATTGATTTTTTCATAATAAAATAAATCCTCCAAATTTAATTTCTAATAAAATATATTTTCGATAATTTTTTTGTCGTATTTGCTAAAATTCTTTAAATTTTATGTTTTGTTTTTTGACCATAGTTAATATACCACATATTTTTATCAAACATATTACACTTATATAACAAAACTTTACAAAAATTATTCTGATTTGTAACATTGCAATCTTTTGTAATCATTTTATACAACGTTCTCAAATAATTATTATTGCTCATACGATTTATGAATACTGGCATAAAAAAAGTATTTTCACTTGAACCACTTCATTTTTTATATTGTCTGAAAAATTACAAACAACCGTTTTGTTACATAACTGTAATAATATATTTCGATATCTTTTTTATATATTGGGGTCAAACTTGCAAATTTTTTTGTACAAAATAAAAAAAGACCTTTGATTTGAGGCCTTTTTTAATGTTTTCTCTTACATTTTAACTATACGTATTTTCAATATATTACATTAATCAAGCATATATCTGCTTATTTTATGCTAAAAATTTAAATACTTCCTTATTATATAATTTCAAAACTTTCATATAGAACATATGGATTAAGAAACCTATCATAAACGGAACGACAAAAAAAGCGATAAATACATATAATAGATTAAGTAGTAACGGCGCTTCCATATGTCTAAATGCACTGATTGGCCCAACGAGTCCAATGATACCAAAACCTGCAGATTCTTTGGTACCTGCAATACCTAGCAATGCACCAAAAAAACCAGTGATTAGCGCATTGGTAAAGATAGGTAATAAAATGATAGGATGTCGAACCATATTAGGAATCATCATTTTTACACCACCTAAAAATATTGTGATAGGTACACCTGATCGATTTATTTTCATCGTACCTGCAACAAGAACTCCTTCACATGCTACGATACCTAATGAGGCTGAACCTGCTGCTAAACCACTAATACCAATAGCTAATGCTGTAGCCACTGTAGAAATTGGTGAAATGATGATGAAACTAAAGACAAGTGCAATAAGCATTGACATGATGATAGGTTGTAATTCTGTAAATGTATTAACTAAGTTACCGATACCAGTCGTAATTAATTGTATGTATGGTAATAACGTCAAACCAATCAAACCTGAAATTACACCAACGATGGTTGGTAAAATAATCAATGTGAGACTACCAAAACGTTCACCAATTACCAATATAAAAAATACTGCAATTGCTGCTGTAATCATTGTATTAATTAAGTCTCCTACTCCAGCAAGTACCCATACGCCATCTTTAAATTGCGCAACACCACTGCCAACAAAAGCTGAACTAGCAACTACAGCGGTCGCTAAAGGCGTTAAACTAAAGCGCATTGCAATCAAAGCACCTACCAATAGTGGAACTGTAAATTGAATACCTAAAACAACCTGTAGTAAAGATTCAAAAATGGCATGTTTCGGCGCTAAAAGCTTAAACACCTCACCTAAAATAGCATTAGGTATGAGCCCAGCAACAATTGCAATTGCTACTCCAGATAATACATTATTAATAAATTGTTTCGGACTTACTTTAATCATTGTGTGCCTCCTATGTTGTGATAAATAAAATATACCATATTATCGCAATTTTCAGAATATTTATTTATGTAAACTTTTCCATTTCAAATTAAAAATGTAGTTAAGTATATTCTCAAAATTTTCCAACTCTACAGTATGCTTACAAATCACAAAAATTGCACACAAAATACGGACAGACATTCATATCTATTGCATGAACTTGTCTATCCGTATACTTTGGTTGCTATTCAAAACGATATTAAACCTTGTTGTCGCTAAAATTTAACATACTCTAGTACATGCGTATTATTGATGAAACCGTGTTATTAACATACCTTATTTTCCGTCCATGAATTCACGCGTCAATACTAAACCTTGTGTTGCATTCTCAAAAAATTCTAGCTTTTGTAGTGTATTTTGCTCTGGCAAGTGTTGCTCAAATTGTTCCCATATCCAAAAGGCTATATTTTCAGCAGTTGTATTCATTGATGGCAATGTTTCATTAACGAGTTGACCATCCAAATAAGTTGCGATTTTTTGATTATATATTTTATCTACTTCATTAAAATCTAATGCCAATCCGGTATCGTCTATTTCAGATAAAATTTCAATATCGAACTTATAATGTTGATTTGCTAAATCTTTGTGTTCTGTTTGACTGAAATATATTCGATTATCACAAGTGAATTCATAATAATTTTTAATAAGCACTGCATTACTACGGTATCTAAATTGTTCGGGTGGTTGTACTTGATCAAAATTCGTCATAGTTAAAATCTCCTTTTCAGCATTATATTTATCTATACCCTTTAAGGTAGAATATATGACCTCTGAGACCTCTGATGTTTTTAATATTAAATTTTAGGCTATAGAAAAATAATTGAAATAATTCAAATTAAAGGAGTATTTTATGACTATTCAAATACAACGCATTTATGAAAAACCACTTAAAGAAGGCGTTCGTGTACTTGTAGACCGTGTTTGGCCAAGAGGTATATCAAAAGATCAGGCCAATTTAGACCATTGGCTAAAAAATATTGCACCTACATCCGAGTTAAGAAAATGGTTTAATCACGATCCTCAACTTTATGCTGCATTTAAAGAAAAATACGAGAAAGAATTACGTGAAAATGAGGAACAACAAGAAGCTTTTAATGAATTGCAAGATATTATTGCTAACAGTAAGCAAGATGTCATTTTGCTATATGGTGCAAAAGATGAGCAACATAACCAAGCAATTGTGTTGCAACAATTATTACAATAAGGTGTGAGTACGATGACTCAGTGGCAAATTGATATAAATGATCCGGCTGTACAAACACTTATGAATCAAGATGAGACACTTGCAAAACTTATAAAGCAAATTGGCAACATAGAAATAACACTACGTACCAATCCGCTAAAATCGTTAATTCGTTCTATCATTGGACAGCAAATTACCAATACTGCCGCTTCAGCAATTTTCCAAAAATTTTCAGATGCTATACACAATCAATGGACCCTTGAATCGATTTTAAGTTTGAAGGAAACACAAATGAAACATATTGGTCTTTCAAAAACTAAAATCAACTATATTCAAAATTTGCTTGCATATATAGAACAAAATAAATTGGATTTTGCTAATTTACATGAATTAGATGATAAAACTGTAAAACAAGTTTTAACACAGGTCAAAGGGATTGGTCGTTGGACATCAGAAATATTTTTAATTTTTACATTAAAACGCAAAAATATATTGCCCATTTTTGATGTAGGTTTACAGAGAGCTGCACAATGGCTATATCAAACCTCAACCGCAGAAAGAAAAAAACAGCTCACTCTCTGTGCAAAACAATGGCATCCATATGCTTCATATGGAGCATTTTACTTGTGGGAAGCAATTCATCGAAATTTATTAAATTACGATTCTATTGACTCAGTTATAGATAAATCAACTTCTTAATAAGTTAATTTTATAGTTCCTAACTATGCCTTCAATGTGGTAGAACAAAATTANNTAATTTTGTTCTACCACATTGTTATCATTACATTATTTGGTAAATTGTGCTGTGATAGGCTAAAATATTTTCTAGACATTTATTGCTTATACAAACTTTTTTCACCTTTTGGCAATGATTCTATAAATTTTCTTGGGTTTTCCGCATAATCGTTGCCAACGCCACCTTTCATTCTTTGGAAATGTAGATGCGGTCCTGAAGTTTGAGAACCAGTATTACCAGAAAGTGCGATGATTTTTCCAGCTTCAACTTTGTCTCCAGGTTCCACTTTAAATTCATTTAAATGCATATACCATTGATGGTATACACCATTTTCTTCCCTAATTTGCACTACCTTACCACCTAACTCATTTTCAAAAGTTCTAGTTACCTTACCATCTGTTGCGGCAGTTACTGGTGTGTTTTTAGCTATACCATAGTCGATGCCATAGTGTTTACCATCAAAGTCATTATATTCATAATCACCAAAAGATTCTGTCTCTCTACTAATATTAAAAATACTTCTATCTGTTTCTTTTTCATCTTTATTTCCATCATTTTGTTGCACTAAATTTTCTCTTATATATCGTTGTACCGTATCTATATTTGTTAATAATAGTATTAACGGCACTAACACAATAATTAATAATATTATCATTTTAAATGTATTTTTCACTATCTGATTCACCTTTTAAATTATGATATTAATATCATAATAAATGCTTTCATCTATATTTTGCTAATTATTCAACTTAAAATCTTCTCATACTTTCGTACTAAATGAATGGCACAAAAATATCAAAACACTTTTAGTAAACATATATCCATTGAATTCAGATATGAAAATCTCTTGATACCATTAATGTAAAATAAACGTCAATTTCTAATTTATTTTACTAGAAACCGACGTTTATTTTCAGTGACAAATATTTAAGCTCTATGCTTTTCTATTATTTTAATAAAATTTAAGAAATGCTAACGCGCACGTTCTTACAAGTGATGTATATTAATATCTTCAAAATTTATGAAGCAATACCTATTCATTTAAATTACACATTATAACTTTCTAACATATGTTCCATCAAAGTCCAAACGCGTTCAACATCTACTGATGTAGCAAAATATGCATTTTTTTCTTTGTTTGTAACATTATTTAAGTCGACTGACATTGTACCGTAAGTGAGTGAACTTTGATGTTCTATGTCGATATGTGTCTGTTGCATGGTAAATAAGTCTGGCTGCAATAAGTATAAAATTGTACACGCATCATGAATAGGACCGCCATCCATATTAAAATGCGTTTTATACGTAGATTTGAAAAATTTTAGTAGTTCAACAACAAATTTGGATATTTTATTATCAATAGCACTAAATCTTTGAATAACTTCATCTGTTGCTAAAACTTGATGTGTCACGTCTAGCCCAAAAACATTAATGTTAATACCACTTTCAAATACACGTGTAGCAGCTTCTGCATCTACCCAGATATTAAATTCAGCAGTAGGTGTCCAATTTCCGAAAGTACCGCCCCCCATGATAGTAATAGAATCAATGTATTGAGCAATACTAGGATCTTTAATTAATGCGGTAGCAACGTTAGTAAGCGGCCCCGTTGCTACAATTGTTACAGGGTCAGAGCTTTGTTTCAATGTTTTAATGATTACATCTGCAGCGTGATATTGTGTTGGTTTCAACGATGGTACTTCTGGTAATTTAGGTCCATCTAATCCAGAATCTCCGTGAATTTCAGAAGCAAACGAAGCAGGTTTTATGAGCGGACGTGAAGCACCTACTGATACTTCGATATCTCGTCTTCCCATAACTTCTAATACATTAAGTGCATTTTTGGTGTTTTTTTCAACTGCTTGATTTCCAGCTACAGTGGTCACTGCTAGTATATCAAGCGTGCTATGTTTCGCACCTGCAAGAATCAATGCTATCGCATCATCATGACCTGGGTCACAATCCATGATTATTTTTTTAGTCATTTAACACACTCCAATCTTCTTATATAAATATAAATTGTACTAACTTTATCTAAGTATCATTTTGAAGTTAATATTTTATTATTAAACACAACTACCTAAATCGCAACAACATGCTTTCATTTATATTGCTCTGTCTTTTTATACTACTGTTAAATCTATCATACTACTTTTCCATTGCATCCGCTTTTTATTTTTCCGAAAATTCACTTATTTTTATAAAATATCATCTTATTTGTACGAATTATGTTTGCTGTAATTAAAAAAACTGGTAAGTTAGTATCATTAAACAACTTGAGGTGGTCTTAAATGCGAGCAATTTTAATTGGTATATTAGCTGCTTTCTTTTTTTCTATTACATTCATATTAAACCATGCAATGTCTAACGACGGCGGAAGTTGGCTTTTTAGTGCGTCACTACGTTTTATTTTTATGTTTCCGTTTTTATTAATAATGGTTATTGGGAAGCATAAAACCCGCCATCATGTTGTTCTGTTGCATATTAAACAACATTTTTTCGCGTGGCTATTGTGGAGTTCTCTTGCCTTTGTCTTTTTCTATGTGCCTATAACTTTTGTATCAAATTATAGCCCGGGCTGGCTTATTTCTGCAACATGGCAATTAACTATTATTTGCGGCCTTCTCACTGCTCCTTTTTTCTACACATACATACAACAAGATACAGCTACAATTAAAGTGCGAGAACGAATCGCATGGCGCCCGTTAATTACATCGAGCATTATGATTCTAGGTGTTATTATTGTACAAATACCACACATTTCAAATATAGACTTGCATATATTTTTATTATCGGTTTTACCGTTAATCGTTGCGGCATTTTGTTATCCATTAGGCAATCGTAAAATGATGGTGCTTGTTGGCAATGACTTAAATACGATTGAACGGATTTATGGTATGACCTTAGTCACCTTACCATTATGGTTGCTCATCTTTCTCATTGGATTGGCTAGGCAAGGACCGCCATCTTCAAATCAAATCATGCAAACTTTCTTAGTTGCAATTTTCTCTGGTATTATCGCAACAACATTATTCTTCTATGCTACAAATATGGTAAAACACAATCAAACTAAGTTAGCTGCAGTTGAAGCAACACAAGCGATGGAAATCGTTTTTACATTAATTGGTGAAATGTTACTTTTAGGTTTAGCGTTACCAAATATATTGAGTATCGTTGGTATTATGATCATCACATTTGGTATCATTATCTATTGTTTTTTAAATAGTAAAATAAATAATCGAAAATAGAAATAAAATAATGTTATAGTCAGTTATGTTTATTGACAACTTGTGCGTAAAGCAAGATAATTTGTCTGATGCTAATAACAAATATAGAGGTGTAATCAATTGAATCATACTCATATAGATCCCCGTATTATAAGAACAAAGAAATTATTAATGGATGCTTTTCGTGAAATTGCAAAAGAAAAAAAGTTAGTATCGATTACAGTTAAAGATATCACCGAACGTGCTACTGTCAATCGCGCTACTTTTTATGCTCATTTTTACGATAAATATGACATTATGGATTATACATTGTCTGAAACAATCTTAAAAAATTTAAATCAATCACTCAGTATGGTTGCAGAATTAAATGAAAATGCATTGTGTCAATGTTTTATTACAATCACTAGCTATATTCAAGATACGCACGAAGAGTGCCGTCTAAACAGTGAAGCATATGGTGAAATTGTCGAAAAAAGAATTAAAGAAGAATTAGAAGATATTTTTTTAAAATTAATGTCTGATGAACACAAAGATATAGATAGAGAAACGCTTGCTACAAGTGCACGTTTTCTTTCATGGGGGTTATACGGCATTGCCAAACATTGGTTTCATTCAAGTAAATTGCCTGCTGAAACGTATATCAACAAGTCATTACCCTTCATTACATCACAACTTTCAAAACAAAAATAATTCACATACAATGAGTTTAGACAATGAAAATAGTTGTTCTGTAAACAATCACCCCCTCGTTAAACCATCAGTTATCATAACTTTATTTCACGAGGTGGATAATATATTTGAGTACAACAATTGTTTAAACATTGTGTTTCTTGATAAATTCTAATACTTCACCTGTTATCGCCACTGCATTATTGCTTTCTCCTTCCACTCCTCCGTAATGTAGGCCGATTAGTTCATTATTATCATTAAAGACAGGTGAGCCTGAATTCCCACCAAATGTGCTAGCACTATACGTCAATATGTTATCATTATTACTTTTGACTTTACCGGAACTTTCCCACATCGTTGCTAAAGGTTTGTCACCTGGATAACCAGTAACTGTTATTGGCTCATTGCTCGACACAGTGGTAGATTCTCCAATAGTGGCAGGTGTCACAACATCACCAACCGATTGTCCTTCACTGTTTTTATTAAAATGAATAACTACTAAGTCAGCATCACCAGGATATGCTATCACTTCTTTTGCCTTAAAAGTACCGTACGGAAAACTATTTTCATTTTCAGCAGCGGGCGCAAACGACAGATTTGCATTATTGTTATCCGCTACATGTTTATTCGTCAGCACTGTATTTTTACCAATAACCACACCGGTAGCAATCATTTCTCCTTTTTCTATGTAGCCAATTGATTGGTAATGACTCGTTCGAGTATTTTTAATTTGATGTCTATTTTCACCTGGTAGCATTACCCTTGGCGTGGCAGTACCTATTTGGTTGTGTTCATTACTCTGTTGTGAATCTGGCAAAGTTCCATTTTGCGTTTGTGCTTGTGTCTCATCATTGATAGCGCTTGATAAAAATAATAGAACACCTATAACGATGCTAACTAAAATATTTTTCAACAAAAGTACCTCCTATTTAAAAGATATTACTTTTTAAATTTACAGAATTTTAAGATTTTAATCAATGATCATTAATGTTTCATTATGATTTTATAAATCGTTAATATTCATTCACAAATTCAACAATCATTGGGACATTAACTAAATAACTTAAACAACATATTGCTCACGTTGTTGTTTATACAATGAATCTATAAACATGTTGTTTGCATTATAATAAGTCGTGACATATAATCAATCTAAACAACAGATGTTCCTTAGTTTACAATCGTTGTTTAATATGATTGAAGAGGAGGGATAGACGTGACAACAATTCAAACACACAATGGTTTCAAACGAACTTTTCAACAGGAACATTTAACCTTAGGATTAATGTTACCCTTTGACGATTCTGAAAATATCGCATTGCCGTTTGATCAACAAATAGCATTAGTTCAATATGCTGAAAGACTTGGATTCACAAGCTTATTTGTGCGAGATAGTCCTTTATATAGTCCGCATCTTGGTAATGTAACGACAAACTACGATCCGTTTGTATTTTTAACTTTTATCGCTGCCAACACATCCAAAATCGCTCTCGGAACATCTAGTATTGTTGCAACATTACGTCATCCTGTGCATATAGCTAAAGCATCTGCTTCTCTTGATTTAATATCAAACGAGCGATTATTATTAGGGATTGCTACTGGAGATCGGCAATTTGAATTTCCAACTTTTAAAATCAATCCGAATGAGCTAAGTCAACATTTTCAATCAGCTGTATCATCTTTAAAAGAACTATGGCAATCATCATCACCACAAACGTCAAATCATTTATTTGAACTGTATGAAGATTCTGGCCTACAAGTATTACCAAAGCATAAGCATATTCCAATTTTCGCAACAGGATACGCCAAACAGCATATAGATTGGTTAAAAACGCATTTGGATGGGTGGCTATTTTATCCTCAACCATTCCAACAACAAAAGGCATTATTACAGCAATGGCATCAAAATGAAACATTCAAACCATTTATGCATCCTTTAGTCATTGATTTATCAGCGAATCCAAATGAACTTGTAAAACCAGTTAAAGGTGGTTATCGCTTAGGAAGAAACACTTTGTTAAACATCCTAAAAGCGTACGAACGCATCGGAACCAATCATATCATGTTGCAGTTTATAACCAACGACAGAACTTATAAAGATATATTAACAGAGGTCGGCAATGAAATAATCCCACACTTTCCACCTCGACATTTACAGGAGGACAAAATTTATGAAACTACTAGATAGAATTAACCAATTAGCAAATAAAGAAAAAGTACAGCCTTTGACTGTAGAAGAAAAACAAGAACAGCAAGTATTAAGACAAGAATATCTTCAAATGATTCGTGGCCAAGTCGTTAACACATTTTCTACTTTAAAAGTTGTGGATCCTTTAGGTGAAGATGTTACGCCTGATAAAGTTTATAAATTGCGTGAAGAAATGGGCACGCTAAATTTAGATTAATAAGAAACCCGTCAAGCAGCAAATGCTTAACGGGTTTTCTTTATATCAATTAGATTGAAATATACTAATGATTCAGTTCATCATATTTAATTTTATATCTCATCATTCTAAATGACTATTACCGTCTATTTCATTTTTAAAAATTGTATATTCATCGTGAATACAATGTGCCACATCACTTTATAACAATAGAAAATCATCTTTATCATGTTTAACCATTTAATATGTTTTCCATGGAGCGATCTACACTGCCTGCATACATACTTCCAAATTTTAATAAATGCACCATTAATAAATATAAACGATAAAATTCTAATCGCTGATTCGCACCTTTACTTAAAGGATAATGCTTATTATAAGCATCATAAAAAGTTTGAGTAAAACCACCGAACACAGTGGTTATACCTAAATCAAACTCTCTATCACCATATAGTGGCGCCGGATCAAACAATGCAGGTTGGCCATTTTCTAAGAACATATAGTTACCACCCCATAAATCACCGTGCAATAATGATGGTTTACTCGTATGATCCCTTAATGAACTTACAATTTTTTCTCTCACTTTATGATAAGTTTTTACATCATCCTCTATCCATAGACCTTGATCTACCAATCTATCTTTTAAATGATCTAAACGTCGTTCAACAAATATAGTCATCCAACTGTCTGACCAATTATTATTAAACGATACATCACCACCTTCATATGGTAAATCAAAGCCAAACTTACCATCTGGCTGCTGTTGTTGATGCATTTTAGCCACCAAGGCTCCAAGCTCGGCTTGGCTTCCTTGTGTTCCTTCATTTAAAAAGCTTAGCAACAGATAGGCATCACCATCGATTTCACCACTATCAATAACGATTGGCGCAGTGATGCCAGATTTCTCAAACAAATTGAGCCCAGCGACTTCTGCAGCAAAAAAATCTTTACTTCTCTGACGCTGTACTAATAAAAAATATGGTGATTGAGATGTTTCTACTCTATATGCTTCGTTAACGTCTCCACCACTTACTGGTACGATAGACCGTATGTTGTCTAATGGTAGTTGTGATTGCCATTGTGTTTTCATAATATTATCCCTCCATCATTCCATCACACAATTATACTATTACCGTTTAATATAAAATTTAATCAAAATCAATGTCTTCCCCGATAATTTGAAGGTTGTATTAACATTACTTATTTACACTAGGCATATGAATGCTAAAATGCTAGTCTATTAAAGACAAATCATTTCATCTACTACTAATTTAAACAAATGGAGCGATGACAACATGTACAAGTTAATTAAACCTATATTATTTCAATTAAACCCTGAAAAGGCACATGGCATGACGATAAATGCTCTTAAAATCCCACAAAAGCATACTAAATTGTTGCCGATACTTGAAAAATTATTTCATTATCAACATCCGATATTATCGCAAAATATGAAAGGGATACATTTTGAAAATCCAATTGGATTAGCTGCAGGATTTGATAAATCTTGTGAAGTTCCTAAAGCATTAGATAAAGTAGGTTTTGGTGCTTTAGAATTAGGTGGAATAACACCTAAACCACAACCTGGCAATGCTAAACCACGCATGTATCGTTTAGTAGAGGACCATGCTCTGATCAATCGTATGGGATTCAACAATTTAGGTATGAACAAAGCATTGAGCAACTTAAGAAAATTTAGTTACCATACACCTATTGGTATAAATGTAGGTGTAAATAAAACAACACCATATGAATCACGTTATCAAGATTATATAAAAGTCATCGACACATTTAAAAATGACGTTACATTTTTCACTGTTAATATCAGTTCGCCTAACACGGAAAACTTGCAAAGTTTTCATGATAAAAATGAATTTTCTCAATTATGTTCTGCTATACAAAATTACAAAATCCAGCATGAACTAGATGTACCTATTTTTATTAAATTAACATCTGATCTTAGTCCAGAAGGTTTATCACAAATGCTTAAACCCATCACACAAACGTTTGATGGCATCATTTTAGCTAACACTACGCAAAAACGCGAACAGTTACACTCCATTAATCAAAAAGAAACTGGTGGGTTAAGTGGTAAACCTTTATTCGAACGTAATTTAAAACTTATTGCACAAGCATATAGGGAAACGCAGAGGCAGTTTTTAATCATTGGTACGGGCGGTATTTTCACAGTGAATGATGTCATCAAAATGTTACGTCATGGTGCATCATTGGTGCAAATTTATAGTTCTCTCGTATTTGAAGGCCCCGGATTAACTAAAAAGATGAACAAACAACTCGTACAATATTTGCAAAACAATGGATACAATCATGTCAGTGATATCATAGGATTAGATGTGTAAAATATTTTAGTTTTTCTAATCGAATTATTTATTGTAAAATATTAATAGTGAAATTATGATAATTTTTTATTATATAGGGTAAATAATTACTGAAGGAGGCGCTAAAATGTATAAAAATATATTATTAGCATATGACTTTGATAATTCTTTTAATAATGTTCCTCAAGAATTACAAAATTTAACTACTGGTGTTGATAATGCAAAAATCACTATTTTCAACGTGATACCTGAAGGTGATTTACAAACCTCAGTTCGCTATGATGGCAAACATTTTGAAGAATTAGCTGAAGAAAAAGGCAAAGAGATATCACCTTTTGTAGAAAAACTAGAATCACTCGGCTTAAAAATCCAAGTGAAGTTTCGTTCTGGCTACATTAAACAAGAAATATTAAATGAAATCGAAGAAAACAACTATGATATCGTCGTTATGAGTAATAAACGTGCCAAACCAGACATAAAAAATGTACTAGGTAATGTTACTCATAAAATCGCTAATAGCGCAAATATTCCTGTACTTATTATAAAATAATGTTACACCATTAATAAAACTCATTATTCTGTTAACAAATCTCTCGTAAGGATATGTCGTAATGGAATAATGAGTTTTTTGTCGTTGTTTTAGTTTGTCATATTGTTAGCTTGTTTTAAATATCGTTCAATGACTTGCAACACACCTGATTCATCATTAGATGGTGCTTTGTAATTTGCGACTTCAGCCACTTCTGGACTACATTCAGCCATTGCATAACTATTTGGCGTCATAGCTAACATTTCTATATCATTATTTGCATCTCCAAAAGCCATCAATTCATGAGGTTCAATCTTCCATTTATCTAAAAGTGTTTTAATCGCCACACCTTTATTCACTTTAGGTAATATTAAATCTAGACTATCATTTCCACTCGTTACTGGCTTTATTTCTTCTCCGTATTGTTCAGTCAAGCCTCTCATCACTTCATCTAAAAATTGTGGGTCTTTAATTCTAAGCGCAATTTTAACAAATTTATCTTGATTAATTGTGTTATAGTCTGTAACTTTTGTTATATTAAAATAATATTTATATAAAAATGATAAAAAGTCGTTACTCACACTTTCTAATACATAAGCCGTTTTAACTCCACTTAACACAATATCTTCAATATGATAATGATTAATGATCAAATTCAAAACGTCAAAAACCAATTGTTGATCAAAATATTCAGCCGCTTCTAACTTGTTATTTTGATACGTCACTGCACCATTTTCGGCTATATATGCTATCTGCTGATCTTTGTCAGGAAAAAACGAACGCAATTGCGCATATTGGTTTCCACTAGCAATGATAAATTTCATATCCCTGTCCATCATGCTCTTAAAAATTTTATTGAAATAAGCTTCATCAAAGGTATTATCAGATTTAAAAAAAGTACCATCTTTATCTACCGCTATTGCTTTTATCAAATGTTACACCTTCCATTCCTGTACAAATCATTCAAAGATGAGATTGTCTTGTAAGTCATTACATTACAATAACATTGAACAAATGGCCATCTATATCACTAAATAACGCACCATAATACCCTTCATGTTCTGTGCCTGTTTCGAGTACTTTTCCACCTGCCTGTTCAACCAATGAAACCAACGTATCAACTTCAGGTTTTGTTGAAACTGAAAGTGATACTAATGCTTCATTACTACCTATAGATGAAAGTCTAGAAACATTTTCAAATTGTTCTTTTTCTATCAGCATAATGATTTGGCCATCTTTCGTTTGAATACCTCGCATTTTATTCATCATGTCTTTATGTTTTTTGATTGTAAACCCAATCGTATCATAAAATTTTTCACTTGCTTCCAAATCTTGTACTGGTAAATTGAGCCATGCAGCGTTAATTTCCATCAGCATTCTCTCCCTTTTCAAATTTTTCAATGTATTACACACTTATAGTAAAACATAAAATACATTAGAACGCATGACTTAATCATTTTTACATTTCAATAGTGTAAAGTTTTAAAATTTTTATTTCATATGACAAACATTAATCACTATCATCCATTTTTGCTAGTGTTCTAATACTCTTTAAATTCACTTGCTTTAATAATTGGTCGTAAGTATGAAGTGCTTTTTGGGTTACTTTTTCTCCATTACTAGTTAAGTAAATATACATGGCTCGTTGATCTTCTACACACTCTTGTCTATATACAAGCGCAGTCTCTGTATTTTCCATCCTTACAATAAGTCTAGACATCGCACTTTGACTTAAATCAACCACTTTTATCAAATCATTGATCTTGTATTTTTTATTTTTTGACTTATAAATTTCATATAATACATAAAACTCTTTAATACTTAGATGGTATTGTTCTTTCAATTTCCTCTCGATCATCGCTTCAATATAATGTATATATTTCGTCATTTTAATCCAGTTATCCACTTTTTGTTCTTTTTTCATGATATATCTCCCCACTAACCATACATTTGAAAGTTTCTTTAGTTCATTAATTAATTTTTAGATGATGTTGTACAAAAAATATTAATTCTAGCTTCTGGGTTTTGTCTAACACTACCTATATAAATACTTGGCTTCAACAATAAATTTGGCAATCTATATCATTCAATATACTCAACATTTTAGCATTTTCTTTCTAGTTTAAAGGATAAAAATATCGAGTTAAAGACTAGATACTCACATCCCTTACTATATACAGCTAATCATTTTGTTATTTTCTAAACCATTTGCCTACATTCAATTTAAAACATTTTAAAAATTATATATGCTTTCATCAACCCTATATAATTATGACATTATTTATCATTGAGCATAATACAAAAACCATTTTAGTGTACTAACAACAACTACTAATAAAATAAGTTCAATTCTATTAGTGTTTAAACTGTTAATAGTAACTAAAATGGTTTTAATTTATAAAATTAATCCGATTTATATTTATTGCCTTTTCAATAATTGATCTTTCAAATCTTTACGTTCATATTCTAAAGAGTAAGGATCATTTAGCCAATAAATACCCTCGTCTACTTTAATTGTATGTCCATTTTTGACAGCCTCGGTACTTTTCCATAAATCTTTATTTTCAAAAGATAATTTAGTTCCTTTAGCGACAGGTGTAACCACGTAATCACCCGCCATATCTGGAATTTCCTCTTCAGATATATCAGCTAAATCATTTTTCTTAGTAGCTTTTTCAACATTTTCTGGCATTTTCAAGCCAAATGCATCATACAACACTTCACTACCATGACCGTATGTCTTACCGAGTGCATACACTTTTTTATCAAAATCTTTAATAATTGAAACTGTTGTGTTTTCACCAATAGCTTCTTTTATTGTTTTACCATCATTTTTTGTTTTTTTATCCCATTTATCAATCCATGCATTCGCTTGTTTTTCCTTACCTATAATTTTCCCTAATTCTTGATGTTGCTCTTTGTAATCATGTTTCAAATAATCAAAAGCAATTGTAGGAGCAACTTTATTTAATTTTTTTAAATTTTTATCTGTATTATAAGTAATAATTAAATCTGGTTTTAATTTTGCGACACTTTCCACATTCTCTGCATCTACTTTTTTGACATCTTTAAATTTATCTTTTAACACTTTGCTATCATCCACGATGTTAGCTACACCTACTATGTTCCCATCAAGTTGTTTTAAGCCACCTGCATAAGTAGCCCCCAGTACGACAATGCGTTTAGGTTTTTTAGGAATTTTCACTTTATCCCCTGAATCTTGAACATACGTCTTTGTTTCTTTCTTACTTTTTGATGATTCATTATCTGATTGATTACCACATGCTGCTAATACCAAAATAAGTGCAAGTAATGGTAATAATAATTTTTTCATTTATAAATATCCCCTTTTCATATAATTACAATTTAAACTGAGCTTAATTATATATTATACTTCATTTATATTGAGCAAACCACAAAAATTTGTTGATTGTACTTTAATTATTGCTCAGCTTAATATAGAGAAAGTAGCGCTTTCGTATAATGATGGCGATCTTCAGAAAATAAATTAGTAATCATAAAATCATCGACAATTTCTCCATCTTTCATAACAACAATACGCTCAACAAATTGATTTAAAAATGCGATATCATGAGAAATCAAAATGATGCCTTTGTTTGTTTGATCACAGTAATCTTTCAAAACTTTTATCATTCTTTGTTCAGCGATGACATCTAAGCTCGCTGTTATTTCATCACAGATTAACATATCAGGTTCTAGCATTAATGTGCGTATGGTGTTAAATCGTTGTAACTGACCACCACTTAACTCGTCTGGAAATTTTTGTAATAATGCTTCTTCTAACTGCATGTATGACATTAAATATTTAAGATTTGAGCGAATATCTGATGTTGATTGTGAACCTTTGTAATATCGTAATGGCTCTTCAAGCGCGGTTTGTATTTTGAATTTGGGATTAAAGCTGTCATATGCATGTTGGAATATTGGAAGCATACTTAATCCTTGTGTTGAATAATAACCTTGGTAATCAGTTAATAATCCTAGCATGATATGAGCCAAGGTCGTCTTACCAGAACCGCTTTCACCAACAATACCTAGTTTTTCATTTGGAGATATAGTTAAGTTAATATTTTTTAAAATGGGCGCATTTTTATAAGCAAAGTTAACCTGTTTCAACTTAATCATTTATGCCATCCTTCCTTAACTGACTACGCGCATCAAATAATTTAAGACTATATGGTTTTACATTCCCCTCTTTAAATGCTTGTACATGGTTAAAGTCTATGACCTTACCATGTTGAATAACACTAATCCAGTCACTAAAATCGAGCACATGAGATAGATTATGTGTAATCATCAATAAAGTCACCTTATGGACTTCCGCTAAGTGCTTGATTAAATGCATCACATTATAGCCAGTGATTGCATCTAATGATGCTGTAGGTTCATCAGCGATAATAACACTTGGCTTTAACATTAAAACACTGGCGATTTGCACCCTTGCAAGTTGACCTCCTGACAAGTTAAATCTATAACGCGGCATCACTGTTTCTGGATCTAAATCCACCCATTTAAGTGCTTGTTTTACAAACTTTTTAGCCGTTGTTTTGTCTACCTTATAATGCATTTTATAAATCGCAAGTAATTGCTTACCTAATTTTGTATGATCATTAAAACTATGTGTATAATCCTGAGATATAAATCCAATTTCTTTTCCTAGTAAGTTACGCACACCTGTGATGGATTGCCCTTTGTAAACTAGTGAATCAAAATGTGTGGTTAGCATATTAGGAACTTGTTGCACAAGTGCTTTTGCAGTTAAACTTTTTCCAGAACCGCTTTCACCCACCAAAATATTCACTTTACTTTTTCGTAATGCTAAATCAAGTTGATCTACAAGTCTTTGTCCGCTGTTATCTGTGATGGTTAAGTTCGCTATTGCTAAAAGGTTACTATTAGCCATCTACATCACGCTTTCTTTTTAAAAGTTTATCTCTCAATGCATCACCAGTTAAATTAAACAATAAAATAGTTAATGTGATTAGAAATGCTGGTACAATCAATAGTAAAGGATATGAACTGATATAATCTCTACCTGCATTTAACATTGCCCCCCACTCTGGTGAAGGTGGTTGTGCACCTAAACCTAGAAATGAGAGTGAAGAAATATAAAGTATAATCTTCCCAAAGTCTACGGTCATTAAAACAATCACAGATGGCATCACTTGTGGGAAAAAATGTTTAATAATAATACGATGTGTTGGTACATTAAATAGTTTAGCCATTTGAATATATGGTTTCCCTATTTCACTACTTACAATCGAACGTGTCAGTCGCGTGTATGTCATCCATTTTATAATCGTAATTGCTATCACTAAATTCCAAATACTAGGTTTAAAGAAACTTGCCATAGCAATCATTAACACAAACTCTGGAATACTTAATCCTATGTCAATAACACGCATAATTACAGTATCAACAAAGCCTTTTTTATAACCTGCTAAAAGCCCCAATGGTACACCGATTATTACAGTAATTAACAATGTGATTAAACTGATGATTAATGTATATCTAGCACCTATGATTACTCTTGCTAGTAAATCGCGACCATAATCATCTGTACCTAGCCAATGTGAACTACTAGGAAGCTCTAGTGTATGATTCAAATGTACCTCCAAAGCACTATCTGTTGAAATAAAAAATTGAGCAATGATGAGCAACAATACGTATATACCAAACACGTAAAAGATAAAACTGCTTTTATTCATGTCTTTCATTCCATATCACCATCCTGACCGTGGCGTTTTAATTTATCATTGATTTTATTAAAACGACGTTTAGGATCGATCCATAAAAGTAACAAATCACTAATCGTATTGGCTAACACCACAAAGCATCCAATCATGATAACGGCACCTTGTACTACCGGATAGTCCCTCGCTCTAATACTATCCACAAGAAAGTGACCTAGGCCCGGTATACCAAATAAATTTTCAATCACTACCGTACCACCAATTAAACTCCCAACAGACATTCCTAATACAGTAATCACGGGAATAATAGCTGGCTTAAATAAATCTTTCCATAATATATATTGTTCTGACATCCCTCTTAATCTAGCCGCTTCAACTTCTTTAGATTGATACAATTCAACTAAAGTCGAACGCATCAATCTTACATAATATGCACTCATTCCAACACTCAATGCAATGACAGGTAATATATAACCAGCAATGGAATCTAAACCTGATGAAGGAAGTATATTTAATCGTTGTGCAAATATATAAATTAATATCGTTCCTAAAAAGAAGGAAGGCACACTTACTGTAAATGAAGTCAGTATTCTTATCCATGTATCTATCCAAGTATGATAACGCTTAGCTGCTAACATACCCAAAGGAATGGCAACTAGAAATACGATAACTATCGTTAATATTGCAATCGTTAAGGTTGGAGGTGTATAGAAAATCAATTCCTTAATCACAGGTTCACCAGTTTGATAACTGGTACCAAAGTTCAATTGTATTATTTGACCTAACCATTGAAAATATTGCATTACCGGGGATTGATTAAGCCCTAATCGCTCTTTCGTAGCTTCAATTTGATCACTCGAAACATTCGCTACATCTAAGTGCAAAACCTTGTCAACTGGGTCTCCGGGTGTAAGTTTCATTAATATAAAAGTAATAGTAGAAAGGACAAACAATACAATGATCATTTGTCCAATTCTAGAAAGTATCTGTTTTAATATCATTCTTTTTTATCAACCTTATAATCAATAAGGTAAATACCTTCTGGTGTTGAAGTTAAATTTTCTACATCCTTATTCATTCCAACGATATTGTCATTGTAAGAAATATAACTGTTTGCGATGTCATCATTTGTAATATCAATGATTTGATTGGTAATGCGATTTCGTTCTTCTTTATCCACTGTTTTATTTAACTCATCTATTAATGCTGCGACCTTATGATTATCATAACCCCCTGCATTAATTGCACCTTTTGGTTTATAAGCTTGGTTAAAGAAATAACCTGTATCTCCTCTAGGGATTGTACCGAAGCTGTAAAGTGAGGCATCCCATTGTTCTTTATCTTTTAAATACCCCTGTATGTCATCCACATTGCGTAATTTGATATCAATATTTGCCTTTTTAGCATCTGACTGAATCACTTGTGCAATTTTAGGTAATTCGGGACGACCATTATACGTAGATATCGTCAGCTTTAATGGGTGTGCTTCACTGTATCCAGCATCTTTCATTATTTTCTTAGCTTGCGCAATATCTTGTTTTTGCACATCTTTATTTTCTATAAAGTCGAGTTTATTGTTGAACGGTCCAGTTGCTGGTGTTGCATAACCTTTTGAAACATTATCTGTAATACGCTTGCGATCAATGACTTTATCTAAGGCTTCACGAACCTGCTTTGTCATTTTGTCACTCGTGTGATTATATAATAATAATCCAGTTCTAAAACCAGAGACAGATGAAATTTTTGTCTTATCACTCTCTTTTAATGATTTAACTTTTTCAACTGGTACATCTGTAATGACATCTGCTTTTCCAGAGTCTAAATCACTCGTGCGGGCATTGCCGTCTTCTTGATATGTAACATTGACGTGGTCTAGTTTAGGTTTGCCTTGCCAATAATCTTTATTTCGGTCCAATTGAATTTTCTGTGATTGTTTATAATCTTTGATTTGATATGGACCAGTGCCTACAGGGGTTTTATTGATATCTCCTTTAGCTTTAGTATCATAAATAGCTGAGAATGGGCTAGCTAATTCTGAAATGAGCTCAGGATATGCGGATTTAGTTGTGATTTGCAACTTTTGTCCATTCACTTTGATATCTTTGATTGGTAGTGAACCTTTGACTAAATCACTTTTTTGAATACTTTCCTCCAAACTAGCTTTAACCGCTTCGCCTGTCACCTTTTTACCGTTTTGGAATTTAATATTATCTTTTAATGTTAAATCTAATTGAGTCGGTGATGTTTGATCATAAGATTTAACTAACAACTTTTGAACTTTGCCATCAGATGTCGCTTTAAATAATGATTCTGCAGCACCTATTTTCACAGGCACATCCGTTTCATATGGTGCGATAGATGTCGTTTTCAAAGGTAACTCTACATCTAAAGTTTTGCCTTTAGACTCGCTGTTAGAGCCACTACAACCAGCCAAAATCACTGCTGCAGAAGCTAATACTGTGATGATTTTTTTCATAAATATACCTCTTTTCAACAATTTTTATTAAATAATAAACGCATAATCAAAGTTCATCCTCTTTCATTATACTTAGTTTGTACATTTAATTAAACCGCATGCCTCAGTGGTTACTTATTTTTGTACACGCATACTATTACCTGCGAATAACATAATCCATGTAGCAATAATAAACGGTAAGGTAAAGACAGGTAAGCCAAATGGTGTTAGTAATGTAATCATGCCTGCATGTATAACCACTGTTAGTAAAACACCCAGTACAATACTCATATACCTTGGAATTCTAGTTTTAAATGCCACGCCTAACGCTAAAACTGTAAGAATGACATTATAACCAAATAAACCGTCATTAATCTGATCATGATTTGCACCGAGTATTGTAACTGCTGCAAAGCCAATAACATTAGCAATCATTGCGTAGCATCCTGCTTTTCTGGAAGCAATAAAAATTCCAATTAAAATGAATGTACCTGCCAAAACGCTTTTCAATAAAAAAACTTCACTAAAACCTGATAAAAAGGCACTGATAAAATCGATTTGATGTCCCGAAAATGTAATTTCTTTGACTGTGTTAGGCAATATCTTTACATCTGCATTTACAAATTTGAATTGGAAAGACATCAATAAAACGACCCAGCTTACAAACACATATGGCATCGTTAACATTGGTACACCAAAAGGTTTGAAAAATTCCCTGAATGCAGATCCTAATGGCATTGTTATGACTATTGCAACTAAGACGATCAATAGGCTGTACCATTCAGGTACTAAAAATAACGTTAATGCAATTGCTGTCAATACTGGATTGAACCCTGCTAAACCACTATTAATCTCTTCCTCTGAATAATTCGTATATTTAGCTAATAATAACGATATTAAACTAGCAATAAGTGCCATTAAACCGACTTTCCAACTACCTACAAATAGGCCTATTAAGATAAATAAACCTGTCCATGCATTGTTCAACAACAAAACCTGCGCGATATTTTTTAATAATATTTGAATCGCATTCACAATGTCACCTGATTTCTATAAAATTTACGTTCTTTATCTTATATCATACAACCTATAATTAAAAGTCTTTCAAATTTTACTGAATTTGTTATTTTTGCATTTTTCACTAATGTGTAATTCTTGTAGTTAGCCTAGCAACCCTTTATTATAAAAATGTAGACACTTATACATAAGTGTTGTTTTCAACAGTTTCGGAAAGGGAGTGAACAACGTGCATTTTACACAACGTGAGCAAGATAAATTAATGTTAGTCATTGCATCCGATTTAGCACGTAGACGTCAACAAAGAGGATTAAAATTAAACTATCCTGAAGCAGCTGCTATCATTAGTTTTGAATTATTAGAAGGCGCACGCGATGGGAAATCAGTCGCAGAACTCATGAGTTATGGAAAACAAATATTAAGTGAAGATGATGTCATGGAAGGTGTTGCAGATATGTTAACTGATTTAGAAATTGAAGCAACATTCCCTGATGGTACAAAATTAATTACTGTCCATCATCCGATAGTCTAAAGGAGGATACTTGATGAAACCAGGTGAAATTATTGTTAAGCGTACAGAAATCGATGTTAACAAAGGGCTTCATGCCACAGTCATCACAGTAAAAAACACAGGTGATCGACCTATACAAGTTGGTTCTCACTTTCACTTTTACGAAGTGAATCCTGCTTTAGATTTCAATCGTGAACACGCATATGGCAAACGTTTAGATATACCCGCAGGTGCTGCAGTTCGTTTTGAGCCAGGTGATGAAAAAGAAATTCAATTAGTAGAATATAAAGGAAAACGTAATATTTATGGTTTCCATGGCAAAGTAAATGGTCCGATAGACGAAACCCGTGTAGTTAAACCTGATGATTATACTAAAGACTCAGAAATTATCGATGAAGCTAATTTATCTGAAGATAATGCTAATAAAGAAAGTGGGTATAAAAAATGAGTTTTAAAATGACGCAATCTCAATATACAAGTCTTTATGGCCCAACGATTGGTGATTCAGTTAGACTCGGTGATACAAATTTATTCGCCAAAGTCGAAAAAGATTTTGCTACTTATGGTGACGAAGCTACTTTCGGTGGCGGTAAGTCCATCCGAGACGGTATGGCTCAAAACCCTAACGTAACAAGAGACGATAAAAAAGTTGCAGATTTAGTGATTACTAATGCGTTAATCTTAGATTATGACAAAGTAATCAAAGCAGATATCGGTGTGAAAAATGGGTATATTATGAAAATTGGTAAAGCAGGCAACCCTGATATTATGGATAATGTTGATATTGTTATTGGAGCAACAACTGATGTTATTGCTGCAGAAGGTAAAATCATAACTGCGGGTGCACTTGATACACACGTCCACTTCATTAACCCAGAACAATCACTCGTTGCACTAGAAAGTGGTACAACGACATTGATTGGCGGAGGTACAGGTGCTTCTGAAGGCTCAAAAGCAACAACCGTTACACCAGGTCCTTGGTATATTCATCGCATGTTAGAAGCGGCAGAACAAATTCCATTAAACGTTGGCTTTACTGGCAAAGGACAAGCCGTTAATCATACGGCTCTCGTAGAACAAATACATGCGGGTGCCATTGGCCTTAAAGTCCATGAAGACTGGGGTGCAACACCATCTGCCTTAGATCATGCTCTACAAGTCGCAGACGACTATGACATTCAAGTAGCCTTACACGCAGATACTTTAAATGAAGCCGGCTTTATGGAAGAAACAATGGCTGCAGTTAAAGACCGTGTGTTACACATGTACCATACAGAAGGCGCTGGTGGCGGGCACGCACCTGACTTGATTAAGTCAGCTTCATACTCAAATATTTTACCATCATCCACTAACCCTACGTTGCCTTACACACACAATACCATTGATGAACATTTAGACATGGTTATGATCACACACCATCTTAACGCTTCCATCCCTGAAGATGTCGCTTTTGCTGACTCACGTATTCGTAAAGAAACGATTGCCGCAGAAGACGTATTACAAGACTTAGGGGTATTTAGTATGGTTAGTTCAGACTCTCAAGCTATGGGACGTGTGGGTGAAGTAATTACACGTACATGGCAAGTGGCTCATCGCATGAAAGAACAGCGTGGCGCACTTGAAGGAGACGGTGAATATAACGATAATAATCGAATCAAACGTTATATTGCGAAGTACACAATTAATCCTGCAATCACGCATGGTATTTCAGAATATGTTGGGTCTATTGATGAAGGTAAACTCGCAGATATTGTGATGTGGGACCCAGCGTTCTTCGGTGTTAAACCTGAAGTAGTACTTAAGGGTGGTATGATTAGTACAGCAATCAACGGTGATGCTAATGGTTCTATTCCAATTTCTGAACCGCTCAAATACCGTAATATGTACGGCCAATTAGGTGGTAATATGCAAAGTACTGCCATCACTTTCGTTTCGTCTACAGCTTACGAAAATGATATTGGTAAAAGTTTAGGCTTAAAACGTAAATTAAGACCAGTTAAAAACATTCGTAATTTATCTAAAGCAGATATGAAAAATAATAACGCTACACCTAAACTAGATGTGGATCCACAAACTTATGAAGTATTTGTCGATGGCGAGAAAATAACAAGTGAACCAGCTACTGAATTGCCACTAACACAACGTTATTTCTTATTTTAGGAGGATAAAGTATGATCATCGAAGAAATTAAAGGTAATATTGCAAATCTTACGCAAAATGAAAAAAACAAACATGTTGAAAAAGTTTACCTTGAAAATTCTGACTTAGTGAAACGTATTCAACGCGTTACAACAGATCATGGTAATGAAATTGGTATTCGTTTAAAACAGCCAATCGATTTACAATATGGTGATATTTTATATCAAGACGATACAAATATGATTATTGTAGACGTTAATTCGGAAGATTTATTAGTTATCAAGCCACGCACATTACAAGAAATGGGTGACATCGCACATCAATTAGGTAATCGACATTTGCCAGCACAATTCACAGAAACAGAGATGCTTGTACAATATGACTATCTTGTAGAGGATTTACTGAAAGAATTAGGCATACCCTATAGCCACGAAGATAGAAAAGTAAATCAAGCATTCAGACATATAGGTCATTCACATGATTGATCATGCACATTTGCGCCTTTTTCAATTTTGTGATTCTCAATTTCCAACAGGTGCTTTCAGTCACTCATTCGGACTTGAGACATATATCCAAAGAGATATTGTTCATGACGAAGCATCATTTAAACAATGGCTTGAATTATTCTTAAATGAACAACTTTCGTTTGCTGATGGTTTAACGATGCGTCTTGTCTATGATGCACTCAATCATCAGAACACAGAAAAAATCTTGTATTTAGATAAAATACTTTTTGTACAAAACCTACCTAAAGAAACCAGACAAGGTTCAAAACAAATGGGTAACCGCATGGTCAAATTAGCAGCAGAACTTTACGATAGTGAATGGTTAAAGTGGTATCAAACGCAAAACAAAAATAAAAATGCAAAATTGCATCCTGCGATTTGTTTTACGATGCTCGGTCACCATTTGGGTGTCGATATTGAAATGATTATCGATTACTATTTATACCAAAATGTTTCGAGTTTAACACAAAACGCCGTTCGTGCAATTCCTTTAGGACAAACTGCTGGTCAAAGAATCGTGCATGATATGATTCCCTTTATGAAAAATACGAGAAATCATATTATGACATTAGATGAATCACAACTAGGTATCACTGCACCCGGATTAGAAATCAACCAGATGGAACATGAAAACGTAAACGTAAGAATATTTATATCTTAGGAGGGCATTTAAAATGACAGAGACAGTTAAGATAGGTGTCGGTGGCCCTGTAGGTGCAGGGAAAACACAACTTATCGAAAAATTAGTAAAACAATTATCTAAAGAATTTAGTATCGGAGTCATTACTAACGATATTTATACAAAAGAAGATGAAAAGATTTTAGTTAATTCCGGTGTGTTACCTGCAGACCGCATTATCGGTGTCGAAACAGGCGGCTGCCCACATACAGCAATTCGTGAAGATGCTTCAATGAACTTTGCTGCAATCGATGAATTAAAAGAGCGCAATGACGATATCGATTTAATCTTTATCGAATCTGGCGGTGACAACCTTGCTGCGACCTTCAGCCCAGAGTTAGTCGATTTTTCTATTTATATTATCGACGTTGCCCAAGGGGAAAAAATTCCTCGTAAAGGCGGACAAGGCATGATTAAATCTGATTTCTTTGTAATTAACAAAACCGATTTAGCTCCATATGTTGGTGCTTCATTAGAACGTATGGCCGAAGATACAGAAACATTCCGAGGCAAAAGACCATTTGCATTTACTAATCTTAAAACAGATGAAGGCTTAGATAAGGTTATCGAATGGATAGATCAAGACGTCTTTCTTAAAGGTTTAGCTTAATGGCCGATGCACAACAAAAATGGACTGGCATATTAGATTTAACCATTTTTAATAATGGTAGAAAATCTGTAGCGCGTAATATCTTTTTTGAAAAAGCATTAAAAGTCATACGCCCAGTCTACTTAAACGGCTCAGATATACCTACATTTTATATTGTAAATGTAGGCGGTGGTTATTTAGATGGTGACCGTTACAAGATGGATTTTACAGCAGAAGAAAATGCACATGTGACGCTAACTTCACAAGGTGCGACAAAAATTTATAAAACATTAAATGATCATGTCGAACAATATCAAAATTTTACCATTAAAGATAATGGTTATATTGAATATGTCGGCGATCCTATAATTGCATTTGAAAACGCCAAATTTTTCCAACAAAATACGTTTAATTTAAGTGCTAGCGGTTCACTGTTCTATACAGATATACTGACACCTGGTTATTCAAAAGAAGACAAAGCCTTCACATACACATATATGCATCTGCTTAATGAAATTTATGTTGATAATGAACTCGTAACTTTTGATAATTTGTTACTTGATCCAACTAAAAATAAGGTTGATGGCCTAGGATATATGGAAGACTATACACATTTAGGCTCATGTTATTTCATACATCCTGAAGTAAATCAATCCTTTATTGATGATGTATATGATCACATCAAGCATTATCAAAAAGTATATAATTGCCGTTTTGGCATTACGCAACTGCCAACACATGGTTTCAGTATTCGAATTCTATCAAATAAAACACAAATTATTGAGCGCATTTTAAATGCAGTTCAAACGTATGTTGTACATCAAATCTTTGATAGAGAAGTCAATTTCTTAAGAAAATATTAATTTTCATTGTGCCAAATATCAAACAACCACCTTCACGTCAAAAATAATAAGACTTACAAATTAACTTATACAAAAGAGAACTAATCCATACAAAAGATGGATTAGTTCTCTTTTTATACAACATATTGATTTTGACCGTGCCTGACTGAGGCTATCATTTATATCATCAGAGCCAGTCAGTTTCTGCTAATTTAACAATCAGAGGCTGAGACAAAGTGCTCCGTTCCAGCCTCCTCTATTGCACATCTAAAATTTTGTGTTTGAGTCAGCTATTTGTGATAGCTTATCAACACGTAATGCTTAAATAGCTTTTTTACCATTCATTTAAACTATATTTAGCAACCATACAATACTAATTACTAACAATATAATTGTCGCAATGTAAATCGCTAGCTTTTGTCCTTTTTTTAATGATTTTTCTTCATGTGTAAACAAGCTAAATAATGATCCATCTTTCCCCATCAGCAGTGCAATAGAATAAATCAATAATATAATCGCTATTATCAGTAACAACAATGCCACATAAACCATTTGCGATTGGCTCCTTTCGGATTTCAATAGTTATCATTTCTTATACGTACCTGCTAGCTTAACATTTACACTATAAAAATATATACCTATTTTCATATGATATTTTACAAATCTTGCAATGATTTACCTTGTTTTTTTATTCGTCTCACCTTAAATGGTGCATAAATTAATACGATTATAATAATGATTCCCATATAACCAATTACTGGATAGAAAAATGTCATTAAATCTGTAAAACCTGCAAAACTAATTGCAAAACCGATTAAAGTGAATATCGTATAAAATATTTTAAATTGTTTCGTTTCAATTTCAGTGAAACGTGTAGCTAATGAGTAAAACATACCTAGGCATGTGTTAAAAATCATTAAATAAATAACGATTGACATGAATACGCCTAATATAGGTGAAATATCATTGACTAATCCTAACATTGGTAACGGCAAGTGACCAACTGTTTCAATCTTAGAAAAAATTGCCAAATGGCTAATCATAATCATTAAACCTAATACTATACCGCCAACTAAACCGCCCCATGCCGCTATTTTACTATTTTTCTCATTTCCTCCCATGACAATTGACATTGATGCACCTAATCCTACATTAAGTGAGACATAATTCACACCTGCGATAAACCAATGTGGGACAGCTGAGGTATGACTTTTAGCCAATGTATCCAATTCACTAAATGAACCTGACATCGTAAATAAACAATATATCGCAACGATAACAATACAGATAATCAATAGCGGCGTAATGTTACCAATCACTTTTACAACGTTATCCACACGTAACATTCCAAATACAAGTACTAAGATAACCATAAGAGCGGTTCCGTACACAGCTGGTATGCCAAATTGTTGTTCAAAATTCGAACCTCCACCTGCAAGCATAACGACACCAAATCCAAATAAGGCAATAATGAGCACAATGTCTACTAACCATGCAATCACTTTGCCAAACATTGTACCACCAGTCAATTTATGTATCACGTCGTTATGTCCTTCAGCTTTAAATATACTACCTAGCCAAACTAACATCATACCTACGTAAGCGAATAACACGGTAGAAACAATTCCCGCGAGTATACCTAACGTTCCAAAGCTAGTAAAATACTGTAGTATTTCTTGACCTGAGGCAAACCCTGCACCCACGATGATACCAATGAATGCACTACCTATTAAAAATATCCTTTTCATATAAATCCCCTTCGTTAAAGTTACATTAAAGTTCATTTATAAACATTTACAAATGTCTATAACACTACTTTGCTCGCTTGCATCTTTGATCTTGATATAGGATGAACGAGCTTAAAATATGTTTGTGGTTTTCACAGAACCTTAAGTCTGTACCCGTTTTTCCTAGTCACCCAAACCTTTGTTACCTACCGATTTCTGTTTAAATTCAAAATTTTTATATCTTTTATTTTAAATTTATAAATACTGATATAAACTTAAAACATTCAAAATGCAAGCGTTTACATTTTTTATAATAACTTACTTACATTTGTTTATCAATGCTCGCATTTTTAATAATTAATGCTGAATTATGCTTAGATTCAATCAAAATACTAACTTAAACTGTTTAATGTTGTTACAATAATATAGGTTACTATTAATTTTTACTCGAGGAGTGATTTTGTGGCAGAGGAATACATTTATAAAAACACCGTGCAACCATCTTGGATAGATAATAATAACCATATGCATGATGCACAATATTATTCCATTTTCAGTGATGTTGTCGTTGGCTTTTTTGAATCAGTCGACTTATATGTTTCTTATCGACAAACACATGAAATTACCATTTTTAGTTTGGAGGCACATATTTCATTTTTAAAAGAACTTGTGTTAGATGATGCCTTTTATGTTAAAGTACATATTTATGATTATGATGCGAAAAGAGTACATTTATTCCTGACAATGTATAATGACAATGATGAGCGTATTGCTACATATGAAGTTATCATGATAGGTGTTAGTAAAGTTACACGTCGGAGCATGGCGTTCCCTCAACCTATACTAGAGAAAATACAAGCAGCTTTTAATATGCAAACGCCGTTTAATCCGCCATCACAACTAGGACACGTTATTGGTATACCTAGAAAATAAAAAAAAGAAAAGTAGAACAGAGATGCTAACTTCCATTTCTGTTCTACTTTCTTTATTTTAAATAAGCTATTATATTGTTAGGCTTTAAACATGTAGTAAAGACTTTCTTTTGTATAAAGTAAATGTTTTTCATACGCTTCGTCACATTGATAATTCAAATCAATTAAACAACTTATATTTAAATTGATTGTTTGAGCAATTAAACTACGTACAAAAAACTCCGCTTCGACATCTCGCATTTCACCACAACGTATCATCTTATTGATTATCGGCTTTAAATGAGCAACTAAACGCTTATTAAATATTTCTAATAAAACTGATTGAAATGTTTTACTTGTCATAGCCTCATTAAAGAATATCTTTATCAGCATTCTATTTTCATAAATAAATTGAGAACGATTGTCCACAAATGTATTTATAAATATTTCCAAGTTGCTTGCACGATTCAATTCACTTAAGAATTCTTCTGCTACAGTTGGCGCTATATTATCTTTTATGATAGGCACTAAACCTGCATATAGCAATGCTTCTTTATTTTTAAACTGTTTGTATACTGTACCTTCAGCAACACCTGCCCGCTTCGCAATATCACTTGTACTTGTTTGATTATAGCCTTTTTCACTAAAGAGTACGAGGGCACTTTCAATCACTGAACGTTGCTTTTCAGTTAAATGTTCTAACTTAGGTACAATTTCTTCCACAATATCTTTAATATTTCGATTCATTTTTGATACCACCTATATTTAAACTTTTCTATAACGCTTCATGCCTAAAATATTCAATATCAAGAGTACTACAAAAATACCAAATAATATAAATAAATTGATATAAATATCTTGTATACCAAATCCTTTAATCATGACATCTTGCATAGCTTGCCCCGTATAGAATAGTGGCATCAAATGTGCAAAGTATTGCAACCCCATATTCATCGACGATATTGGTATTAATCCTGCAAATAGCACTTGCGGTACAATTACAAGTGGTATAAATTGGATCATTTGAAATTCTGATGATGCAAAAGTAGACAGCAGTATACCGAAAGTTAAAGCTACGAGGGCCGTTAATACCGTTGTAGCTAAGACAAGCCAAATCGAACCTGCAACAGCTATATTTAACACATATATGGCATATATAACTACTACAAAGGTTTGTATCACGCTAAAAATACCATAACCCATTATATAACCATAAATAATATGACTGCGCTTAATTGGTGAAGACAACAACCGTTCCAACGTCCCTGAAGTTCTCTCTTTTAATAAACCGATGCCAGAAATTAAAAAAGTGAAGAAGAATACGAAAAATCCTATTAAAATGGGATTAATTGTATCAAAATATGTAGCATCTTTATCCCCATAAAAATAATGTGTATTAACTTTTGTTGGCTTGCTGATATTTTGCTGATTATCTGTCATACTTTGACCTGAATTAGCATTATCAGGCATTTGCGATTGAACTTCCTCAAGTGCCTTTTTTAATGATTCTGTATTTTCTTTCATTTGAGTCATATTATGATTGGTTAACCATTTTTGGTTTGTAGAAGCCATGATGCCCTTATCAGTTGGATTGTCATTAGCAAAAGTGACTTCTAACTCATTATTTTGCATATACATAAAACCAGTCAATTGATCTTCTTTTATTTTATCATCTATATTTTTATGGTCCTTAAAATTTTCTATCGTAATATCTTGTGACTGTAATTCATCTTTCAGTGATGCAGGAATATCATGAACGCCTACTTTCACACCATTCGAGTTATCTGAAACTGTAAATATATAATACAGTAATGTTAATATTAGCAAAGGTGCTACTAGTAATAACATTAACGTACGTATGTCTCTGATTGTTTGTTTGAAAATTCGTTTAGTAATATAAAATGCATTCATATTTAGTCCTCCATTTTCAAAAACACATCTTCAATTGATTCAGCTTGATATTGCGTTTTAATATCTTGTGGTGATCCTATTGCAATAATTTCACCATGATTCATAAGTAATAGTCTGTCACAACGTGTTGCTTCATCTAATACGTGAGTTGTGACTAGAATACTTTTCCCTTCTTTTTTGGCTGCATCCAAATCCCTCCATACCGCTTGTCTAAGTTTAGGATCAATTCCAACAGTTGGTTCATCTAGTATCAATATTTGTGGATTTTGTAGAAAACTAATAGCCAAAGACAACCTACGTTTCATGCCACCAGAATAGGTAGATACCTTTTTATCTAATGCTTCTTGAAGTTTTACCATATCACTACAAATTTCCACGCGTTTTTTGATGTCTTTTCTTTTTTTTATATATATACTTCCAAAAAATTCTAGGTTTTCTCTCCCCGTCAAATCTGTGTATAGTGCATCACTTTGAGCCATATATCCAATGTCACCTAAAATTTTTCTATTGGGCATTTCAACTCCATTTATCGTTACCCAACCTACATCAATACGTTCCATTCCTAACATGCATTGGATTAGCGTTGTTTTTCCAGTTCCAGACGGACCAATTAATCCAACGATTTCACCTTTTTCAAAAGCAACATTTATATCTTCTAATACTTGTTTATTACTAAAAGATTTACTTAAATTATTCACTTCAATCATTTCTACACCCCACTTCACAAATAGTGAGTATACACTCACTTTATTGTTATATTACACTTCTAAATATAAAATGTCAAAGTCATAATATGTTGATATTACTTTGACATTTTGCTATTTAGCTGTTAACTTTAAATAGAACGGTCATTCTACTAAGAAGAAAGTGTGAGACGATTGTCACAAAAGCGACAAGATATATTATCAACTGCTGAAAGGTTATTTTATGAATATGGGTTTCGTGGTATCGGCTTAAAGCAAATTATACAAGAAGCCAATGTAGCTACGATGACTTTATATAATCATTTTGAATCTAAAGACAATTTAGTTGAGGCGGTGTTAAAACAACGTGAATCTAGATATTGGCATTATTTAGACACTTATGTTGAAAAACAACCACACCAACCTTTTATTTCTGCAGTCAAAGCACATTGTCAGTGGCTTAATGATCATTCTTATAAGGGTGATATGTTTATGAGGGCTATCGAAGATTATGCGAATACAGATAACGAAATTGAAAATATTGCTAGAGGACATAAACAAAAGTTGTTAAATTACTTAGAGCAATTGGCAAATAATGCTGGTATCGTCAATGGATTGGATTTGGCAATTCAATTCACACTATTACTTGAAGGAACAACCTCAATGACAGCATTACTAGGTTCAAAAAAAGCTACATCGCACGCCATAACTATGGCTGATTTACTACTTAACGAAGCACACAAAGAAATTTAATTCTTAAACGAGCATGAGCATCTTACTTTATATACTCATCTCGTATTTTTTTAAAATTAAAATAGAATGAACATTCTATCTACTAAAGGAGAAATTTATAGTGAAATTTTCTAAACTTGTATTTCCTGGTATAGCTATGATAGCAACAACCTATGGTTTAGGACGTTTTAGTTTTGGTTTGTTTTTACCTGAAGTAACCACTGATTTACATTTATCTGCATCACAATCAGGGATTATTTCCTCATTATTTTATTTATCCTATTGTTTTACAATTATCTTTTCAACATTACAAACTGATAAAATTGGCCCTAAACGTATGATTATATTAGCAGGAATCTCTGTACTAATAGGTTTATTAGGGATAGGCATTTCAACAAGCGCAATCGTTTTATCTATCGGTGTCATCTTTGCCGGTGCGAGTACTGGACTCATTTCACCTCCATATGGCTACACCATTTCTTTATGGATTAAAGTGCATGAACAAGGAAAAGCAAATACTTGGATTAATTCTGGCACAAGTATTGGCCTTATGTTTACGGGTATAACAGCCATGTTCACTTTTATAGATTGGCGACAAACTTATTTTATCTATGCGATATTGGCACTTATCGTTTTACTTTGGAACTATCTCATCATTCCATCATTAAAGCAAAATATTAAAATTCATACAGGTTCATTTAACATTCGTGATATTTCAGCTAGTACACGTATCACGACTGCTTCTATATTATTAGGTGTATCTACTGCAACCTTTTGGACATTTTCCAAATCATTTGTTCAAAATACTGGTAATTATTCTGATATTGCACTTTCACTCTTTTGGATTTTGATAGGATTATTCGGCATGATAGGTGGCATATCAGGTGCAATTATTGATAAACGCGGACTTCGTTATGCATTTAATTTAGGTGTTATAGCACTTGCCATCGCAACAATCGCCCTTGCTTTCACACCCAAAATTTGGATTATTCCCTTTGTATCTGCTGCACTATTTGGTATGAGTTATATATTCTTAACTGGCGTACTTTTAGTTTGGGGAATTAAAATATTTGTTAAAAATGCCTCTTTAGGTATAGGCATACCCTTCTTAATGTTGGCTATTGGACAAGTGATTGGATCTACTTTTGCAGGATTATTTATAGATACGTTTAATTTTATGTTTACATTTATGATATACGGTTTAATTGGTTTTATTCCCCTATTTATTTATCCTAAAGTTGAAGCTCTCGAGAGCAAATTACCAGAAGGAGATTACAGTCAGCTACAACAGCAAAACGCTGAAGTTTTAAATCATGAAAATATGGATGATACACACGATCAATATGCGCATGATCAACATTACTAATATATAAAATTGCCTAGGAAATAATGATTCTAATCGAATGAACAGATTTTGCCTATAAAGTTCCCCATGAATATTGTTACATATTAATATTCGTGGGGACATATTATTTTTATAAACATAAAATTAATCCTTACTTTCTTAGTAAGGATACTTGAAAATAAAAAAGTGCTCTTGTATAGTAATAATTATCAGAAAATTCAAATATATAGGAGGGACAATGTATGTCTCAAAATCATTGGCATTTAGATACTTTATCGATTCATGCGGGTCAAGAGGTAGACGCATTCTCAAAATCACGAGCAGTACCGATTTATCAGACCTCAAGTTACGTGTTCGATGATACAGAACACGCAAGAAAACTTTTTTCACTAGAAGAACCCGGAAACATTTACACCAGAATTATGAATCCTACACAAAACGTTTTTGAAGAACGCATTGCTGCACTTGAAGGTGGTGTCGGTGCCCTAGCCACATCTTCTGGACAAGCTGCAATTCACTTAGCTTTATTAAATATTGTTGAAAGCGGTGATGAAATTGTAGCATCTTCAAATCTTTATGGTGGTACCTACAACTTATTTAATGTCACTTTCAAAAAACTAGGTATTAAAGTACACTTTGTGGATCCAAGTAATCCCGAAAATTTCAAAGCAGCCTTAACGGATAAAACCAAAGCAGTTTATGCCGAAACAATTGGTAATCCTAGAATAGACGTCTTAGATATTGAAAAAGTTGCTCATATTGCGCATGACCACGAGATACCTTTAATTGTTGATAACACTTTCCCAACTCCGTATTTATTACGCCCATTTGAGTATGGCGCTGATATTGTGATACACTCAGCCACAAAATTTATAGGAGGCCATGGCACTTCCATTGGTGGCATCATCGTCGATAGTGGTAAATTCAATTGGGATAATGGAAAATTCCCTGGTTTAGTCGAACCAGATCCAAGTTATCATGGTGTTTCATATGCAAATGATGTAGGCGAAGCTGCTTATATTACAAAAGCACGCGTACAATTATTACGTGATCTTGGTTCTGCTGTTTCACCATTTAATGTACATGAATTTCTAATTGGCCTAGAAACATTACATCTTCGTTTAGAACGTCATTCAGAAAATGCACTTAAAGTCGCACAGTTTCTAGAAGAACACCCTAAAGTTTCTTGGGTGAATTACCCTGGCTTAGAAAGTAATGACTATCATAATCTTGCTAAAAAATATTTACCTAATGGCCAAGGCGCAATTTTAACCTTTGGTGTGGATGGCTCAGTTGAAGATATTGCCAAATTTGTTGAATCTTTAAATTTATTTTCACATTTAGCAAATGTAGGCGATTCAAAATCATTAGTTATTCATCCTGCTAGTACGACTCATTTACAACTTTCACCTGAAGAACAAAAATCATCTGGTGTCTTACCAGAATTAGTAAGATTATCAATTGGTACTGAAAATATTGATGATATTATTTCAGATCTTGAACAAGGCTTACAAATATTATAAAAACGTCTGCATGTCTTTAAGTCATTTGATAAAAATCTAATTCATTCAAAATGATTATGACGGTCTGCAATAGAATGGCTAAAACTTGAGCGAACAAGCTTACATTAAGTCCCACTGACTCAAAACATTTGAGAAGTGGGACTTTAATTGCTAATTAAATGTTAAAGGCTGAAACAATTAACTTTTATCAGCAATATAATATCTAATTGTCTATGTAGACGTCGCATCGATAAAAATAAGACATGTTTTTATACTTGAATTTTATTGATTTAACTTTTTAAAACCTTTAAATTTCATTTTGCTGAAACGATAACGTCTAATCATTACTTAAGACACCTCGCAACGTAACCGCAGACAACCCGAAGGCTAACGTCAGCAATGCATATTGTTTATGCTTTTTACATTTAGTAAATTCTCTTTGAAATTACATAATAATATTGGGATAATAATGATAATTATTTATCAAGTCGGAGGTACGCTTTTGGATAACTACAAAGATAAAGTTACGATGAATGTGATATTACTTGCTGGTAAAATTTTATTGTCATCTGGCGCTGAGGTTTCTCGTGTTGAAGATACAATGAGACGAATCGCCATTTGTATGGGTTATTATAATAGCCAAGGATATGTCATTAATGTATTTATCAATTTTTCATTAAGTGAAGAACACGATACTCGAATTTTGCGTATTGATAAAAACAGTACTAATTTACTTAAAATATTTCAAGTCAATAATATTTCCCGTAAACTTACAGACAATCAACTTGCTATAGAAGAAGCTTTTGAAGCGCTGAAAAATATTGATAGATCCAATTTAAGTATTCCACTATGGAAAAAAGTGATTGCGGCAGGTATTATATCGTTAAGTTTTTTATACTTACAAGGCGGTACTTGGTCTGATGCAATTACTACAATTATTGCTGGTGCTATAGGATTTTTAATCGTTGAGTATATGCAAAGTAAATCACTCACCATGTTTATACCTGAATTTGTAGGTTCATTTATCTTGGGTACGACCGTTATATTTGGTTCAGAACTGTTTCAAGTCAATCAATCTTTCGGACCAGCTATGATTGCCTCCGTTATGCCAATTGTACCTGGTGTACTAATAACGACTGCGATACAAGATTTATTTAGTAGACACATGTTAATGTTTACAGCAAAATTTTTAGAAGCACTCGTCATTGCCTTCGCAATTGGCTCAGGTATTGCGATTGCTTACTTAATTTTTTAGGAGGTCACATAATGACAATTTTATTTACTTTTTTATGTAGCTTTAGCGCATCATACTTTTTTAATGTGATTTACGATGCCCCTAAAAAATTATTTTTTCCAGCTGGGTTTGCTGGCTCAATGGGCTATTTTGTCAGCTACATTTTAGAACAATCATTTGAAATGGATAGTATATATTCTAGCTTACTTGGTAGTTTAACATTAGGTTTGCTTGCCCATATTATGAGTCGTATTTTCAAAGCGCCCGTTGTACTTTTTATGATTCCTGGCATCATTCCACTTGTCCCAGGTAGTATTGCTTTTAGAGCGACACAGCAATTGGTGACTTTAAATTTCACAGATGCAACCAATACCTTTATACGAGCGATTTTAATTGCAGGTTCAATTGCATTAGGATTATTACTTTCTGACCAACTATCTAAAACATTAAACATAAGAAAATATATTTTGATTAAGCGCAACAGACTATAAATCAACTTAAGCATTTTAGACATCAAAAAATAGCGAGCATCTGAAATTTCCATTAAATCATTTCAGATGCTCGCTATCTTTATGAATGTGCAAACTGTTTTTATTGTTCATTTACATAATAAAGACCAGTAAGCACATTTTCTGCCAAATTACTTACTTTAATATGAAATGGTTTGTTTTGAATCAAATGGTGCTTTTGCGCATACGCTTCAATGTTTGCTTTATATGGTAATGCACTTTGTGTAACACCACCACCAAGAATAATATGATATACATTAAAGATATTAAATAAATTCGTACATAGTTGTTGTGTTAGTAACACTACTTCATTCATCATACGACTGATATTTTCATTGTCATTATTCATGTAGATGTCGATTGCTTCTCTAGTACTCACCACTTTTTGTAAAATATCACTCGCTTTACGACTGATCGCTAAACCTGACAGTTCATTTTCAACACATCCAAATTGGTGACACACCGGACATTGATAATCGCTATTATTTTTTATGATAGTATGACCAATTTCTCCAAAATTACCATCAATGCCAGTAACGAGTTGACCATTTCTTATATATGCCATACCAATACCTGTGCTAATTGTTAAGTATATGACATCTTCTACATCTGAATTTAAATATTGATATTCCGCTAATATCGCTGCATCAGTATCATTTACAAAATGTGGTTGAAATGCACTTTGCGCCTTTATAAAATCACCAGCATTAAAGCCTACATATTTCTGTAAATTAGGAGGATTCAAAAACAATCCTTCAGTATAATCACAAGGTCCTGGCATCGCGATATTCAATGTACTTTGCGCTACATTATTATATTTTTTGCTGAATTCATTTGCTATATTAATAATTTTTGTAAATTCTGCTTCCGGGTGATCTACATCCGTCTCGAATTTTTGACTGTCAATCACTGATAAGTCTTGGTCTATAACCCCTACAATGGTTTTCGTGCCACCTATATCTGCGCAAATTTTAAGCATATCCATACACCTCATCACTCATATTATTACTTCAATTTTGGATAAAAAGAGGTGTAGGTTAAATGAATCTGCCTTAACGTAAATCCATGCCCTCACCTCTTAAACATTATACATAACTTATAATCATTGTCATATCACCGTTAAATGCTATGTTTTTATCTTCTGTCGTTAATATAAAATGTATTCCTTTTTCTATTTTATAAACTTCATCATTCGTTTCTACATTACCATTACCCTCAACTATGGATACAAGACAATATGCGCTTGGTTTTTCATAATTTAATGCACCATTGATCATCCAGCGTTCGACCGTGAAGAAATCATTTGAAACAAATTGCGTATATGTTTGCCCTTGTCTCACCTCGTGTTTGGGTGTTGTATTGGGCGAAGTCGCAGCAAGATTAATCACAGCTTTACTCTGCGCTAAATGTAGTTCACGTTGGTTACCTTTGTTGTCAGTGCGCTCATAATCATAGATTCTGTATGTTGTATCGGAAGATTGTTGTGTTTCTAATATTAAAATACCTTCTCCGATAGCATGTACTGTACCAGCAGGCACATAGAAAAAATCTCCCGCCTTCACTTTAACTTTATGAAATAACTTATCAAATTGTTGTTGATCTATCATATCATTCAGTTCATCTTGATTTTCAGCGTTTACACCGTAAATAATTTCAGCATCTTCTTGTGCGTCTAATATATACCAACACTCTGTTTTACCGTATTCACCCTCATACTTTTGGGCATAGTCATTATCTGGATGGACTTGTACTGATAATTTATCTTTTGCATCTAAAATTTTAGTTAGCAATGGAAATTTAACATCACCTGAAACACCAAAAAGTGCTTTATCCTCATTCCACACTTCTTCTAAAGTTTTACCTTGATGCCTTCCATTTTCTATTGTATTTGTACCATTTGGATGCGCCGAAATCGCCCAACATTCTCCTGTATAATCACTTGGAATATCATAATTAAATGTTTTTAGAGCTGTTCCACCCCATATCCGTTCTTGAAATACAGGTTTTAAAAATAATGGCATTGCATGATACCTCCATTTAAATATCTTTTAATATATTATAAATCTGCTTACTATTTGTTGCATTTATTAAATTTTGCCTAGTTTCATCATCCATCAATGTTCTTGATAATCTTTGTAATAATTTGAGATGTGTGTCACTGCTATCACTTGGTACAGTAATTAAGAATATCAATTGAGGTAACGTTCCATCTAAACTTTCCCATTTCACGCCGTGCTTATTATTCATGACTGCTACGATAGGTGCTTTAACCGCATCCGATTTTGCATGAGGAATGGCTACGTTCATTCCAATCGCTGTCGTTGATTCCATCTCTCTCTTTAAGACATCGGATTTTAATTGTGATTGATCTGTAATATACCCTTGTTCATTTAAATTTTCTATTAACTGATCTATTGCTTCATCTCTAGATAAAGTTTGTTTTGAAATATGAATAACTTGTTCACTAAATACACTTTGTTCTTCTAATGCTTGATTATCCATCGTTGAAACACTATTTTTTTCTGTTTCTATCTCATTTTCTGATTGATCCATACCCATTTCAATATTATTCGTATCAACTGCAAGTGATGGCGTTTGTCTTCTTAAAATTAAAACCACACTCATTGTAACGATACTACCAATGATTACTGCAATAAAAAACCACAATATTTGATCAATTCCGCCTAGCACTGCAACTATTGGGCCTCCGTGTGCAACTCTGTCACCTACACCACCAATTGCAGCAATAACGGCAGCTACCATCGCACCAATCATATTAGATGGTATAATTCTAAACGGATCTTGTGCAGCAAATGGTATAGCACCTTCCGTAATACCGAACAATCCCATGGTAAATGATGCTTTGCCCATTTCAATTTCACCTTTATTAAACTTACGTTTATTGATAAATGTAGCCAATCCTAAACCAATAGGAGGTGTACATACTGCAACTGCAACCATTCCCATAACAGCATAGTTACCCTCCGCGATTAATGCTGAACCAAATAAAAATGCTACTTTGTTTACTGGTCCACCCATATCAAAAGCAATCATAGCGCCAACTATTAATGCTAAAATAATAATATTTGTCCCTTGCATACTCTTTAACCAAGTTGTTAAACCTTCAAAAATACTCGCAATTGGTGCGCCAATCAAGAAGATAAAAATTAATCCTACAAGCAATGAAGAGATGATTGGAATAATAATGATTGGCATAATAGGTGCCATCGCTTTAGGTACTTTAATATTTTTTATCCATTTTGCAATATAACCTGCGATAAATCCTGCAACAATACCACCTAAAAACCCAGCGCCTGCATCACTACCATAAAAGCTACCGTCAGCTGCGATTGCGCCTCCAATCATACCAGGTACCAAACCAGGTTTATCTGCAATACTCACTGCAATATACCCAGCCAATATTGGAACCATAAAACTAAATGCTAGAGAACCAATATTTTCAATTGATTTCCAAAAAGAATCTTCTGGTATAACTAAACCTTTTGATGAAGCCTCACCACCTAAAGTTAGAGCAATAGCCATCAATAATCCACCAACTACAATGAAAGGTACCATAAATGATACACCATTCATTAAATGTTGATAGACCATTTGCATCCCACTTTTTTGCTCTTGATCATCATCTTTTTGATTCGTATCCCCATTACGATCATGATGAATATGTCCGTCTTTATCAATGATACGTTGAATTAATTCTTTTGGTTTATGAATGCCTTCACGAACACTTTCATTTATAATTAATTTCCCATCAAAACGTGACAAATCTACTTGTCTATCGGCTGCAATGATAATGCCATCCGCTTCTTTAATTTCTTTTGATGTTAAAACATTTTCTGCCCCTACACCACCTTGAGTTTCTACTTTTATATTGACGCCCATTTCTTGAGCAGCTTGTTCTAACTTTTCTTGTGCCATATATGTATGCGCTATACCATTTGGGCACGATGTAATCGCTAATATTTTCATCATTTCATCCTCCTCACATTCAATTGTAAACGCTTTCTAATATTGATAAAAAAACATAATTGCCGTTATCAACGGCAATTATGTTTTGATTAGTTTAATCATATACTGTTTTAGATGTTGTGCATCCATAGTCATAAGTTGATCGACATCATACTCGTTTAATCCAGCTATCACATGTATGATTTTCTTCATTGCTGAGGTATCAGAATTTGCGATGGCTAAAAAGAACACTAATTTAACTTTATTTTGTTTCCATAGTAAGCCATGAGGGCATTTAAATATAATAACATGTGAACGCAACACTTTCGCAGGATCACCATGTGGCATACTAATACCATTCCCTATATATGTTGAAGCAAATTTTTCACGTTCCAATGCACTCTTCATATAACTTTCCGTAATAGCATGTTGTTTCATCAGCATTGACTGTGCGTTTTCAAAAACATGGGTTGCAGTTTCCTCATCTGTCATCGTTTGAACATCAAATTGAATTGCAGATATTTCATCCTGTTTCAACACAGGGTTTCTTTTATTATTGATAAATGATTTAATGTGATTTATATCATTATCCGAAAGCAAAGGGGATACCTCTATCACGTGTAATGTATTTGGTAAATCAGCAGTGTCAATGGGATGCGTGGTAATCAACATATCAACATTTGAAAAATTGTAATGAGACAGTCTCTCTAATTTTAAAGTATCAACAATATTTATATGACTATCTAGATTCGCAATTTTCACTTCCAACAAACTAGATATTCCTAAACCATAATAACAGGTTATCACAATGTTAACTTCGTCTTTTTTATTACGATCAATAGATGATTGAAAATGTAATGCTAAAAAAGCAATTTCATCTTCTACTAAGCTTAAATTTGAATCTTTAGCCAAGTATTTTACAGTTTCATACAATGCATTAAAAACAAAAGGATAGTATTTTTTGATTTCATCCGTTAATGGATTATTGATATATACATTTTTAGCGATACGCAAATACGCTCTGCTAAAATGTACTTGAATGTTTTCACGTAAAATATTGTCTTGGGTAAAATTGATACCAACTATTTTTTCCATTTGATGAATCATGCGCGCTACATAGCTTTCAACAAAAAAGGTTTCTATACCCAAATCATATTTATTAAAGTAATAACTAATGAAAAAAGAAAATAACTTAGCTGTATCTTTCGATAATCCATAAGCTAATTTATGGTTGATATCTTCTATACACTGCATCGCTATTTCTTCAGCCTCTTCATTTATCACCCATGAATCTTCACTTATCTTTTCCCTTTTTATAATAATGACTAAATGAATGAGTAATTGTTGAATACGCATATCAGAAGTAAAAATATAATGTTGTGCTAATCTGTTTTTAATAATATGACATATGGTTTTGATGTGCGCTTGAGGTATTTCATTAAGTATCAAACCCTCTACTGTCTTTTCATTATTAGACAATTGATTTAAATGTAATATCGCATTCCTTATATTCATTTCATTACCAGTTATGGTAACACCTTTTTTCTTAATGACCTCAACGTTAATATCAAATGATGCACACCAAGCCTTTATTCTATTTATATAATCATTAGCTTCTGCTTTCGTTACCATAAATGCTGATTCTATTTGATCAATGGTAGTGGGTTTCTGATACATTAATAATTCATATCCAATTTTCATTAACTTTTCATTTTCTTTTGTTAAATACGAATGTATCAATGTCTCTAATTCTGTCTCATCATAATGGTCATGATTGAGTTTATATCCTTTCCCTTTAACACTTGTAATCAAGCGATTTATAATTTCACCATTAATGTATTGTATATCATTTCTCACTGTTCTATTGGAAACACTTAAATAATTAGCTATTTCATCTGCGCTTAGGTAATGATTACTGTTGTTCAACAATAACCTAATGAGTTTAGCATGTCTTATCAACATGATTGCACCGCGCTTTCTAATCGTTTAATTTTTTATTAAATTCAATATTAATATTTAAATACATTGTAGCCATACCTTCATATTAAAGCAAGCAGTCACACTATGATACTTCTGACATAATGATGAAACAAAAATATGAGTACAAAATAAAAAAGTGGCAATTTCTATATAAAATCTAGAAATCGCCATTTTTTATGCTATGTGATACTTATGTTTCTCACTCTATATTAAATGAACTTAATTTTGTGCTATATGAATTGTTTGTCTGATATATTGATATGCTTCAACGAGCTGCTGTTCTTCTTGTTCATCCAATGTGATAGGATATCTTTGTACAATACCATGCTGATCAATTAATGTCGGCAAACTATACGCCCCGTCATCTAGCCCGTATTCCTGACTGATTGATGTTAGTGGCATAATTGTGCGTTGATTCAAAGCAATCGCTTGTATCAATGTAGTAGTCACCCTGGAAATCGCTGCATTGGTCCACCCTTTTTGATAAAAAACATCCATTGATACTTCATTGATAATTGATGTAATATGTGCTTTATCAATTACTGGTGATTGACTTAAAGCTTCATACTCTGATAGTTCCATACCATGAATGCGCACTTTGCTCCATACAGGCACTGCATACTGACCATGTTCACCAATAACAAAAGCTTCAACATTTTTAGGATCAATTTGGTAATGCTGAGCGATAATGGTTTTGAACCTTGAGCTTTCCAATGCTGTACCCGTTCCAACGATTTTATGAGTTGGATAATTGACTTGATTAGCAAAATATACCATCGAATCCACTGGGTTAGAAATTAAAATAATAATAGCTTCTTGCGTTACTTCAGCAATTTGTTTCATAACATTTTTTATAATATCATGATTATCTTGTGCCAATAGTGTACGATCACCATCGTTTTTATCCGTTTGTATACTTGCGGCAATTACTATAAAATCTGCATCAGCTAAATCTTGATATGCGCCAGCTTTAATTCGCACATGACTTGTATTAAACAATCCTTGCGAATGATTATGATCAAGCGCCTCACCGCTTGCAATTTCTTCTTTGCTATCAATTAATACAATTTCTGAAAATAAATTCAAATATTGAACGTCTGTCAATACTTGGCTGCCCACTCTACCAAGTCCGACAATTCCTAACTTAGACATGTGTAACCATACCTCCTCTGTTTGTTAAAACCTATATCATAAATTAATGTTTTTATTTTTCATACGGTATAACATCTTCATTATATTCTTTTTTTATGAACTTTTTCATATCTTCAGATTGTAAAACTTTTAATAGAGTTTGATACTTTTCATCATCTTTATGGCCTTTTTGAACTGCAATAATGTTAGCAAATGGTGATGATTTACCTTCTATTGCAATAGCATCTTTGTGTGGCGTCAAACCATTATCTATCGCATAATTAGAATTCATGATGACAGCTGCGCCTTCTTTACTTTTATATGTTTTAGGTAAAAATTCTGCACCCTGCTTATTGTTAAATTTGAGATTCTTTTTATTTTCCACGATATCTTCAAATTTGGCATCTTCAATTTTGACACCTTTTTTAATTTTTATTAATCCTTTATCTACGAAAAATGATAAGAAACGCCCTTCTTCAGCTGGATTATTGGAAACGTAGATTGTAGAGCCTTTAGGAATGTCTTTGATGTCTTTATATTTTTTACTGTATACGCCCATTGGTGTCGTAAATACTTTTCCTACTTCCTCAATATTATAATTATGGTCATCTCTTTCAGCCTTTAAATAAGGTACATGTTGAAAGAAGTTTGCATCAACATCACCTTTGTCTAAAAGTTTATTAGGTACTTTGTAGTCATTAACAACTTTGATTTCTAAATCATACCCCTTTTTCTTCATTTCATCTTTCGCATGTTTTAAAACTTCGCCATGAGGTGCTGGTGATGTAGCAATCGTGATTTTTTTATTTTCTTTATCTTTGGACGAACCACAAGCTACGAGTATTGCAGCAAAACATACTAAAATTGTTAAACTAATCAACTTTTTCATAACATCTCTCCTTAACCTTGTCTGAAAATAAAATTCACTCATTATGTAAAAAAATACTTTCTCTTATTGTAATAAAGAGAAAGTATCCACCTTCTCTTATCTTTGAAAGTAATCAAGATTACTTTCTGTGAATTAGCACCATTTCGTTTAACGATGGTTGCCGGGTTTCATCGGGCACATCCCTCCACCTCTCTAAATAAGAGTCAATCCTATGTATTTGAGTTGTATTAATCCTAGCATTCCACTCATGTATAGTCAATAAATTTTAGAAAATTCTAATTAATTATTGATTAATCTAATGTTAATAAAATTGTTCCATGTGAAACGAATATATTTACACTATGAACCGGCAATGCACTCACATCTTAATTATTTAATTTGTTAGTTTACATAATGGTTTTACTTCTATTTTCAAATAAACATAATGATGTCCGTATATGAAACCACCAATATTGTGTGGGTTTTCTAAAATATAAAACATTCGTTTATAATCATTGTTGGCATTTGAAAATATAGATTTCTATTACGTTTTGTATAACAGTTAAGTGGAATATTAATACTGTACTATCTATTAGGAGGTAATACAATGACTTTTGAATTTAAACATGATTTAGGAACGACTGATTTACCAGAAGATATTCATTCAGCAGTAGCTTTAGAATTTTCTTTTGTTGATGCATTCGTTGCTTTAAATATAGATGTTAAAGGCATTGCTGATGATAATGATAGCACAAATTTAATATCACCAATTAAAGAAGCAGTTGGTAAATATAGATCTGTTGGCACTCGTATTGATCCAGATTTTGAATCAATTCGTTCTGCCTCTCCGCAACTTATCATTGGAGATGTTGATCGTCATCAAGATATATATAATGAATTAAGTGAGATTGCACCTACTATTTTATTTAGAAGTTTTGATGCTGGCTATCAAGAAACTTTAGAAATATTCCAACGTATTGGTACAGCAGTTAATAAATCTAAAGAGGCTAAAGAGCGCTTAGACAAACACAATGAATTAATCAATGATTTCAACAAGCAAATTGATATAGATAAAAACAAAGAAACATTGGCGGCTGTAGTTTCTGAACAAGGTATAACTGCACATTCTAACAAAACGTATGTAGGTGAACTTCTAAGTAAATTAGGTTTCAATAATGCACTTAGTGAAAACATTGCGGATAAACTACCTGCATACAGAGAATCAAATTATTTAGAAATGTCATATGAACAGCTTGTTGAGGTTAATCCAGAAAGATTAATTATAATGATTGATGAAAATAATGATGAAGATTTAAACAAATTACAAAACAGTAATCAATGGGACCAACTTGATGCTGTAAAAAATAATAATGTTCATTTCGTAAATAGAGATGAATGGTCAAAACTGCGTGGCTTATTTGCCTCTGAAGATATTGCAAAAACTTTAGCTAATCTTAAAGAATAACGTATCTTTATAATTGTATTATCAGTTTACTCGTTTTTTAAAATTAGTTATAAATGATGATATTAATTATAAAAATAGTTAGTTATTTAAGATAATATTTGAACTCAAAAGATTACAAGATGCTAGGCAATTCATCATTTGCCTCAGCATCTTAGTATTATATTTGAACAACAATAGTCGACCGAATAAAAACCATTTCCAAATTGTTGAATTACTAATACTTATACCTGAAAACTATATCTAAAATTAACTTAAAACACTACACTTGTTTCATTACATAATATCAAAATCTATCATCGGTCCAATTTATCATTCTTTTCTCAAATACAAGAGATACTGAAATGTAAAATATAACTATAGCATGCGGCGTTTCAGCTGTTTCACCATTCATACAATCAAAACGATTATTGAGTTGAAAATTGTAATAATATATTGACATATCGAAATATAACGATGTAATATAATGATATGGAAAATTTAGAAGTTTTTAAAGCATTGGCAAGCCCTACTAGATTACAAATTTTGCATTGGTTAAAAGATCCTAAAAGTAATTTCGGTTATCAAGAGGGTATTGATTTAGTAGATGTAGGCGTTTGTGTGAGTCAAATTAAAGAAAAGTTAGACATGACACAATCTACTGCATCACAACACTTGTCTATATTAAGTAAAGCAGGCCTTGTAAATTATAAACGTTTAGGTAAATGGACGTATTATAAAAGGGATGAAAAAGCCATAAAAAATATAGGGAAAGTGATTGAAAAAGAACTATAAGTTAGTTCTTTTTTATTCTTACACATCGTCATTTAGCGATATAACGATTCATTTTCCATCATAACTTTAAAAAGGAGTTTTAATAGTGAAAGCATGGCATTTAGAAAATTTCGGTTTAGATAATTTAAAGCAAGTCGAGGTAGATAAACCTAAAATTAATGAGAATCAAATTTTAGTGAAAGTAAATTCTGTGTCACTTAATTATCGAGACACTGCTATTGTCGAAGGTGTATATACACCAGAGTTACTCAAGTTCCCCTTCGTCCCTGTCTCAGATGCTTCAGGTGAAGTTGTAGAAATAGGTTCTAATGTTACTAAGTTTAAAATTGGGGATCGAGTTACATCTCACATGTTCACAACTTGGTTAGAAGGTAAGCCAAAAGGTGATGAGCAACTATATGCATTGGGTGCTACAGTTAATGGCGGACTTTCAGAATATATGGTATTAAATGAAAGTGCTACTGTTTTATCTCCTGAAACTTATACAGATAATCAGGCATCTACATTACCCGTAGCAGCATTTGTTGTCTGGTTCTCTTTAGTTGAATATGGCAATATTAAAGCGGGCGATCGCGTATTAGTACAAGGTACTGGTGGCGTGTCTATATTTGCAATTCAAATTGCATCAGCATTAGGTGCAGAGGTTATTGCAACAAGTAGTAGTGACGAGAAACTAGAAAAAGCAAAAGAACTGGGTGCCTCTAAGGTAATCAACTACAAAACCCACCCTGATTGGGAAAAAGAAGTACAAAAATTAACAAACGGTAAAGGCGTCGAACATATTGTCGAGGTAGTCGGTGGCTCAAGTATTGCAAAATCTATAGAAGCTTTAGCATTCCAAGGAAATATTTATGTTATTGGTTTTCTAGAAAATATGGAAGCAGAGGTAAATTTATTTTCATTACTTGCTAAACAAGCCAAAATTCAAGGTATTAATGTAGGACATCATAGAGCTTTTGAAGATTTTACTAAAGCTTTAGATAAACTAAATATTGACCCAATAATTGACAATGTGTATTCATTTGATCAAGCAAAAGAAGCATATGAGCATCAGATGAAAGGTGCATTTGGTAAGATTGTTATAGATTTTCATAAGTAGGGCCATTGAAACACTAAACCCGAAACTTACTAGAGTAAGCTTCGGGTTCTTTTAGATGTGCTGTGTTGACATTCGTAAATAATGCACAATGTAAAGCTATCCTCAATAACGGCATATTGTCCACCATTGGTAATATAGGCGGTTTCGCTTTATCATTCAGATGTATAAATTGTAAATAACATTATTATTTTGATTTCAAAGACATTTTTATCTCCACTAATATACACCATAATACTATGCTTTATTGAATATTATGTAATTAATTAAAAATCTAAGAAAGCCTTAACGATAATGCTGTTAAGGCTTTTTTACATAAAAAACATACATTAATAATATCTCGCATCAATGTTTATGCCACTTTCTAATAAATTTCTAAATCTAGTTTATTGGATTCATTCCAACTTTCCATGTTTTATAAGTTAATTTACCACCTTGCCTTTTAAACTTTTCATTACTTACACCGCGTTCATAGGGTGCTGCAGCTTTTATATTAATGTAGGGTGTTACATTTAATAAGTTTGCATACCAGTCAGCCCAAACATTGCCTTTTACAGGATCATCATCTGCTACATTATAAATACCCGAGTCAAAGTTTAAAGCCTGAATTGCTGTTTCAATTGCATCATCTATATGAATAAATGATTGAACACCATCTGTGATTGAAATTTCATTATTCATAAATTGATTATAAATCATGCCGTCTTTACCATACCAAGTACCTGGACCATATAATAACCCATAACGCAAAATAACATAATTTTTTATTCGAGCTGTTTCTTTTTCTAATCCATCAACGCCATCTACTGTAATTTTACGATCTCCACTAGATTCGTAATCTAAAGCCGTATCCTCAGTTGCCAACCCATTACCGCCTTCATATGCGAAAGCAATGCTTTGTGATTGGATATGTTCCACGCCGTGCTGAATTGCTGCATCAACAAGATTTTTTGTACCTTCAATTCTAACTTTTGTGTTAGCTGACATATCAACCTGCTTTAAATCAGTAATTTCATTCATGATAATGTCTGGTTTGAAATCACCAATACTGCGTTCTATCGTTTCGTATTCTAAAATATTACCGATATATGCTTGAATACCTGCATTAACTAGTTTCTCCTCACCCTTTTTAGATGTTGTTAATCCAGCTACTTCATAGCCTTCTTCAAGTAAACGCTTTGTCAGTTTCGTGCCAATAAGACCTGTAGCACCAGTTACAAATACTTTCGTCATAATCATCCTCCTTCATGATTCACATTTTATAATCATTTTTATTTTTCTTGTCTAAATTTTATACTACTTTCAAAGATGATAATACACGTGACCTTCAAAAGCTTATGTAACATCTTAAAGGTCATGTTCATTATAAATATCAAAATAATGATATGAGCATGGTTCTACATTTCAAATAATTGCTATATAGTAATCACCACTTTCACTCCATGCTTCATTTATTAAATATACCCACAGCGTAATTTAACAATAAACAATGAATTACGTTATATATCACTTGCTTTTGCAACTACTCGGCCAATCCATTACATAATCATCAAAAATTTAATGTTTTTATATTTTGGCTTAGATTATTAAGTCTCATTTCTCAAATATGAAGGATGTTCTTTGATATTTAAAATTTATTGTATATTATGCAATGAGCATGCCTTTAAATTTTCTGTTCATTTCCAATGCGTAACTTTGAACTTTTAGTGGTATATATATATAACAATATGAATCATTACATAGATTAAGGAGTGTTTAAGATGCGTATTTTAGTCTTAGGAGCAGGTGGAATTGGAGGCTATTTTGGTGGTCGTTTAGTAGAAAATCATAAAAATGTCACTTTTTTAGTAAGACCGAAAAGGAAATCTTATTTGGAAAGGAACGGCTTAGTCATCCATAGTGAGAACGGTGATTATAGTTTTACCCCTCAATTGATTACTAAAGAAGACAAAGCAGAACCATTTGATGTAATTTTACTATCTTCAAAATCCTATCACCTTGAGCAAGCAATCGATGACTTGAAACCATTTGTTGGGGACCACACAGTGATTATCCCATTGTTGAACGGTGTTGCACATATTCAAAAATTACAAGCTGTTTTTGGTGAAAATAAAGTCATGGGTGGATATTGCATCATTGAAACCTCATTGAATGCCACTGGTGAAGTCGTACAAACTAGTGATTTCGATAAACTTTTCTTTGGAGAATTAAATGGTACGAATAGTGATAGAGCTAAATTAATAGAAGATACTTTCGCTAATACAAAATCTGAATTTATATTAACTTCAGATATCATGCGTGGTATGTGGCAAAAATATCTAATGATTACAGTATTATCAAGTGTAACTACGATGATGCATGCACCAATCGGGCCAATACGTGATAGTGAAGGTGGCACTGATTTTATCAAATCATTATATGAAGAAGTTTCATCCATTATGAGAAGTCACCAAGTGCCCATTGACGATACAATAGTTGATCAGTATATGAAAGGACTTACTAAGCTCTCATATCATTTCAAAACATCAATGCAACGTGATATGGAAAAAGGCTTAAATATCGAAGCCGATCACTTACAAGGCTATTTACTGAATTTAGCCGAAGAACATCAACTAAACGCACCATTGCTTTATGCTTCATATCAAAATCACAAAGTTTATAAAGAAATGCTTCAATAAAATCTTCTTAAAACTTAGCTAAAAATTATAAGGAGGCAGATCAATGAGCTTAAATACGTACGCACACCCTTTTGATATCGCAACAAGCCTAAAACAACAAGAAATTGGCGTTTATCATGGACATACTTCTGACGATTATGCCAATATGGTTGGCCCTTTTGGTGGTGTGATTGCATCAACATTATTACGAGCAATTATAGAACATCCTGACTTTCTTGGTAGCCCAGTTTCATTTACTGTTAATTACGCAGCACCTGTCAAAGACGGCTCATTTATTATTAAGGCAAATCCTACAAGAACCAATCGTTCTACACAACATTGGTATGTTGAACTGTGCCAACATCATGAAATAGTTATCACAGCGACTGCAGTTACCGCAAAGAAAAGAGATACATGGTCTTCAACCGAATTAATCAAGCCAGAAGTGCCAGATGCAGAACGTGTAGACAGTTTATCATTAACTGAAGTCCCACCCTGGGTAAATCATTATGATATTAAAATAGTAAAAGGTGCACCTAGAGCTTACACAAAATCAAATCATGCAGATTCAGTTACATTACAATGGATGAAAGACAAGCCAAATAGACCACTAGATTATTTATCACTTGCTTCAATGTGTGACGCCTTTTTCCCAAGAATATATGTCCGTCGTGAAAAAGTTGTTCCAATAGGTACAGTTTCTCTTACTGTTTACTTTCATTCTGACACGGAAACATTAGAAAAACACAATAATCATCATGTATTAGGACATACACGGGCACAAAATTTTAATAACGGTTTTTATGACCAAACCGGCGAAATTTGGAGTGCTGATGGATCGTTATTAGCTACGACAACACAACTTGTTTACTATAAAGAATAAAACAACACAAAATCCTAGGTTTATGATTTTACATAGCCTAGGATTTTTATGATTACTGTTCTTTCATCGCTTTTTGGTTCGAACGTTTTTGTAATAAAATTGACACTACAGCGACAACAACAATTAAGCCAACAATACCAATGATGCCCAAATATTTTGCTACATTACCAAGCACGACACCCACTACTAAGAAATCTGTATCTGAGAACGTAGTAGCAGCACCACCTAAATCCCCTAAAAATGGCAAGAATAATAATGGTAGGAACGTGATTAATAAGCCATTTAAAGCTGAGCCAGCTACCGCACCTCTAATACCTCCGCGTGCATTACCAAAGACACCTGCCGTAGCGCCCAAGAAGAAGTGTGCAACCACACCTGGAAGTATCACGACACCACCGAATAAGAATAAAATGAACATCCCAATCACACCTACAATAAAGCTGACAAAGAAACCGATTAACACTGCATTTTGTGCATAAGGGAAGACTATCGGACAGTCTAACGCAGGTTTCGTATTGGGAACCAATTTTTCAGATATACCTTTAAATGCAGGCACTATTTCTGCAAGAATTAAGCGAACCCCAGTTAAAATAATAAATACACCTGCTGCAAATGTAACGCCCTGAATAAGTGAAAATACAATAAAGTTTTGCCCATCGCTGATTTCTGAATGTACGAAAGTAGGTGTAGCAAACAATGATGCTACAAAATAAAGCAATGTCATTGTTAAAGAAATACTGATCGTACTTTCTCTTAAAAAACTTAACCCTTTAGGAAAATTGATATCTTCAGTCGATTTTGATTTACTTTTAAATAATTTCCCAATTTCTCCAGCAGCCCAATAACTCAATGTACCAAAATGACCCAAAGCAACTTGATCGTTTCCAGTGATCTTTTTCATTGTAGGCTGTGCTAAAGCTGGTAATATTGCCATAATCAAACCTAAAATAATCGCCCCAATAATCACTGTTAACGTACCTGTCACATGACCAACTGACAATAATATCGCTAAAAATGCGGCCATATAAAATGTATGGTGGCCAGTTAAGAAAATATATTTCAAATTAGTTATACGTGCAATAATGATATTCACTAGCATGCCAAACACCATGATTAACGCTGCAGTCGTACCATATTGTTCCAGTGCAATTGATATGATCGCTTCATTATTAGGCACAACCCCCTGCACACCAAATGCATGTTGGAAAATTTTACCAAATGGTTCTAATGATTGCGTTACTACATTAGCACCCGCACTTAAGACTAAAAATCCTAAAATTGTTTTTATCGTACCTGAAGTAATATCAGTTGCTGACTTTTTCTGAACAATTAATCCAATCAATGCGATTAGGGCAACTAATATCGCAGGTTGACTCAAAATATCGACGATAAAATCAAGAATTGGCTTCATCGTCCCACCTCCTTATTAATGATTAAAGTACGTTTAAATCTTTTAATTTTTCATCTAGTTTTTGCTGTAATTCTTCTTTATCTAATATATTATCTAACACAATGACATCACCTAAATTTTTTGTGTTTTCTTCTAAATCTCTCCCACAAATAAATAAATCTGCCATATCAGGGCTCGCGCTCATAACATCACTATGTTCAACCTTTATGTCTGATGGTGCATTTAAATTTTTAAGTGCTTCTTGTGCATTCATTTCAACCATAAAACTACTTCCTAATCCGTGACCACATACTACTAAAATTTTCATTGTCCTCATTCTCCTTTAAATATATTTATAATTTCACTTGATGTTTGTGCATTTAATAAATGTTCTACTGTCTGTTGATTGCCTAAAGTTATAGCTAAATTTCTCAATACTTCTAAGTGTCCTTCATTATCTATAGCACTTAATACAAAAACCAATGAAGCATAGTGCCCTTCTTCTGAAAAGTTAATGTGCTGATTTAGTTTTAACAAACTTAGACCTATCTTTTTTACATTATTATTCGGTCGAGCATGTGCAATCGCTATTTCTGGAGCAATAACTATATAAGGGCCTAATTTTTCTACACTATGAATCATGTCATCAATGTAATCTTGCTGAAAATAGCCTTGTTCTTTCAAAGGATTTGCAGCTATACTAATTGCTTCACGCCAACTTTTAACCTGTTCAAGTACTTGCACTTTATCTGATGATAAAATTTCCAAAGTCATTTTCCCCTCCTTAATGTTGACTCACTTCATTTATGCAGTGCATAATTGCTTCAATATTTCCTGAAAGTAATATATTTCTAGTTTTATCATTCATAATCAGTTCACTAAGTTGTCTCAATGCATTTAAATGAATTTGCGGCTGAGCGGTTGCTAACGTCACAATGATATATACAGGATCATATTGTTCATGTCCAAAGCGAACACCTTTTTGATAGTGTGTCAAACTAAAACCTACTGTCCCTTTAACATGTGTTGGTTTAGCATGAATTAAAGCAATGTGCGGACTGATAACCATATATGGTCCAAATGCATTTAATTGTTCAATGATTTCATCGGCATAAATACAATCAACAATTTGAGTATCAATCAAAGTTTCAATACTTTGCCTAATTGCATCATTTCTACAAAGCGAAGGTTGTTGTGTTAAAATTCTATTTTTTGGTAAGACTTCTTTTAGAGTAGGCCCTAGTCCTTTGATATCATACACATATTGTTCTCTTGATTTATTAATAATTGTGTTAATTTGTTGACGGTCATTTTTATCTAAAAATGGAGAAACATTGAGTATAGGTATTGAAGCATGTTCAAACGGTACCGTTGATATGATATAGTCAACGCCTTCATGCTTTAATAACGTCTCATCAATTTCGTAGATTGAATAAGCATCTACAATTTCAAGTTCAGGATAAATATGTCGAATTCTACTTCTCAATAATTGTGAAGTACCGATGCCTGAGCCGCACAGTAAAACTACTTTTAGAGCATTTGTAGTAATTGCTGAAATACGTTCAATTGCTGAAGCAAAATGTAACGTAATGTATGCAAGTTCATCTTTGTCAAAGCAAATACGATAATTCTCTTCCACGCCCCAAATATGATTGCGTAATCTTTCTACGATGTGATGGTACTGTTGAAATATTTCATCTGTCAGAGGATTATTATGCGTCATATCGAACTTCAACCGGTGAATTGCTGGTCTTAAATGAACAATTAAGCCATTTAATAATTTAGTATCGTTAATTAAATCTATGCCTAAGTCACCACTCATGCGTTCTATCAATTGTTCGGTTAGAATTTCTAAATCATCTATTGTTTCGTTTTTTTGATTCATCTCTGAAGTTTTAGCCCCTAGCAAATGTAATGTAATAAAGCCTGCTTCGCTTTTAGGGAATTGTATATCGAGTTTTTCTTCCAAAGATGCCTTTATAAGTAATGCCACGCGAAATTGGTCTGTTTCCGCTAATTTGTTATATTCCATATCTGGTATTTCAAAAACAAACTTTTCTTTCGTTCGGTGTATTGCAATTAAAATATGATAAATCAGACCATCAATTGCACTTTGGACTAACTGATAATCCGCTTCAAATAATACTGACACTACAGTTAATCGAATCGTTTCCAATGCTTTATTCGAAAATAGCTTATGCCCTATTTGATGTGTATGGTTTTGAAAATATTCATGGACACGTGTCGCATATGCTTTTCGATAATCTGTTTCTTCACCTTGTATGATAAATCCCTTGTTTTTAATATATTTTAAATTCAAATTATAAGAAGATAACCAAGTCTGTACATTTTTCAGATCTTCAACGATCGTTCTACGTGTCACAGAAACCATATCGGCCAACGTGTTAGAAGATGTTGGTGTATTAGATTCAAATAGCTTTAATATGATATATCGAATTCTTTCTTCTTTAGAATAATGTATTGAAGTCGCTATATATTGAGGAACAATATCATCCAAAGGTTTTTTAGATTCAATCTTTATACCTGCATTTTTATTTCTAAAAATCGTTAAATCCAATTGTTTTGCCATACTTTCTATATATTCTAAATCGTACTGTATCGTCCTTTCTGAAACATTGAATTGGTTAGCTAAGTGATGAATAGTTATAAAGGATTCACGTTCAAGTAAGAATGTTAAGATATGATGCTGTCTCTTGCTTAACACATGAGCAACCTCCTTATATTTATATTGTAACCGCTTACTTTCATTTTTAGATGTGTAATCTCTTTCGTCTCATAATCCGAAAAGTTGCACATCTATCATAAACGATCACTTTTTAAAATTATAATTTATTTAATTATAATTTTATATAAATACTTCAATAAAATATTAAAAAGAGAATCCAACATTAATGTGTTGCATCCTCTTCTCCATACCTATAATTTTTAATGTATTTAATCAAACTAAAATAAGCCAATGAATATTTGTAACCATGGATTTATGCATGGCGTTTTTATTAGCGATTTATGGAACGTGCAATCATCGATATCGTGTGTCTCTCTCCACGCAACGCCTTACTCAATTCAAATATATTTTCCACAGGAGCTAAACCACAATAACTCCCATCACCAATGTGTTGAATATCCACACCACATATTTTATTTCGAATGGCAAAATCTCTAATAGTGCTCGGATCAGCGCTCTCTTGACTCGTACCAATTGCTGACATGACAAGTCCCCCTTCACGATGAACTTCTTTGACAATGTCTTTAAGTTGCGCTTCATCGAAACCTGGCACTGTACCCACAGCAGGTACTAGTATAATATCAGCACCCGCTTCAATAAATTGCTTTACATATGCCCTGGTAATCACAGGCTCATCTACACCTGAACTATGCATTTTCCCAGCGATAATCAAACCTGAAAAATGATTTCTTGTATTTTGGATTGCTTCAACTATTTTCTTATTAGATACACCAGTTGCAGGATTTCCAGTCATACATATAAAATCCACCCCTAATGCTTCAAGTACTTGAACCGTTTCAGGACTTGCTTGACGTCCTTCTGCAATTTCTAAGTGTTGCTCATACATATTTGTTCCGTCATCAACAGGTTCTAAGTTCACACCAATGGGTCTACCCACGAGTCGTTTTAATGTTTCTATAACCTGTTCGTGTTCATCTATATTTTTTACTTTTGGATGAAACGCATCAAAGCCATTTAATAAAATCAAATCAGCACCAAACGCACGCGCTATTTCAGCATTGGTAATATCTGGCACGACAGGCGTTTCTGTAACTATATTTTCAGATAAAACTACACGCCCAGCACTCGCCTTAATGCTCTGTTTTAATTCTTCACCTGACATTGCTAGTAGTTCTGAAGCATTGTTACTCAGTATTCGCTTAACCATTTGTATTCCACTCCTTAATATATACTTTAGCTGTCATCTATTTATTATAACTACATGATATAGTAATGATGTTCTTTCTTCCGTAACGACGTCACTGAATCCCCCTATATTTCATTATACACAGCCTCTACTTATTATTATTATTTTTTAAATAAAATCTACTACTATATGCATTTACATTTTTTTGAATTTAAATTTAGTTAATTTTCAAAATAGTAGTGTAACACAAATATAAATGTGATAATATTATATTTTAATATACATATTACAAGGGGGAAGCTTTATGCAGTGTCCAAAATGCGGAAATCCTATTGAAGCATCAGATTTATTTTGTGGAGAGTGTGGTACAAAATTATCTCATCAAACAAATACAACAAACGAAACTAAAAACAAACCGAACCATGCATCCGAACATAATTCAACGGAATCTAATGCAACACAAATATCAACACAAGATTCAACACAGTCTAATCATAAAAATGAGCAGTTTTCAAAGCATACTTCAGATATTTTCAATGAAGCTAAAACGTTCTTTTCAACTGCTTTCAGACATCCTGATAAAGAACTTGTGAGTCCTCACTTTTTTTCTTACAAAACACTTTTCAGTTTAATCGTAGCAGGATTACTTTTATCCATTATATTACTAACGATATTGATACCTGCAGAAGTTGCATATTTCATGACAAGTAAAGCAAGCGTTGTGTTTAACATTTCACTTTTCTTATTAATAGCAATTACAGTACTATTTGGTATCACTTTTGCACTAATAAAAATATTAAATATTAATTCGACGTTACATAAAGTATTTTCAGATTTCGTTTTAGTCAACACCCTTTCTGTTATTACACTTTTGTTTGGTTTATTATTTTTAGCAATTCATGTTCCAAGTTTTGCAGTATTCCTTATCATTATTGCTATATTATTTACACTCATTGCACCAATATATTTAATTACGAAATACAGCCACAATCAACTTATACGTATGCCTGTCATTTATTCTATATTTATCTATATCATCATTTTAGGAATCATTTTACGTATTATAGTGGAAAGTACTGTTTCTAATACATTAAGTGATTTAAGTTCATTTTTTAATACAGGTTATTAAGGAGGATATTTCAAATGAAGTATTGTAGTAATTGTGGTGCTGAAATCAAGCCTGGTCAACGCGTTTGTACTCAATGTGGTACGCCTGTTCAACAACGAACAACGCATCAACCACCTAATCGTAAATCAAAATTACCTATATTTATCATTATTGCAGTGATATTAGTCATTATTATTGCTTTGTTTGTTACTTATAAAATAATTGACGCGCAACTATCACCTACAAAACAGGCAGAAACCATTTCTAAAGATTTAAAAAACAAAGATACAGATCGCCTAGCCAACCATTTAAAAGCAAATGGTGAAGCTATTTCTAAAGATGAAGCTAAAGCTATTTATAAATATATTGACGAAACTGATAGCATAGATCGTGTTGCTGATGAACTTCAAAGTAGTGCAAAAAATATTAAAGAAAATAAATCAAATGAACATGCTGTCACTGTTGGTGACACTGCTTTAATTAATATTACCGAAGATGGAAAAAAATGGGGCATATTCAAAAATTACATTTTTAATGTTAGTAAGGAGCCTGTTTCGATTACCTCAGAAGAAGACACAACGCTATCTTACAAACTTAATGACAAAACAACCCAAGTTAAATTAAAACAAGGTAAGACGAAGACACTCGATGATTTTCCAGTTGGCATATATGATTTAAAAGCAACACAAAAGGTTGATAATAAAAAATTCGACGGCGTTATTCATATCGATATGTCTGAAAGTAACAGTGCAGATTTACAATTCAAACAAAAACGTTTTACAGTTAGTATTGATTCAACTTATGCAGATTCTGATTCTCTTAAACTTTATATTAATGGGGATGAACAATCAGATTTTGACGAATATGAATCTGTCACTTACGGTCCTTATGCACCAGATGAAAAAATCGAAGTCTATGCTACAACTGAAGTTGAAGGCAAACAATTCAAATCAAGTGTAGAAAATGTTTCTAGTCCTAAAGATGATGAAGATGAAATAGACGTATCTTTATCATTTGACGATGATGCAATAAGCGATTATGAAGACAAAATGATCGAAAAAGAAGCAGATTCTGATGACGACGATAGTAGTAACGCCAGTTCTGACGAAAAAGTAACGCGTGATAATGTTATTGATAAAGTCGAATCTTATGAAGGTAGGACTTTGGATACAGATAATTATACTTATAAAGAACCAGAAAAAACTGGAGACGGTTGGGGATTCTCTTTCACAGATAAAGACGGAGACCTAGCAGGTTCTTATAAAATTGATGAGGATGGTTACGTAACTGAATATGACGAAGACGGTGAAGAAGTAGATTCAGGATACTAATAAACTACAAGTAGTAAATACAACATGCTACTTGTAAAAGTCAATAACATTGCATTAATACTTAAACACACTATACAAGGGAGTGAGATAGAAATCTGATATTTTAAAAAAGATTTCTGTCCCGCCCCTTTTATTTTTATCTTTGTTAAAGCAAACTAACATTACACCAAATACATTAGTTCAGTCTAAATGATGATGTTTTATTAATGAGAAGTTAGTAATATATACTTAAGATTATTAAAACAAGCAATGTTTATACTACCAGAGTTGGGTAATTTAAAAGTAAGCACTTAATATCTAAATACAATTGAAGGTGAAAAAATGACTAACAACAACTCTTTCAATGATTATCCTAAAATTTTAAAAATTGAAGATGATGGAAAAATTATTGCGCTAGACAAATATGGAAACGTTAATACTGATTTAAATATTCACACTGTGAATGACCAACAACAACAAGATATCTACGGAAAGATCTTATACAATCCTTATCGTCGTACTGTGAAAAACAGTGAATCTTATAATGACCATAAGTACAATGATTACAAGTCTGAAACAAGCTACAATCAGCGAGATCGTGAACGAGAGTTGCAGTTATTAGAAGAAAATAAAAAATCAAAGCGCAAACAATTTTGGCTTGGTTTAGGTATGGTGGCTTTATTAGTCATCATTGTCATTTTTGCAGTTAGTACTTTTATGAATAATAACAATGATAATCAACAAACTGGTAATGAAACAAGTGAACAATCCACTGCCAATCAAAATCAATCGAATGATACGCAAGGTGATAATGTCAATTTCGAACGTCAGAACAATCAAGTCAAAGATGATATTCAATCGTTAAAGTCAGATATTTCAAATTCTAATGAAGCAACAGATTCTAAATTACAAGCATTACAAGATAAAATTAATAGCCTAAAACAAGAAGCTGATTCTAATAAAACAAATAAGTTAGCTGATAAATACCAAACTACAGTAGATGATTTAAAACAGGCAAAAAACGAAAAAGATAATGGTAATACTGATAAAATGCAAGAAGAATTAGATAAAGTAAATAGCAAACTAGATGATATAAAATCGAAATTTTCTTCGTTGTTTAGTAAAGATGAACAAACAAATAATGAAGATGTTGAAAGTTAACGCAAAAAAATAAATATATGCTTTTAAAAATACGAGATATAGATTGTATTCGCTAAATAATAACTGTCGACTAAGGACGCACCTTGTCGGCAGTTTTTTTATTTAAGCTTACCTACTGTCTGATATGTTTATATAAGTGAGTACTCGTTTATTTTCCTAGCTGTTTCGTTGTTACAAAATTATTGGATATATGCCTACTTGAAAAACAACTACACTTCTTTTCTATTTCATTAATATTTTGAATTATATTTTCAAAAATTTAAACATTAACTTATTGAACTTCAAATATTAATTTAAAATTTTTTCATACAAAGCATTTTAATAAATTCCACAAATGATCAAACGCCATAAAACCCTTGATTTTTAGCGACATATAGCATATATAAATTTCTGTTTCGTGAATATATAGATTTTACAATTTTACGAACTATTTTATGTAAGCGTATACATTTCAGAATATTCGTGCTATTATCTTATCAACTTAAACAAATGTTTAATTTGTAAACTTAAGTTTAATTTTGCATAAAGGAGGTTGCCATATGAATAAAAATGAACAGGAAGTTTTAAAGCGTATTCAAGAAAATCCATTCATTTCACAACAAGAATTAGCACAGTCTATTGGATTATCTCGGCCAGCAGTTGCAAATATTATATCTGGACTTATCCGCAAAGAATATGTTTTAGGGAAAGCGTATGTTTTAAATGAAGATTATCCAATTGTCTGCATTGGTGCTGCGAACTTAGACAGAAAATTTTATGTTCATAACGATTTACAATTAGAAACGTCTAATCCTGTTACTTCAACGAGATCTATAGGTGGGGTTGCACGCAATATAGCAGAGAATTTAGGGCGTATGGGCGAAACAGTTGCATTTTTATCTGTGAGTGGTAATGACAGCGAATGGGATATGATTTATAAATTATCAACCCCATTCATGAACTTAGACCACGTTCAACAAATAGAAAACGCAAACACTGGTTCCTATACAGCATTAATCAATAACGACGGTAATATGGAATACGGTTTAGCAGATATGGAGGTCTATGATTATATTACTCCAGAATTTTTAATTAAACGTACACATTTATTAATAAAAGCAAAATGTATCATCGCAGACCTCAACATTTCAAAAAGTGCAATGGATTTTTTATGTGCTTATTCAGAAAAGCATAGCATTAAATTAATAGTTATTCCCGTTTCATCTCCAAAAATGAAAAACATGCCTGATTCATTACATGCTATCGATTGGCTTATTATTAATAGAGATGAAACCGAAACTTATTTAAATATGACTATACAAAACACTGATGATTTGCGTATAGCTGCACAAAAATGGAATAAGTTAGGCGTTTCAAATGTTGTGATTACAAATGGTGTAAAAGAACTTATTTTTAGAAATAGTAACGAAGAAGTAATTAAACCTGTGATACCTTCACAACATGTCGTAGACGTAACAGGAGCTGGTGATGCTTTCTCTAGTGCAGTCATTTTTAGTTGGTTAAATGAACTAGACACTGAAAGCATACTGACAACAGGCATGATGAATGCTCGAAAAACAATTGAAACTGAATACACCGTGAGGCAAAACTTAGATAAGAAACAATTATTTAGAGATTTGGAGGACTATAAAAATGAAGCAATATATTGAATTTTCTAAAGAAGTAGCACAAGCTAAAGCAGATAAAAAACCCATCGTAGCACTAGAATCAACAATCATTTCACATGGTATGCCTTACCCACAAAATGTGCAAATGGCTACGGCTGTTGAAAATATCATACGTGATTATGGTGCAATTCCAGCAACCATTGCATTAATTGATGGAAAAATCAAAATTGGACTGGAAAATGATGAACTAGAATTACTCGCTAAAAGTGATAATGTCGCAAAAGTTTCACGTCGTGATTTTGCAGAAGTAATCGCTACTAAACAGATTGGTGCAACTACAGTTGCATCAACAATGATGAGTGCAGAATTAGCAGAAATTCAATTCTTTGTAACTGGTGGTATTGGTGGTGTACATAAAGGTGCCGAAAACACAATGGATATCTCAGCGGACTTAGAAGAGTTAGGTAAAACAAATGTAACAGTAATATGTGCTGGCGCTAAATCTATACTAGACTTACCAAAAACAATGGAATATCTTGAAACAAAAGGCGTACCCGTAATAGGTTACCAAACAGATGAATTACCAGCATTTTTCACACGACAAAGCGGTATTAAACTAAACAGTTTTTCTGAAACTCCAGATGATATCGCACATATTTGTAAAGTTAAAAATGATTTGAATATTGAAGGTGGCGTTGTTATCGCTAACCCAGTTCCTAAAGAACATGAATTACCTAAATCATATATTGACGGTATTATTGAAGAAGCAGTTAAAGAAGCAGAAACGCAAGGTATTAATGGAAAAGATTCTACGCCATTTTTACTTGGTAAAATTGTCGAAAAATCTGAAGGCAAGAGTTTAAATACAAATATCAAACTAGTTGAGAACAATGCGGTACTTGGCGCAAAAATTGCAGTTGCTTTCAATACATTGTAGGTGATACTTATGTCAATCATATTTGCCGTTACTGGTATATTTTTTGCATTATTCATCGCTTTTTTATTTAGCTATAACAGAAAGGCGATTGATTTCAAAAAACCAGTCATTATGTTAATCGTTCAAATCATCATTGTAGTATTCATGATGAATACGACTATTGGTTTAACGATATTAACCACATTAGGTTCATTTTTTGAAGAATTAATCAATATTAGTAAAGCTGGTATCGAGTTTGTTTTTGGTGGTTTACAAAACAAAGGTGCTTCAACGTTTTTTATTACCGTTTTACTACCTTTAGTATTTATCTCTGTATTAATCGGTGTGTTAAACTATTTTAAAATTCTTCCGTTTATCATTAAATATGTTGGTATTATTATCAATAAAATCACACGTATGGGTCGTCTCGAAAGTTACTTTGCTATCTCAACTTCTATGTTAGGACAGCCAGAAGTTTATTTAACTATTAAAGAAATGATTCCTAAATTATCTAAAGAGAAATTATATACGATTACTACTTCTGGTATGAGTGCTGTTAGTATGGCTATGTTAGGTTCTTATATGCAAATGATCGAACCTAAATATGTAGTTACTGCCGTTATGCTCAATATTTTCAGTGCTTTAATTATCGCAAGTGTCATCAATCCATATCAATCAGATGATAGTGACGTGGAAATTTCCAATTCATCCACAGCTAAAAGCAATTCAAATAGTGATGAAACAAAGTCGAAAAATGTTCCATTTTTCCAAATGATTGGCGATAGTGCTACGGACGGCTTTAAAATTGCCGTAAGTGTCGCCATTATGCTCCTTGCATTCATCTCTTTGATGGAAGCAGTCACAGTATTATTTAATTTTGTCGGTTTAGATTTCAAACAATTAATCGGTTTTATTTTTGCACCGATTGCTTTCATCATAGGTGTACCTTGGAACGAAGCAGTTCAAGCTGGATCACTCATGGCAACTAAATTAATCACTAACGAATTTGTTGCTATGTTAGACTATCAAAAATTAGCTGGAGATTTAACACTACGTACACAAGGTATCATTTCTGTATATCTCGTTAGTTTTGCTAATTTTGGTACTGTAGGCATTATCGTTGGTGCTATCAAAGGATTTAGTGATGTACAAGGCAATAAGGTGGCTTCGTTTGCCCTACGCTTGCTACTAGGTTCAACACTTGCTTCAATTATTTCAGCATCAATCGTTGGCTTAGTATTATAGTTTTTTAAAAATGACTACATAAATCCAAATAACTTTAAATGATATTGTAATCTATAGCTAGCATTGAATAATAAAAGGCTGAGACAATTCAATTTGTCTCAGCCTCTTACATTATTTATTAGTTAAAGAAACCTAAGATGAAGTCAGCGCCTTTAGCTAATGCGTCAGCAATGCTAGTTCCCATTGTTACCCAGTCAGCACTTAAACCTGCTTTTACAGCTTCACTGATTGCGTTTACGAAATCAGACATTTAACACACCTCATTTCTCAATATATGATTTGTTAAAGGTTGATTACCTTTAACTAAATTATAATAATAAATATTAATATTGTTGTAAATATTTCCTAATTTGTATGTTTTTGTGCCTAAGTGTTATTACAATACTTAATTTTTACAATTAATGTTTCCTAGTTGTCATTCAATGATAAAGTTTTATATTATTTTTATAATGACAGAAATAATGCGTCTGGGACATAAATCCTAAAAAGGAAGCACTCAGATGATTTAATTCAATTCATCTGAGTGCTTCCTTTTTATTCAATACTTCGTATTGTTGGTTCGCTTTCTTAAGGGACGACTTCATCCTATAGTCTTCAGCTTGTCCTGTTACCTCAAGCGTCTCGCCAAAATACAACGTATTCAAATATCTTTATGACAAATGCCTTTCTAATCGCTGAACTTTATCTTGATCTAATGTGTCGAATATTTCATTATCTACAATTACTTCAACATGAGGATGTTGATGTAATATAGATGCAGGTAACGTTTCGGAAATTTCTCCCTCTATTAATTGTGAGACGACTTCTTTTTTATTTCTACCCATCGCTAACAAAATAATACGTTTCGCACGCATAATAGATGCCAGTCCCATAGAAATTGCTTGCTTAGGAACATCGTCTATTGAATCAAAATAACGACTATTTGCTTTCATCGTTGAAGAAGATAAATCTACAACTCTTGTAATACTTTCAAACGACGAACCAGGCTCATTAAATCCTATATGGCCGTTTTCACCTATACCTAAAATTTGTATATCTGTAGGTCCTTTATCTTTTAAATATTGTTCATACATTAAGCATTCTTGTTCTAAATTATTGGTATCTCCTTGTGGTATAAATATATTTTCTTTATGCCACGTTTGATGATGTTTAAATAACTGTCGATACATATATGCGTGATAACTTTGTTCATTGTCTGCGCTTAAACCCACATATTCATCCAAATTAAATGTCACTATTTGATCTAGTTGCAAATGATTATGATTAATCAATGTTTTTAAATACTTGTAAACATCTGTCATAGTATTTCCTGTAGCAAGACCCAATACTGAATCCGGTTTCATTTTTATTTGCTTTAACAGTTCAGTCGCAACATATTGACTTGCAAGTTGTCTATTCTCTAAATTTAAAATATACATATACTCACCAATCACTTTCTAATTTCTGTATATTACCTCTGTTTAATGATAAATTGAATATTTTATAAATTACGCTTGTTCACTGTCTAGTAACTCTTCTACTTCATTTTTTATCGTTGTGACATGTGGTCCATAAACAATTTGTACACCATTACCTTTTTGGATGATACCTCTAGCTTCGGTAGAATTCAGCAGTTGCTTATTGACTGGAGCGTCTGACTTTAATGTCACTCTTAGCCTTGTAGCACAACAATCGACAATTTCTATATTTTCTTTACCACCTAAACCCTCGATAATTGTTTTAGCACGTTCTGTCGTTTCAACAGTTTCTGTAGTTGTTTCCGCTTCTCTACCAGGTGTTTTAAAGTTGAATTTGTTAATTAAAAATCTGAAAATAATATAATATAAAATAAACCAAACGATGCCAATCGGTATTACCCATAAAAAGTTCGTCTTAGCATTACCTTGCAAAACGCCGAATAATAAAAAGTCTATAAAGCCACCACTGAATGTTTGACCTATCGTAATATTAAATACGTCTGCCATCATAAACGCTAAACCATCTAAAAATGCATGTATCACATATAAAATTGGTGCAACAAATAAAAAACTGAACTCTAACGGCTCTGTAATACCTGTTAAAAATGAAGTTAATGCTGCAGATAGCATTAGCCCACCCACGACTTTTTTATGTTGCGGTTTCGCAGTATGATAAATTGCTAAAGCTGCACCACATAGTCCAAACATCATTGTAATAAAACGACCTGACATATAACGCGAAACACCTGAATAGTATTTCGTTACGTCTGGATCACCAAGTTGAGCAAAGAAAATATTTTGAGTGCCTTGAACAAGATGACCCTTAACTTCTAACGAGCCACCTAATGCAGTTTGCCAAAACGGTAAATAGAAAATGTGATGTAAACCAAATGGCCCCAATAGCCTTAATATAAATCCAAAGAAAAAAGTACCAATGACACCAGTTTTATCTACGATACCTCCTACACCAAATATCCACCCCTGTACTGTTGGCCAAATAAAGAACATGATAACCCCGAGTATGATTGCAGAGATTGCTGTAATAATTGGAACAAAACGAGATCCTCCAAAAAATCCTAAATATGATGGAAGAGAAATCTTGTGATATTTATTATGTAAAAGCGCCGTCATAACTCCTGTGATAATCCCACCAAACACGCCCGTTTCTACTGTTTGAATTCCTAGAACCATACTTTGTCCTTCTTCTGCTAAATTGCCTTTTGCTAACGTATCTGTAATGATTAGCAATCCATTCATCGAAGCATTCATAATAAGGAATCCTAACATTGCTGCTAATCCTGCAGTACCTTTATCACTTCTAGCTAATCCAATTGCAACACCTATGGCAAAAATTACTGGTAAATTTTGAAATACAATATTACCAGCTGATGACATAAGAACAAATATATTTTGCAATAAGTTAATATCCAACACGGGATATGCTTTGATTGTATTTGGATTACTTAATGCGCCACCGATTCCCAACAACAATCCAGCTGCCGGTAATATAGCGATAGGTAACATAAATGATTTACCAAATTGTTGTGCCTTTTCAAACAATTTACTCATAGTCATTAACCTCCTAATTATCATAAATATACAATCAAAGAAAATATTAATCAATATAAAATACCATTATGAAAAACTTTTTCATAATGGTGATATATGTCTTCTTTTTTAATGAAAAAAACTCACAAAGCACGTTACTTTGTGAGTTTCTTTATTTATTCAATTAAGATATGTGTTAAAAAATATCCCCTAATGTTCCTGCCATAATTGCTTTAATTGAATGTAATCTATTTTCCGCTTGCTCAAATATAACAGCATGTTCACCTTTAAATACATCATCTGTTATCTCCATTTCAGTTAAACCATGAGTCTTATAGATTTGTTGTCCCACCTTTGTATGCACATCATGGAAGGCGGGCAAACAATGTAATACAATAACATCTGGATTCATTGTATTGACAAGCATAGCTTCATTAATTTGATATGGAAGTAATTTTTCAATACGTTGTGTTTGAACTGATTCATCTTCTCCCATTGAAAACCAGACATCTGTATATATTGCATCTGCTTTATAAACTGCTTGTTGAATATTATCTGTGATTAAAATATTACTGTGCGATTGTGTTGCATAATTTTTAGCAAGTTGCTGAATATCTTGATCAGGCTGTAGCGATTGAGGGGCTGCAATATGAATATTCATACCTAATATTGCGCCGGTAACCAATAAATCATGTGCTACGTTATTTCTTGCATCACCAACATAAGTCAATGTTTTGCCTTGTAATGTGCCTAGGTGTTCTTTTAAAGTATAAAAATCTGCAATCATTTGAGTAGGATGCCATTCGTTTGTTAAACCATTCCATACTGGAACTTCGGCATGTTGCGCTATACTTTCCACATCTTTTTGATAAAAACCTCTAAATTCAATACCATCATACATACTCCCTAATACTTTTGCTGTATCTTCTGTCGATTCTTTGACACCTAGATGAATTTCACCTTGACCAAAATAATCTGGAAAGGCACCTAAATCGTTTGCTGCTACACTGAATGCTGAACGTGTTCTTGTAGATGGTTTTTCAAATAATAAAGCAATATTCTTACCTTTAAGATAAGGGTGAGGAATGCCTCGCTTTTTCTTTTCTTTTAATTCTCCGGTAAAGTCAATCAAAGTGACTAGTTCATCTGCAGTAAAGTCACTCGTTTTCAAAAAGCTCTTACCTTTTAACAATGCTAGTTTTTTTAAATCTGTTGTGTACGCCCCAATTTCATCACTCCAATATATTTATAAGATTTATATACATATTAAACTTAAATAGAGTTATTTTCAAGTATAAATATACTATTTATTGTATATTTTTAAATCGTTTAATTATTTTACTAGTTTTGAAGTATAACCTACGCTAAATGTATATTTCCATACAATCACGATCTTATTTGCAACAGTCAAGCAAGTAAGATGTCTGACAATAAACACCGTGGCAATGATTTAACTAAGTTGTGCTTTCCTACACAATATTTTAATAATATATAGTAAATTGAACATGTAACCACTAGCTCATGGAGGTGAACATACATGTTAGATTTACTATTTGCCACTATTAAGCAAATTGCTGCTCATTTTGTTTCAGGTGGTTTCCAAGAAAAATAATTATATTTATCCCACGTCATCTCAAAATCATTGCATAATCATCCCTTAAAATGAATACAAAAACGGGCAAACAATATCAAAACCCCTCATTTTGAAACTGTTCGCCCGTTTACTATTATTTATTAATCGTTAGCTGAAGCTATTAAAAAATCATCCATTAAGCCATATCCTAACTTTTTTATAGCTACTATAATAGATTATTTACTGTATGATGCAAAATTTTTAGACTTTCTACGTTCCCTTTCCTCAGGTGTCTTTAAGAAACGTGTCATAATTGCACTAGCAACATATAATCCAAATATTAAGTACATCATGCCTTTAACACCAATACTATCATAAAACAATGCCACTAACCCTGGTCCTGCAAATACACAAAGACCAGCGCCTAAATTTAATATTGCCATTGCTGGTCCTTTATCACCATCATGAACTAAAGAAGGGACAAGTGCAGAAATAGGGACAAAGCCTGCTAAACACATCCCCCATAGAAATCCTACCGTACCCACAATAAAAACATTACCTGTAAATAACTCTGGCACAAAATATAGTCCTAACGTAAATATCGCACATCCAACACCACCAATATAAGAAATCGTATTTTTCCAGCCAATTTTATCGCTCAACGCACCAAATATTAGATTGAATATAATATTAGCAATAAAAATTGTTCCCCAAATATTTAACCAAGTTGTAGTAGCAATACCTTTGGAAGCTAAATAAATCGGCAGAAATAATGGAAAAGCATATTGTGCCGCCTGGTTTATGATTCTAACAACACAGGCCACTGCCACACGCGGTTCCCTTTTTAGTATCGTTATACCTGCAAGTACCTCACTAAAGTGTTCTTTAAATCCGTGCCCTTTTTCTTCAATCATAAACTGGTCTCTATTTACAAATACTGCTAAAAATGTTCCTATTAACACCCAAATAATCGCTGTCCACAATGTAAAGAAGTGTCCAAATAGTTGAATCGCAAAAGAAGAATAAAATGATCCTAGGACACTAAGCCCTCCTGTAAACACAAACCAAAACCATCCTACTGCAGCACCTAAACGCTTTTGCGGAGAACGATAAGCAACCCAAACCAAAAAAGAATAAGCAAACAAAGGGTAGCCAAACCCTCTTATTGCATATGACGGAATCATGATATTATAGTTCATCGTTGGGATTGCCAAACCAACAAATATTGCATGACCGATGATATATAACCCTGTTCCTAACAGCATCACTTTTCTTGGACCGATAATTTCTACCAAGACACCTGATAACCAAGAACCAATAGCTATCGTTACACCATAGCAAGTGGTCAAAATCGCAGTTTGTTGCACGGATAGACCATGATCATGTAAATAAGGACTAATCCATGCTAGCTCTAAACCGTCTCCCATCATAAATATTAATACACCAACATATCCCCAAAATAACGTTGAAGGCATTCCCATTTTAGTTAATTTATCACTCATATTACGCACCCCTTATAAATCAATCGTTGATATTAAGATTAATTTAAATATTTTCTTGCAATTTTTGCAATCACTTTTGTAAACGCTTTCAAATATTATCATTATATTATTATATTTTTTCTAATAACGCAAATTTATTTTCATTTATTTTCGTTTTAAGATATAAATAAGTAAAACCGAAAATACAGCTTATTAAAATCAACGAAAAATATTTGTATACGATTTAAATTGTTTATATGAAAAATTCATTTTTTATACATGATTGAAAATTTATTTGTAAACGTTTACAATGAGAGTTATTTAAACATCATATGACTAGATGATTATTAAATTTTTATGAGGGAGTTTTATATAAAATGATGTTATTAGTCGCTTTCAGTGCAGTAATCGTACCTTTTTTATTTCTTGTACTCTTACGTATGTCAGCTTTAAAAGGGATGATTATTAGCGCTATCGTTGTAACAGTTTTAGGGATTTTTGTATGGGGGATGCAAGGTAATGTCGTTATAGCTTCAATACTTCAAGGTACGCACAAAACATTAACGATACTTTATATTTTATTCGGTGCGCTCGTGTTACTTAATACATTACGCCAAACGGGTGCAGTAAACCGTATCAATGCAGGATTTAAGAAAATTTCACCAGATATGCGTGTCCAAGTCATCATTGTCGCTTTCTTATTTGGTTCACTTATTGAAGGCGCTTCAGGATTTGGTACACCAGCAATGGTTACAGCACCTTTACTAGTTGCTTTAGGTTTTAGACCTATGATAGCTGTTGTTACAGCTTTAATTGCCGATAGTATTGCAGTGTCTTTCGGAGCAGTGGGCACGCCAGTTATTGTTGGATTAAGTACTTTAAAAGAAGCAAATCAATCCTTTTTCCATTCGACAGCTGAGCAAATAACTATATTAGATTTATTGAGTGGTATTTTCATACCTATCATCGTTATCTCTACGATGATTATTTTCTTTGGGAAAAATAAAAAGTTAAAATCTATTATTGAAATGCTACCATGGCTAGCATTAATAGGAATTGTATATGCAGTATCTGCCTTTGTATATGCACATGTTTTCGGCGCAGAATTTGTTGCTATATTAGGCTCATTAACTGGTTTAGTAGTTGCCGTCTTAACTGCAAGTAAGGGTTGGTTGTTACCTAAAACAGTGTGGACAGATGGCTTAGATAAAACATACGAGGCAGATAGTACAGAACATTCTATGAGTTTACTAACTGCTTGGGCACCTTATGTAATGGTTGTTATCTTACTTTTATTAACGAGAACGGTTCCAAGTGTTGAATATTTCACCACACATGTTCTTGATTTTTCTTGGAATAATATTTTAAATTTCTCTGAAATATCATCTGAATGGCAATTTCTTTATTCACCTGGGACAATTTTATTATTATCAGCAATTTTCGCCATTATAATTCAAAGAAAATCTATTAAGGATTTAGGTAATGCAAGTATCACATCCTTATCAACAATAAAAATTACTGGTATTACACTAATTGCCACACTCGCAATGGTGCATGTTTTTATCAACTCAGGTATCAATGCGCATGATTTAATAAGTATGCCAGAATATATCGCCAAAAATATGGCTAATACTTTAGGTCCTGTATGGCTATTCGTTGCACCATTCTTAGGTGCTTTAGGTTCGTTTATTACAGGTAGTGCTACTGTATCAACATTGACTTTCTCACCTATTCAATTAAACATTGCTAACTCTATTGGTGCAGATCCATTTATTGTATTAGCTGCACAAATCATTGGTGCAGCTGCCGGTAACATGATCTGTGTGCATAATGTGGTCGCAGTTTGTGCGGTAGTTAATATGCCTGGTAAAGAAGGTAGTGTCATAAGAAAAACATTAGGCCCTGCACTTCTGTATTGTATTCTAGTTGGGATTAGCGCGTATATTATCTCATTATTTTTCGCTTAGTCTATGCAAGTCTGAGATACAAATATCTTGAACTTAAAAATGAAGTGAGATATTCATATTTAATTGATTTAAAATTACTTCTTCATCGCACGGCGATAAGAAAAAAAGCTGAGACAAATTGAATTGTCTCAGCCTTTTTATGAAGTTTTATAAATCACCAACGCTATATAACTATTTTAAATAGAACATATTGTTACTTAATGCGTATTATTTCATATAAAATTCTTATTATTATCATATTGATTATTATTTTGATAAAGTACAAGTAAATTATTTCTTATATTTATATGATAAACATGAGGATTAGGTGGGGTTTGTTTATGAAAATTGAAAACATTAAATTATTCACTTCAGAATTTGAAAAGACATTCCAATTTTATGAAGAAATTTTAGAATGTCCAGTTTGGATGATTGGCCAAGAGGCTTTTACAGTTAAAATTGGAGAGACGCATCTGTGTTTTCAACAAGCAAACGACGATGTCCAACCATTTTATCATTTTGCGATTGACATTCCATACAACCATTTCAACGACATGAAACAACATTATCAAAATATTTTATTTCTATTGATGGAGGATGGTCAGCATACGACGTATTTCGAATCTTTTGTTGCACATTCATTTTACTTTCAAGATCCTTCAGGAAACGTCGTGGAACTCATTGCACGCATTTCTAATATAACTGATGAACCTGAATTTTCAAGAATTAGTGAGATTGGATTCGTATGTAATGAAACGAAGGAAGTCTTTGAAGCATTGTCGAAATTTCATTTAAATACATATGAAAAGCAACCCTTTGCACCACATGATTTAAACTTTATCGGCGATCATTATGATGACAGTTTTATTTTACTGACACCGGAAGATAATAAATGGCTGTTCTCTGACCAGTTTTCCGAATCCCATCCCATGTGCATTCAAACAAATGAATTTAAGTTAAGCATGGATAACCAATCTCAATGGCACTTAAATAAACTTTAAATCTAAAAATAATGAGCACACAATATCAATTTAGCAAGTTTTGATACTGTGTGCTCATTTTTTATTAATACCGTCTTATAACGTCATATTCTAAGTTTATCGTATATTTTGATTTTAACAGTTTTACAATCAAATTTACTCTTTAACTTGTGACTTGTCACTGACAAATTTCTTTAAAGTTTTATTTAAACCATCTTTCGCTTCTTGGTCATAACCATAACTACCATCTTCATTTTGTGTGATGTGCTTATCTAATATAAATCTGCCTTTATGAATAGTATCTGCACCTAGTTCTTTAATAACTGGATCAAGACTATATTGGATTGCTAGCACATGTGCAAACGTGCCTCCTAAGGCTAATGGTAGTACCGTTTTACCTGTAAATGCCCCTCGTGGTAACAAGTCTAAATACGTTTTCACGATACCTGAGTAGGCAGCTTTAAATACTGGAGATACTATAATAACACCATCCGCATCTTCAATCGTTTTATGCGTAGCATTTATCGATTCATTAGAAAAATCTGCAGTAATTAAAGCCTCAGCATCTAATTGATGTACGTGGATGACATTTGTCTCGATGCCCTCAGCATTCAAATACGATTCCGCGTAATCTATAATACCTGTGAGTCTTGATTTTAGTTTATTGCCTCCAGCAATAATTGCTACTTTTGCCAAAATGATAATCCCCTTTCTATATAAAATTTTTCATATATACCTTCGACATTTACACGCTTATCTATTAATAAATATATGAAAAAATAGAATCCATTGGAAACAAATTCCACTTCTTTAGCGTATCATCAAATATAGGTAAAATCATAGGAAATGATTTGAATTACCGCAATTATTATTGTATCAATAAGTTTATATATTAAATTTATGACATTGATTAGGCATTTCCTTGGAAATAATTATATTGTCATTTAGCACTTTATATTGATTATTATCTAAACCCATTGATAACTTATCACTTATGTTATTGCTTCAAAAGCTATGACCTTTAATTCGCCTGTTGATGCATTTTTTTAATTTCTTAACACATTATTAATTCTAAACATCATACAGGGTTGAGTGTAATAGTACAAAATCAGTTTTTTGTTTCAACTCTAAAAAACTTTACAATATAAATAATTTTATTATATTCTTTTTTTAAAAATCGTTTCGCTTTAAAAACCTTTTTTTCTAGATGTATACTTAATTTAGACATACAAAGGAGTGATACACAATGAGTACATTTTCTAATAAAGAAAAAGTACAAATCTTATCAGATATTGTAGCGATTGAAACAGTAAATGATAATGAGCTTGAAGTTTGTAATTATTTACAGAAACTATTTTCTAACTACGGAATTGAATCAAAAATTCAAAAAATTGATGAAAGACGTGCTAACCTCATTGCTGAAATCGGTGAAGGCAAGCCGGTAATCGGTATTTCAGGTCATATGGACGTTGTTTCTGCTGGTAATAAATCTCAATGGACATACGATCCATTTTCGCTTACTGAGGATGATGGATTTTTATATGGTCGTGGCGCAGCAGATATGAAGTCAGGACTTGCTGCGTTAGCAATTGCACTTATTGATATTAAATCTTCTCAAGCACTGCAACATGGTCGTATTAGATTTTTAGCAACTAGTGGTGAGGAAATGGAGCAACTTGGTTCTCAAACTTTGTACGAACAGGGTTATATGGATGACGTTGATGCATTACTTATAGCAGAACCTTGCCAAGATATCATGGTGTATGCACATAAAGGTTCAATGGATTATCGTATTACTTCCTACGGTAAATCAGCACATAGCTCTATGCCAGTAATGGGCACTAATGCCATAAAACCATTAATCTCATTTATACAAGATATTGATGACGCCTATGCTAAAATTTCAAAAGAAGTTCAGGGAAAAGCGCTAGATTTCACAAAATTCATTGAAAGAATTAAGCCATCATTGCCTGCAACAACAGCACTTGAAGACGTAGAATCTGCACTTCAAGGTTTAGTTATTAGCAATACATTAATTAACGGTGGGGTACAGGTGAACTCTGTTCCTGAAGAGGCAGATGCAGATTTTAATATTCGTACAATTCCAGAATATGATAATGAACAAGTAAAAACGTTATTCTCAAACACAATTCAAAACCATAATGATAAAGGTGCAAATTTATCAAGCGACCTATACTTAGACCTAGATCCAGTACTCACTACTGGTGATAACAGCTTAATTAATACTGCTCAGAACATAGCTCAATCTCTATTTGACAAGGACTTTATCGCTTCTCCAATCGGTGGCGTTACTGATGCTTCAAACTTATTAAAAAATAAAGATGAAACTTTCCCATTCTTAGTATTTGGTCCAGGTATTAAACCACATCAAATTGATGAATGTGTAGAAAAAGACATGTATTTAAAATTCATTGATTTTTACAGTGAACTTTTAACAACTTATTCTAAAAAGCTTTAGTTTTAATTAAATTAACTTCAGCCATTTAAAAAAGCTCAGACACACTATGTTCTGAGCTTTTTTTTATAACATCGTGATAAGGTAAACGTGTGTACATACTGTTAAAACCTTGTCCTGACAATAGTGGAACAAAACAACACATTTAAAAATTTGTTATTTACGCTTTTGTACATTGCTACTTGCAAATTGTAGTACCTACATTGTGACCATGTTGCAATTTTTGAATAATGTGCGCTTCATTTCCTGCTGCAATAACTACTTTTTGACATCCCTTTTCTATTGCTTTAACAGCATCTTGGACTTTAGGTATCATACCACCATATATTAATTTTTGTTCAATATATGTTTCGATGTTTTTCGCATTTAATGACGGTTGTACTTTTTCATTGATTAAAACACCCGGAATGTCGCTTAATAAATAAATTGGTGCATGTAAAGCTTGCGCAATTTTATACGCTAGCGTATCGGCATTAATATTATATACCTGGTGCGTCATTTGATTTACACCTATAGATGCGATGACTGGTAGAAAAGATTGTGTTAAAGTCGCGATAACGCTTGTATCTATATGAATAGGTTCGCCAACAAAACCATATTTTAAATCTAATGGTTTAATATCAAATAATTGCGCATCTATGCCATTCATGCCAATACTTTGAATACCAAATTGATTGATTTTATTGACTAAACTAGGATTCACTTGTCCAATTAATGTTTGAGTCGTAACAGAAAGTACTTCATGGGTAGTAACTCTCAAACCATCTTTAAATTCTGTTGCTACTTCTTGTAATTCCAAAGATTGATTTATAAAAGGCCCACCTCCGTGGACGATTAATGGTTTATAACCTTGCTTTTTTAATGCAACAATATCTTCAATTATCGAATCATGCATATTCGTTAAAGTGCTCCCGCCTATTTTAATTACAATGTAATCCATATCAAACACCTCTTAAGTTCTATACGACGCATTTATGCGCACGTATTCATATGATAAGTCGCAGCCATAAGCGGTAGCTTCCCCATCTCCATCACCTACAGTAGCTTCTATAATGATATTGTCTGCTTCCAATTGTTTTTTTAAATAAGCTTCATCAAATGCCACTGACATGCCTGCTTTAACCACATCAACTTGGCATAATGATACGTTTGTCGCATGAGGATTTATATGTTTTGATGCGTAACCCATCGCTGTTACAATTCTTCCAAAATTTGCATCTTCACCATGAATTGCTGTTTTAACTAAATTGGATGAAACAATACTTTTCGCCATTTTTCTTGCCTCATGGATATCTATTGCCCCTTTAACTCTAGCTGTCACCAATTTAGTCGCACCTTCGCCGTCTTTTGCAATCGACTGAGCCAAATAACGTGCAACATAATTGATGGCGTAAACAAATTTTTGCCATTCAGGATGATTTTCATCTAGCCAATGATGATTAACTTGACCATTTGCCATACATAGAACCATGTCATTCGTGCTAGAGTCACCATCTACGGTTATCATATTAAATGAGTGATCTGTAATTTGTTTTAAACATTCATTCAATGGCTCACTACCAACTTTTGCATCTGTCGTTATAAAACCAAGCATGGTTGCCATATTGGGATGTATCATCCCAGAGCCTTTTGCTGTACCACCTATTGTCACTATTTGGTTGTCTATATTTACTTTTACAGACACATGTTTCGTTGTCGTATCTGTCGTTAAAATCGATTGATTAAAATAGTCACTCTGGTTAAACGCATCGTGTAAAACATGATCGACGCCACGTTTCATTTTATCCATAGGCAAAAATGAGCCAATAACACCTGTCGAAGCAATACCAACATGATGTGGTTCTATGTTTAATCGTTCAGCCACCCAACTTTGTGTATCTTTCGCATCTTGTATACCTCTATCTCCAGTACATGAATTCGCATTTGCTGAATTAACTACAATTGCCTGCAATGTTTGATCGATGTTGATACTATCTTCAGTTACTTTAAGTGGTGCTGCTTTAAAACGATTAAGCGTATATACACCTGCTGCAGTCGCTTTTGTCGTAGAGTAAATCCATCCAAAGTCTTTTTTCTTTCTTCTTAGGCCAGCATGAAATCCACCAGCCATATACCCCAATGGCGATCCAACGTCACCATTGATATCTACAGTGATTTGATTGAATGTATCTATCGTTTCAATATCTTTCATCTCATCTCTCCTTTCGCATTTCATTAAGGATAAATTGGTAGCTGATTCAGACCAGTTGTCTCGTCTAAGTCATAAAGTAAATTTAAATTTTGGATTGCTTGACCACTCGCACCTTTAACTAAGTTATCTATAACTGATACGATAATAGCCCTTTGATTTTTTTCATCTACATACAGACCTATATCGCAAAAATTACTACCATACACTTCTTTTGTTTTGGGGTATTCTCCCAAGTCTCTAATTCTTATAAATGGTTTCTGTTCATAATTATTTTTATAAATATCATGTAAATGCTCTGCTGTCATATACTCGTTTAACTTCACATAAATTGTAGATAAAATACCTCTTGTCATCGGTATTAAATGTGGTGTGAACATCACATCGCACTTTGTCCCAGCAATATTAGATACATATTGTTCTATCTCTGGTTTATGTTTATGGTTTCCAATTGCATAGGCACTAAAATTTTCATTCATTTCAGCGTAATGGAGGTGTTGTGCTAATGCACGTCCTGCTCCTGAAACACCTGTTTTTGAATCAATAATAATTGAATGAACATCGATTGCATTTTGAGAAATCAGAGGGTGTAACGCCAATAAAATAGAAGTGGGAAAACAACCAGGATTCGCTATCAACTTTGTGCGTTGTGAATCTATTTCACTCCACTCCGCAATACTATAAAGGGCCGAATCTAAAAAATCTTGTTCTGCTGCTGCTTCACCATAATATGTTTGATATAGGTTTCTATCTGTCAGTCTAAAATCTCCTGATAAATCAATCACTTTAACACCATTATTAATTAAATTTGGCACTAAATGTTTGCTGACATTTGAAGGTGTTGCAAAAAATATAACATCACATGACGTCGCTTGTTCATTTAATTCAGTATAATTAAGTGCGATATGGTTTAAATGTGGAAATGTTTTACTGATTGGTTCATCAATCTTAGAATGCGAAAATACATATTTAATTATGACGTTAGGATGATGTTGTAATAAACGTATAAGTTCTACAGCACCATAACCACTTCCACCTACTATTCCAACTGTAATCATCTTCCTCATTCCTTTCTGAATATTCGGAATTTTTAATGTGCTTTTTTATTTTTTTCAAGTACTTCTTTAATCACATCAGCAATTTGATTAATCTCATTTTCATTAATGACTAACGGTGGTGCAATTCTAATAACATTGCCCTGTGTTTCCTTACACAACACGCCTTTTTCTATCATTTCTAAACAATATGGCTGTGCTTGTTCTGTTAATTCAATACCAATAAATAACCCTCTCCCTCTGACATCATCAATAATTGGACTATCGATAAGTTGTAATTGATTCAACAGTGTTTGGCCTAACTCAGCTGAATGTTCAATTAAATTTTCATCTAATAAAACATCTATGGCTGCTATCGATACTGCACAAGCAAGTGGATTACCACCAAATGTAGAACCATGCGTGCCTGGTGTTAAAACATTCATGATTGTTTCATTTGCTAAGATAGCTGAAATAGGGTAAAGTCCACCCCCCAATGATTTGCCTAGTAAATAAATATCAGGCTCTACGCCCTCCCATTCCATAGCAAACATCTTGCCTGTCCTACCTAGTCCAACCTGGATTTCATCAGCAATGAATAAAATATTATGTTGATTACATAAATGACGTACTTCTTGAATAAAATAGTCTGGAGGGATATTCACGCCACCTTCACCTTGTATTGGCTCTAAAATGATGGCCGATGTATTGTCATTAATCAACCGTTTTAAATGTTCAATATCTCCAAATTCTATATAATTAATATTTTCTAACAATGGACCAAATCCTTTTTTGTAACTATCTTGTGCAGATAAAGATAAAGACCCTAACGTACGACCGTGAAAGTTACCATTCATAGCAATGATTTCACTTTCATTTTCTTTAATACCTTTGACATCAGCGCCCCATTTACGTGCAACTTTAATTGCTGTTTCCACAGCTTCAGTACCAGTATTCATGGGTAGCACTTTGTCTTTATTTGCTAATTTACAAATTTTTTCTTCCCATTGTCCCAAGTTATCACTATATAAGGCACGCGATACCATAGTTATTTGCTCGCTTTGCGCTTGAAATGCTTCAATAATTTTCGGATGACAATGTCCTTGATTGACCACTGAAAAGCCAGCTATACAATCAATATAACGCTTACCTTCAACATCCCATACATGAGCACCTTTACCTTTTGTTAATGCTAATTTCAAGGGACTGTAATTATTTGAACTATATTGATCTGTTAATTCGAATAACGTATTCATTAAATACACCAACCTTATTATTATTCTATTATTTGTATTAATATTCATGAATATTACACTTTTAAATATAATAAGTCAAAGGTTTATTTAAATATTTTTTTATAAAAATATTTAAAAAGGCTTTAAAATAAGCAAAAAGCATCTATCAAAATTATAAAAATTTCAATAGATGCACATAAATCATTGTATACAATTTGCATATCATCATTTAATATTTAAGATAATATCCGTACCTACCATTCAAATTATACATTCAGTCGTTTTAACAATTGTGGTAATTGTGTTATATCTTCAAGGATATAATCAGCGTTATTTTGCTTAAATATGTTTGTCGCTTTTTCAATATAAACCTCTCGTTCATTATTTGTTAATGCATCCCATTGTTGTTCATTCAATCCAACTATAGAACTTCCTTTAACAATCCCCACAGCTATCACACCAGCGTTATTGGCTTCTCGAATATCAGCTATTGTATCGCCGACTTTCACTACCTCTTTAACAGAGGTTAGTTTGAGGTGTTTCATATTCTCAAAAATCATGTATGGATAAGGTCTTCCGTAACCACTCACTTGTTCTGCAGTAACGATGCTATTGGGTTTATAGTCCTTTTGTGCCGCTTCAGGTATAACAATTTCCATCATTGCTTTAGTGTAACCTGTAGTAGAACCAATAAGGTATCCATCATCTTGTAAATTTTGAATCGTAGTGACAACATTGGGCAATGGATCTGTAAATGATTTCAGATTCTTCATTAGCATTTTTTCAAATTGAGCATATAAACGATCAATATCTTCTTCTGTTGGTACTTTTCCAAATTGATTTTGCCACTCCTTTTTGATTCGTGGCATTTCAGCCATTGCTTTGATGTGATCACGTTTTAACATCCCCATAGGTTCTCTAGCTTCTTCAATTGTAACTTTAATACCTTCATCTTTGAATATATCCACAAAGACATTAACTGGTGCAAAACAGCCAAAATCTATCGTAGTACCTGCCCAATCCATAATTATACCTTTTATTTTAGTCATTTATTTGATACTCCTTTGCGCATTAAAATTTTTAATATGTTGAATCATTACCTCAAAATCTTGTCGATATAAATCACCTATATTACCAACCCTAAATGATGGTACATCCATCAATTTCCCAGGATATAAAACAAAGTTATTTTTTTTCATATATTGATAAAAATCATCAAATTCAAAATTCGTATCTGGATATAAAAAAGTAGTAATAATCGGTGACTGGTATTCGTCATCGATATAAGGCTTAAAGCCTAACTGTTGCATAGATTGAATAATATATTGATTATTCGTTAAATACCTCTCATAGCGTGCTTCAACGCCACCTTCATTTTCTAGCTCTAAAATCGCTTGATGAAAAGCGGCAACTACATGAGTTGGAGATGTAAAACGCCATTTTCCACTATCTTTCATTACAATCCATTGATCATACAAATCAAGTGACACACTTCTTGCATTCCCCTTTGTTTTTTCCAAACTTTCTTTTTTGGCAATGACAAATCCAAAACCAGGTACACCTTGTATACATTTGTTGGCACTACTAACTAAAAAGTCTATTTGCAACTTTTCAACCTCAATCGGTACACCACCGAAGCTACTCATGGCATCTACAATAATCTTTTTGTTAAATTTTTTTGCCAATGTGCAAATGGATTCTATAGGATTTAAAATACCGGTAGTCGTTTCGCAATGCACAAAAGCAATATGAGTTATTGTCGGATTTTCTTCTAACACTTGCTGTATTTTCGCTAACGATGGTATGACGTCAAACGAAATGTTTAATTCTGTTAATTTTTTACCTGCGACATAAGCCATATCAATCATCCGTTTGCCATAAGCACCATTACTAATAATCAGCACATGATCTGTTGATGATATAGCCGTTTGGATGACACTTTCTACAACAAAACTCCCACTTCCTTGTTGCAAAATAGTTGTATAATTTTCAGCATTCACTTTAGCAATTTCAAGCAAACGTTGTCGGATACTTTGAGTAAGTTTTTTATAATCATCATCCCATGTACATCGGTCTAGTATCATTGTTTCTTTTACTGTATGTGTAGTAGTCAGTGGTCCTGGTGTTAATAATTTTAGTTGTTCCATTTAATCACTCCTTATTTTTACTCTGTTGCGCTTGCTTTTTTGCTTCTTGGAATATTTTTTGATGCGATTCTAATAAATCTACATTTAGCCTACCTTTCCATTTTTTGGGATAAGTCGGTCGTTGTTGTTTGTCCACTTTTTCTCCCTTATAAAGTGGCACTGGATACTGTTGTAATAAATCTTTGCGCCCATATTTTTGAATCACTTGCACCATTTTTTCAGCTTTCTGTTGTTTTGCTCCACCCTTTTTGACAACAGCGGCAGCTTCTACTAATGAAAAGTTGCCTTCTTTTGGATCAATATAATGAATTGGCTTCCCTTTCATTTCTGCATCAATGGCTTGTGAACGTAAACCGATACCAATAGCTGCTTCACCAGACTCAACTTTTTTAAGCGGTCCAGACCCGGAACTTTCTAAATGAGGACCAATATTTTTTAATAATTGAGTTAATATTTTTTGACCTTCCTTCTCTCCATACTCATTAAGTATGCTTTGAATCACTAACCATCCTGTAGAAGAATCAATAACATTGGGCATTGCCACTTGGTCTTTATATTGATTTTTCGTTAGAGATTCAATAGATTTTGGCATTTCCAATCCTTGTTCTTTTAATGCTTTTTTATTAACAAACAATGACCCCATATTACCTAATAGCGGCGTTATATAATCAGGATAAGCATCTTTGGTACTTTTATTAGTATTTTCGATATTAGCAAACATATTATTTTCTTTTTGTGCACTTTCTAAATAATAGGTTGCTTGTGTAATAACATCAGCTTCAATATTTTTACCTTCTGCCATCATTTTCCCGCCTAATTCAGAAGTTGATTGGGGCTGAACAATATATTCTCCTTTAAAACCATGATCATCTAATGCTTTTTTCATAACAGCAATCGCTTCCTCATCTGCATTCGTTGAAATAACGACTTTCTTAGTAGACGAACCAAACCCAACAATAGAAAAATATAAAAGAACGATTGCAACGAATATAAGGACGCTTATTTGCCACTTAATTTTCATTCGTTCATCCTCTCCTTTCTCTATATTTCAACCAACAACTACTGATACTTCGTATACAAACATTTGTGATAAGTATTAAAATGGATAAAATAAATATGTCAGTAAATCGGTTAAAGTGTTGTAATTGATTTATTTCGGTAGATACCAGTTGCGTTGAAGTCGAAACTAAAAATATAACACCACTAATCGTTACCATCGCATTAATAAAATAATAATTCATCATTTCAATAATTGTGGTTTTCATATTAGGTAATATGATTTTAAATATCGTCTCATACCATTGGTCTTGCAAAAGCGAACTCGTAACATCCCAAGATTGGTCCAACTTTTCCAATGCCCCTTTTGCCATCACATAAGGTGTCGTAAAGTAGTGCACGATAATACTAATAATCACAATCAAAAACGTCCCCTTAATAGAACTGTTTTGAAATAATAATAAGTAAGAAAGTCCTAATATCATACCTGGTACGGTGTTCGTTATTAGCGATATGATGTTTAAAGATTGCTTACCCTTCACTTTAGTTCTAACTGTTATCAACGCAGAAGCAAAACTGATGAGGGTGCCAAAAAAAGCAGTCGCAATAGCTACAAACAATGATTGTATATAGACATCTAATAATATTTCATCATTAATGACACTGATGATATGTGTCAATGTAAAATCTAGTTGATAAGGATAGTCTTGCGTAAAAGGTACAATAAACATCACTAAAAATATCAACAAAATAACTGTTGCTATGGTTATGGCACATACATTAACAAATCGGTCATGCCACTTTCTTAAAGGTAAATTTTTATGACTTATCGCTCGTTGTTGCACATTCCATTTTTCAATAATAGTCAGAAATATAAAACCAATGATTGCAGGGATAAGCATGAGCATAGCTATCACCGCACCTTCTGCAAACTTAGGAATAGAACCTAATATCATTTGATACAAAGTTATAGAAATCACATTATAATCTGCACCAATTGAAGCGGGTATCCCAAAATCAGTAAAACTTAAAATGAACGATAAAATAAATGCGTTGCCGATTGGTATAAATAATGGTCTTAACAAAGTGTGATAAAATCTTCTCATTTTACCATCTTTCATTAGTGATGAAATATAATAAAATCGATGATCAATATAATTAAACGCATTAGAAATAATAAGATAAGCGGCGGGCAATGTATAAATAATATAACCAATAAACAATCCATTTTTACCATAAATTGTAAATGGTAACTCGCTTAATATATTGGATAATATTCCTTCGTTCCCAAATAGATACATCAAAATAAAACCATATGTAATGGTAGGTACAAACATTGGCAATAAAGTCATATTTTTTATATATGAATGCGTCCATGTTGAAGCACGTGTCATATGTAACGTGTAAGACATAAAAAATGCAAGAATCGTCGTCACCATCGCTGCAGTCGATGATACCTTTAAGCTGTTAAATAGTGCGTTTGTTATTTCTGGATTCGTTAAAATATCTTTATAATGATATAGCGTCAATGCACCATCTAAAAAAAACGAACGGCCTAATAAGAAAACAATTGGTAATATTAAAAAAGCAATAAAAAATAGCAAAATTAAAATAAAAATCATACGTTGTGACCATAACTTATGCACCATGACGATCACCAAATAATCGGTAAATATGGTCTCTTTTAACTTTTAATTGTTTTAAAATAAATTTTTCAACAAATGCACTTTTGGGATGGTTAATGATCTCGTTAGGTGTACCAAATTGAGCAACTTCACCATTTTCAATTACTACCACTTTATCTGCTATTGTTAATGCTTCTTCAGGATCATGTGTAACAATAATTGTAGTAAGCGAAAGTGTTTTAGCAATTCTTTGAATCATATCTTTAATAGATTCTTTTATTACACTATCTAATGCACTTAAAGGTTCATCCATTAATAAAATTTCTGGTTCCATAACAATCGTACGTGCGATAGAGACACGCTGTTTTTGACCACCCGATAATTCATGTACTTTTTTGTTCAAATGTGGCCTTAAATCCAATAATTCAATTAAATCAGTTACTTTTTTATCGTGGACATTCTTTTTTATATTTTTTAACCCATAAATGATATTTTCATAGGCATTTAAATGAGGAAATAAGCAAAAATCTTGGAAAACAATATTAAAATTCCTTTTATTCATGGGTTTGTTTTGTATTTCCGTATCGTTATACAACACTTTTCCTTCAGTTACTTCCGTTAATCCCAAAATCATATTTAATAGCGTCGTTTTACCACACCCACTTGGGCCTAATAAACTAACGATTTCTCCCTTTTCAATAGATAAATTAATATCTTTAAGAACGCTATGATTATCATAGCTCTTACTAACATTTAACAATTTCAGCACTACTGACACCTCCTATTTGTTATACTAAAAGTATAGGACATATTTATTAATTCATCGTTAATTAATCGTAAAATACGATTAACTTTTGACAATGTTATTACAAACTTTTTACCATATTATGAATATACAGGAGGAAAAGTTCATTGTTACCTACAGAAAGAAGAAGAAAAATCCTTGATTTACTTGAAAAAAGAGAGTTTTTAAAATTAAAATCACTTAAAGATGCATTACAAATTTCTATGGAAACATTACGCAGAGATGTTCAACAATTAGTCAAAGATGATTTAATCACTAAAGAATATGGTGGTATTCGTCTGAAACATGTTTCAAATGGAGAATCTATTATTGAACAACGCTTAGATTTAAATATTGATAAAAAAAATGCAATTGCTTTAAAAGCAATTGCAGAAATTTCTGATGGTGATTGCATATTTTTGGATAGCGGATCTACTACATTACAAATCGCCAAACACTTAAATGAGGTAAAAAATTTAACGATTATTACCAACTCTATACCAGTTATGTTACAAGCTTTAAATCAAGGTCACACAATTATAAGTATTGGTGGGAAGGTACGTCAGTCTGAACATTCTATCACTAGCTTTGATTTTTTATTTAACTTTGATCAATTAAACATCGACAAAGCATTTATTTGTTGCAGTGGTATCTCGTTAGACAAAGGCGTTACTGACTTTAATTTAGAAGAAGTTGAAACACGCAGAAAAATTTTAGACATTTCTAAATATACTTATTTAACAGCAGATAGTACAAAAATAGATAAAGTAGTTACTGTAAAAATTTGTGATATCTCTAGTTTAGATTTCTTAATAAGTGATAAATATTTAGAATCAAAGACAGCTAGCCTTTATAATAATAAAATCAAAATCCTTTGATGATTTCGCAATTTATTTAAGTATGTACTCACGTCTTCGTTCCTTCAATCCCACCTTAATTGATACCACCTTTTTAAGAATGGGAGCATTCTTACATCAAATAGCCAATAATCCATATGTATAGAGCGGAACAAAAATCAGATTTTTAATGATTTTTCATTCCGCTCATACTATCGTTACTTTACATAAACAGATCCATGATTAATACAATAACCAAACCAACAATAGAAGATGTAAATAACAAAAGACCCCAGGTTTTAAATGTATCTTTAATCGTTATATTAAAATATTCTTTAAATAACCAAAATGATGCGTCATTCACATGTGTAATTGTATTACTACCAGCAGCAGTTGCTAGAACCATCAATACTGGATTAACATTAAATGTAGGAATTAAAGGCCCTACAATTCCAGCTGCAGTTATTGCTGACACCACCCCTTGTCCTGTAGCAATACGTATAAGTGCTGTAATTAACCACGCCATGATTAGGGGTGAAATATTTGTATTTTGCATAATTCCCGCAATATAATCGCCTACATTTGCTTTTAAAATAATTTCTTTAAATGCACCACCAGCACCTACGATAAATATAATCGTTGCCACACCTTTCAAGCCACTTTCGAAAGATTTCATCAACTCATCCATCTTTTTACCTTTTCTCAATCCAAAGACAATAATTGAAGTAAGAATTGCGATTATAAGACTAATTTCTGCACTCCCAAAAAATGATACAATTTCATGCCATAAAGTGTCTTTCGTTAGAAACATACTTAATATTGTTGAAAGTGAAATTAAAATCGCAGGAATGAGTGGTATTAATAAACTCATCCCAAAATTAGGCATTTCTCTTTCACTAAACGTTTTATTTTTCTGCAACAACGGTGGCACAGGGTAATTCAAATTTTTCATAACTTTCGGTAAAAGGATACCAGCAATCATTACACCAGGTATAAAGACGATGATTCCCAAGATATATACCATCCCCATATCAGCATGATAGGCGTCTACCAATGCAGTCGGACCTGCCTGAGGTGGAAATAAACTATGAGATAGTGTTGTTGCAGCTACCATAGTAATAGCCAATTTCATAAATGGTGTTTTAGCTTCTATAGCAATACTAATTACTAAAGGCGCTAAAATCATAAAAGCCACTTCGTAAAATACAGAAATACCAAAGACAGCACCAATAATAATCAATGCCCAATGCACATGCTTTGCACCGAATTTATCAATTAGCGTGGTAGCTATTCGTTGAGCTGCTCCAAAATCAACCATTAACTTACCTAAAATTGCACCAAATCCTATAATTAGTGCAAGACTACCTAACGTTGAACCTAATCCATCTTTAATTGTATCTAAGATTACCATTGGCTTCATACCGTTCAGTAAGCCAACAGCAATAGCTGCAAAAATCAAAGAAAAAATACTGTTAATCTTTAATTTAATATTTAAAAATAATAGCAATGCTACGCCAATAATAAGTGATATTATCGGTAAATTTTCACTCACAAATGACAATTTAAGTCCCCCAGTCAAAATCGATTTTATGAAAGCGAATTCACAAACTAACATTATACACCTTTTTGCCTTTAATAACAACGTTGTTATTTTGTGGTTTTAAGATTTCTTAAAAATAAAAAAGCACAGACAAAATAAATGATTGACATTCACTTTGTAAGTACTTTTTTAAATATAAGTAAACAAATGATTTAGAAATTTAAAGTTAATTATGATAACGCTCAAATTGCCATTGTTTGTCTGATAATACTTTTTTATAAAACGGATCGACGCCTATGACTTTAATACAATCAGCCAATGCCTCTACCTCATCTAAATGATGTGTTGTCAATATGATCAAACAATTTCGCTTCATTTGATTGAGTAAGTGATGGATATCAAACCTTGATTTTAAATCTATGCCTACCGTTGGTTCATCTAGTATCAGAACTCGTGGATGATTCAGTAAACCTATTAATACATTCACTTTACGCTTCGTCCCCCCAGATAGACGAGAAACAGTAACATCTAAATCTTTGATGTTTAATTGTTCCATGTATTTTGTAATTAACGCATCAGATATTGGATGTTTACATAATGCTTTAAAACAATTAACGTTTTCAGCAACAGTCATATGCTCAAATAATGCAATATCTTGTGGTACATATCCAATCATTGCTTGTAATTGTTTTTTAGACAATTTTTTTCCAAAGTACGTAATTTCACCTTGATTAGGTTGTTCTAACCCTGCAATCATTCTTAATAGTGTCGACTTTCCAGCACCATTTTCACCTAATAGCACAGTTAATTGTTGGTTTTCAAAAGTCATATTCAGAGATTGAAAAATTGTTTTATTATGATATCGTTTCTGCACATGTTTTAAAGTTATCATCCCATCCCTCCTAAATTTGTATAAGGATATAAATCACGCTCATGACAAGCGCATATATAAACGTCATAAATAACCTATGACTAAGTGTATTAATTTTAAATAATAAAAAAGCAACACCGGCTTCAAATAATACAATGATAAACAGTGATTTCAAATAAAATATCCATGTTAACGATTGATGAAACAATAATGCACTTATGATTAATATCATTAACAATAGCATCGTATGTATCAGTATGTAAGTAAGATACAATTTCACCTGACTATATTGAACTAAAAAAATTCTTCTCAAAGGCCCATTCTGTTTTAATCTTTGGTGCAAAATAATTTGCACACTGCTCATACTCAACAATATCGCAAAAACAACACTCAATGAAATAGAAGTATCTGAATGTGACTTTACAAAATAATGTACAATTTGAGATTGAGGTGTCTTATCATTCAATATTTTATTTACTGTGTTCAAAGATGTACGATCACCATTATCATCTAAATGACTTTTAACGATATTAGGTATCTGTTGTTCATATAATGACATGCTTATGATTTCTAAGGTAATATCACCAATAAAATCATCTCTTCCATATAATAAAATTGTTTCTTTTAAACGATTATCATGCAACTTTTGACTGTAATTTTTAGGTATTTGTAAACTTACTACCGCTTCTTTTCTTTCTATATATTCATCCAAATACGTTTCTTCAGTTGGCACTTTTATTTGAGTAATGAATTCGTTACTTGTGATGTTTTTGATTAAATTTTTAGACGCTGCAGATTGATCTAAATCTTGTATTGCTACAGGAATTTGAAATGATTTATTTAGTGTTTTATATATCCCCCAAATAGCAATTAAAGAGAATAATAAGATACACATAAAGGCTAAATGTTGTTTCCACTGTTTTTTTATAATTATGAAGAAATAGGGTTGAATCATAAGCGATACCTCCCAATCAATATCAAGACTAAGATGAAAATTGATATAAATAAACTGCTATAAAAAGTTATTGGTACATCTAAAATATAATTATTCAATACAATTTCCAGCATTTGATTTGTTACAAAACTAAATGGTAAGTAATCAACCATCCCTAATATAGAATGTTTAAAATAAATGGTTGGTATCGTCATCCCTGACAATAGAACAATCAATATACTCAATATACTTTTCAGTACATAGTTCATCCATTTAAAAGCAATTAAATCAATAATGGTTAACCAAATGATAATCATCAAGACATAATAGCTCAGTTGAATTACAATCGTTAACCAATTATAGCTTTCAAACTGATTTGGCAAGGATTTAATCAACCAAAGCACACCAAAAATCGTCCATAATCCTGTATAAAAAAGTGTAAATAAACTCCTTATCAGTGTTAATTTTTCAAAAGAAAAATGGTGCATGCTTAATCTTGACCACAATGCAGTCGTTTGATTCATTTTCAAAATAGTAAATATTGACAAAGCAAAAATATAAATAGATGTTAAATACGTTGTAATTACATAATAACTTGCACTGTCATATATATGTATAGGTTCATATTCAAATGCGCCAGCACGATTTAGTCCTGTAAACAATAAATCCGTTAGCAGCATTAATGTATGATCTTTATCATTATGTGAGGACAACGTTGTATAGGCTAGACCTCCACCCATCGATAACATAAGCCTTTGATATACTGAGTCTGTTAACTGATTAATGACTAAACTTTTGGTAGACTGTTGATCATATGTATGTACTGAAATAGGCAAACTTCCATTTTTATAAAAATCCTGTGTCATACCTTTTTCAAACACGTAATAACCCTCTAATGCTTTATTCTCTAACTTTTTTTCAGCTACTTTTTGGTCATATTTTTTTATGCTAATATCTTTCCCCAAATTCGCACCATCACCTAGTGATTTCAATATGATTTGCGTCTCTGGAGATCGATCTTTATCCACAACACCAATTCTAAATTTCTCATTATCTTGATTTAATTGTTGAATCACTATTAAAGTAGTAAACAACCCTATAACTATAATCAATAAATATAGTAGTAAATACCATTTTTTTAATAAAAAAGAGTGGTAAATGCGAAACAATTGTAATGTTTTCATTTTACCACTCTCCTTTTAGTTATTTTTTAAAATCTTTTGCTAAATCTTTAATGATACCTTCTGTTTTTTTAGAAATTTCCTTTTGTAATTTTTTCAAATCATCATCGGACAATCCATTTAAATCTTTGGCACCTGATTTTTCGAATTTAATATCATCTTTAAGTTTTGTTTCACCTTTGATATTAAATGTTACTGGTTGATATCGAATATCTGTAGTCAATTTAAAATCTTGCTTTTGCGTATTATTCTTCACATCGGTTTCTAAATGATTATTATATTCAAATTCAGTTTTGCGATAATTTGCATCAACGCTCACTTTACCTTTGTCTGTACGTTTGTCACCATCTTGAGTCTCATTGTTTGATAACTTAATCGTAGATTTTTTGTAACGCTCATTAGCCCCAATTGTATAATTGTCTTTATACTTATCATCGTCTTTTGTAGATTTACCTTTTAATGATAACTCAGTATCATCTGCAGCAATTTTATAATTCACTGCTAGTTTATCTTCATCAATTTGATTCGTTCCTGATAATTTTACTTCTGAATCATTTTTATCTTTAGCAGTTAATTCACGTTTTAAAATTAAATTATCTTCTTCCCAAATTACAGATTTAATACTTGGAAAATCATTTTTATCTTTATCTTTCACTTCTTGTATCGCTTCATCAATTTTATCTTCATAATCCTCTGCTTTGAATTGATCTTCGGCTATTTTTTTAATATCTTTATCCTTCTTAGCTTTTTCCAAAACTGATTTCACAATCGCTTTTGTTTCGCCTTTGCTAAGTTTCAATGTTACTTTCTTAACATCTTGTTCATCGCCATCTACATCAATCGTAGCATTTTCTTTTTCAAAATTATCTTTGTCTAATTTATCAATGATTACATCTGTATATTTACTACTTATTTTTTCTATATCTTTTTGTGAAATTTGTGACCCCGATAATAATGAATTTAAGTTTAATGTATCATTTGTCACTACATTCTCTTTACCTGTAGTACTTGATGTATCTCCAGTTATTTTTTCAAAAGCATCTACAAGTTCATCATTTTTAGCTTTATAAACATCGTTAAATAATGGTGATGCATAATATTGATTGTCTTTGTCTGCAGCCCATTGAAACTTACCGATTTCATTATCTGCTATCGTTGGGTTTAAAGCCAAAATTGATTTTTCTTTTTTAGGATTGTGTCCCACTGTCAATCCCACTTCAGAAGCATCTGCGACAGATTTAGGAACACCTGATGATTCTAATAAATTTTTAGGCACATCGGCGTCTCCTTTTAAATTGATCAGATATGATTCATCTTTCATCTTATCTTGAAATTTAAATTCATTTTCAAATCGATCTTTAGCATATTCTTGAAATTGATTAGCTGTTTCCTTTTCGCTCAATAAATATGTGTTTTTAGGTGTGTTTTTGATAAAAAAGTAATAAGCAGCTCCCCCAATACCGGCAATTAAAAGCACACCAATCACAACTGCGACAATTATTTTTACTGTTTTAGACATACCCCTCAACCTCCCATTAAGTTTGATTGTTTTAATAATACCATAAAAGACTTAATATTAATTTATTTATTTGATTTTTCTTTTATTTTTCACTTGTTATTTAAATTAATTATCAAACATTTTTAATATTTGTAATATATCATTACATCCAATCAATTGTGCACTCAATACATATGTAGTCACCTTTATATTTCCTCTTAATTTGTAAAATAATTATTATCAATGAAATTCAATACGAATATAAAATGAGCCCCAAAAGATTACTTTTATTAGCAACCTTTTGAGGCTCAATCTTAAAACCAAAATTCTAAAATATTTTGTTAAAAAACTGTGATTTCAATCATGCTATGTTGTGCTACGTTTTTCGTGTTTAACTTCTTTTTCCCACCACAATGCATCTTTTGGATTTTGAATCACATCTTCGTAATCTTCTTGGGATTCTACATTTGGATATGATCCTCTTAAAGATTTATTAGATGTTGATTTGAACATTGTTACAAAGATTATTAAGCCAACAATATTTATAAACATCAAATAATAGGAAGGTGCAATTTGTTGGCCAGTTGTTTCTACAAGTGTAGAAAGGATAAATGGTGTTAAACCACCAAAAATAGCAGCACCTATATTATATACAAGCGATAGCGTACGCAATCTGACTTTAGTGTGGAACATACTTGGTAACACTGAAGGCATAACACCTTCAAATGTTGACATAAATAATGCAATGATAAATAAACCTAAGATAACTAAAGGCAACATCGGTATGCTCATTAACCAAAATGCTAACACTGAGAATAAGCTGAAACCTGCTAAACCAAATATAATCGTACGTTTATTTCCAATTTTATCACTATACCACCCAAAGAAAAATACAGCTGGAATCATGAGCAACATAGTGATTGTACTTAATATTGAACCCATTGTCCCACCTAAATTAATCGTCGTATTCAAGAACGAAGGCATATATGACAATACCATGTAATTGGCTACATTCAAGAAAGCTACGCCTGTAAAACAAACTACAACGTCTTTCCAATAATATTTAAAAATATCTAAATATGAATATTCTAATTCTTTTTGTTCTTCTAATGTGGACTCATAAGCTGGACTTTCATCAAGACTCGAACGAAGTATAATACCAACAATACCTAATGGCGCTGCTATAATAAATGGAATTCTCCAACCCCATTCAGCCATTTGCTGGTCATTCAACAAACTATACATTGTACCAGCAAGTATTGCAGCTAATATATTTCCTGCAAGTGTTCCTATTTCTAGTCCACTGCCTAATTTACCTCGTGTTTTATCTGGAGATGTCTCAGCAATATAAGTCATCGCTCCTGCATACTCCCCACCAGTGGAGAATGATTGAATCATTCGAACTACTAATAATAGTATGGGTGCCCAAATACCAATTTGTTCCTGCGTTGGTAACAAACCGAGCATTAATGTAGAGGCAGCCATCAATAAAATGGTAGTAGATAAAACTATTTTTCTACCATATTTATCTCCCAAATGACTGAAAAATATTCCTCCAATTGGTCTTACAATAAATGCAAAAGCAAAAACTGCAAAGGTTGACACAATTTGCATTTCTTGTGGCAAATTACCGAAAAAATTCGCACTGATCACTACTGCTAATTGTGCATACAATCCAAAATCAAACCATTCGATTGCATTACCTATCCCCGTTGCTACTACACCTTTTTTAGCTTGATTTGAATCTACATGATTCACTTTTTCTTTTTTAAACTTCACAAATAAAAACACCCCTTATTTACTTCCATAGATATAACATAACCTTTACGCATATATATAAACACTTACATTTTTTATTTTCAGAATTTTCCCACCCTGTGGCTTTTAATATCACGTGCTAAAGATTTATGAACTTTTGTTTAAATTGCTTATACTAATAACTGAGTTTGGTATAATGATTTAAAATCATTGAATTCGGAGGATTATATTTATGAAAAAAGTTTATTTTAATCATGATGGTGGTGTAGATGATTTAATCTCACTTTTCTTATTACTTCAAATGGAAGAAGTCGATTTGATTGGTGTCAGTGCAATCGGTGCTGACAGTTACATAGAACCAGCTGTGAGTGCATCACAAAAAATAATAAATCGTTTTTCATTAACGCCTGTCCATGTAGCAGCATCAAAAGCACGCGGCAAAAATCCTTTCCCAAAAGATTGGCGTATGCATGCTTTCTTTATGGATGCATTACCTATACTGAATGAGCCTACTTCGCAACATTCTAAAATATTAACACATGAGGCATATGAAGATATTATCGAAAAAGTAAACGCGAGCGATGAAAAAGTTACATTATTATTTACTGGGCCGCTTACGGATCTAGCTAAAGCTATCTCCGTTGAACCAAAACTCGTAAATAATATTGAACGGTTAGTATGGATGGGAGGCACATTTTTAGAAAAAGGGAATGTAGAAGAACCCGAACATGACGGCACAGCTGAATGGAATGCATTTTGGGACCCTGAAGCTGTTAAAACCATTTTTGATACAGAACTAAAGATTGATATGGTCGCTTTAGAAAGTACGAATCAAGTACCTATGACTTGGGACATTAGACAAATGTGGGCCAACGAACGCGCTTATACTGGTGTTGATTTTTTAGGTGTAAGTTATGCTGCTGTGCCACCGCTCACACATTTCCAAACAAATTCTACATATTTCTTATGGGATGTTTTAACAACTGCTTATGTCGGTAAACCAGACTTAGTAAAACAACACGATGTAAAAACTTCTGTTCATGTTAATGGTCCTAGTCAAGGATGTACATATATCGATGAAGCAAATGGCCGGTTAGTTTCTGTGGTACATCATGTTGAACATGATAGCTTTTTTAATTACATTACAAGTTTAGCTAAGCAAGTAAAATAAATACACATAACTCAAAGAAGAAGCACAATCAAAACATGTGAATTGATTACGCTTCTTCTTTTTATGCTATTAAATAAGCATATTCATTTTATAAATAAATAATAATCAGAAACTTTCGTTAGTCACAAATTCAGAATCAATGTTTGCTTTAGTGATTTCCTCTAAACGTTCCACGTTAACATTACCTTGATTTTTTTGATTTAAACCATGCTTACGTGCTAACTCATTATTATATTGATTTAAAGGATACATTTTAAAATTTTGTTCCTTATTGCTATATAAAGTCGGTTCCAGCTCATAATGTGTTACTAGTGATTTCCATCTGACTTGCTTGATTTTAGTTTGCTTCGGTGTTTTTTCAATATCGAACGCTAAATTACCTCCCAGTACATTGTTTTCATCACCTGTTTTTTGACCATTCAAAAAATTTCCCAGGGAATAAGCCACTAATGTTTTATGATTATCTTCACCCTTAATCCACTTCACAGGTTGAATGACATGGGGATGCGTTCCAATCACTACATCTACCCCAGCATCAGCAAACACTTTCGCATATTTCTGTTGTGTTTTATTTGGTTTATGTTTACCTTCATTACCCCAATGTGCTGAAACGATAACAACATCACTTTGTTTTTTTGCCTTAGCCACGTCTCTTTTTATTTGCTTTTCATCAAAGTAATTTATGTAATATGGTTTATCCGATCGAATACCATTCGTGCCATATGTATAACTCAATAAAGCTATATTAATATCGTTTTTATTCATAATTTGAACTGTATCTCTATTGTTTTGTGAATTATATGTTCCAAAATATTCAATATCATCAAATTGCTTCCAAAGTGCAATTTCATTCATAAGTCCACTCGTCCCTTGATCTAATGCATGATTATTAGCACCGTTCACTAAATTGAACCCTGAGTCAGATAAATCTTTTGCTATAGCTTCTGGCGTATTAAAGCGCTTAAACCCAGACAATCCTTTGCTATCTCCACCAATGGGAGATTCTTGATTTATATAAGCTATATCCGAAGCTTCAATATCTTTTTTCAAATGACTATACATTGGTTTAAAATCAAAACTTCCGTTATTCACTGAAGCATCATGATAAACTGCTGGATGAATTAAATTATCCCCCACCGCATAAAATGAAACGTTCTGACTCAAATGCTTAATATTTAATAAGCAACATGCACCAACTATGATAAAACACAAAAACAATAAAGGAAGTAAAATTTTATATTTCAACACACAAACACCTCTACTATACAATATAAATTGTTAGCTTGTTTTTTTAATTACGAATCCTACCGTTTCCTACATTTATAAACTATTTATAACATAATAAAGTTCAAAAAGTTAAGCTTTTATTACACATATTTATAGAAATGTACTTTTTGGTTATGTAATAAATACTATAAAAATAAGCACGCAAACCTTATTTAGATTCACCTGCTTATTTTTGAGTATCAACTTTTTATGTTCAAGCATTTATTGCTTTTTGCTAATTTATCATTTTAGTTATCTTAGAAATGACATTCATAGCTAGCTAACGATAAATTATTAACATTCTTCAGCCATTTAATATTCAAGTCGTTAATACTATTTAACTTAGCTTCCTTAAAATTATAAATTTTAAACATATTTTGTAACAGTCTCCGCTGACAATCTATAAGAGTCATGACCCGGATTTTTAGCTTTTCCTATAGCAACAATCATTACTGGTTCAAAGCGTTCTGGATCTAAATCAAATGCTTCAGCAATTTGATCTTTTTCAAAACCACCAATAGGATTTGTATCATAACCATAAGACCTAGCAACGAGCATAAATTGCATTGCTGCTAAGCTACTATCAATTTTAATAATATCATTCATTTCTGCACGATTTAAACTTTTATATAAAGGCAATATTTTGCCTAACATTTCAACCTTTACTTCTTCAGGCATATAACCATTTAAAACTGCATTATGATAGATGTCTTCTCCATATTCATAATTTTGCATATCGCCAAATATAATAACCATAGCTGCGGATGTATCATTTTGACGGGTATTAAAACGAACAAGTGGCTTCAATTTTTCTTTTCCTGCTTCACTTTCAACCACTAAAAATCTCCACGGTTGCATATTCACAGACGATGGCGCTTTTGTTGCTTTTTGTATCATCTCATCCATTTCAGTCCTAGGAATTTTAACTTGTTCATCAAACACTTTTACAGATTTCCTATTTAACACAACATCTTCAAAATCATTATTCTTCATTCCAAAATTCTCCTTAATCTTTTTTTACAAAATCAAATTATACGCAATTTGTTATATTTTACAAATCATCTGTTTAAATATTTAATGATTTCTAGTTTGGAAATATTTTATTTTGCCTCTAGAATTCCCTATAATGAAGTTATTAATTTATCAAAATAATTAAGATTTAAGTAAAACGTTTATTTCAATAATTTTTATAAAAGTGTAATTGAAAATAAACAATAGTTGATGTTTTGAATATATATTTATATTGTAGTAAAATAAATAAATCCGTTTTAACTCCTAAACGGTGAAGTTATTTTAAAAAAACACCCTATTATTTTGAATATTATCAGCACAAGTATGCTATTCAAATAATAAATAGAGTTAATGGAAAAAGAGGTAAAATAATGAAATCTGTATCAGTAATTGTAACTTATTACAACTCCGAAGATTATATTGAAAATTGCTTAAACAGTTTAAAAAATCAAAGGTTCCAAGATTTTGAATTAATATTAGTGAACGATGGTTCAACTGATAGTTCAAAAGCTATTGCAACTGAAACATTCAAAGATTGGAACATCTCAATTAAAGAAATTGATTTAACTCAAAATTTCGGACATGCTTATGCAAGAAATATTGCGCTAGATTCAGTAACATCACCTTATTTTATATTTATAGATTCTGATGATTATCTTGCGTCTTATGCGTTAGCTTTCTATATGAAACATTTAAATCAATACGATGCTTTAATTGCACCTATTCATTCTTTCACTTTAGATGTGCCACAATACGTCGATCAAAATTTAGTGAAAGTGCAATATTTAAACACTAAAACAAAATCAAATCAATTTCTACGTAAACATTCTGTTTGTAATATCGTTTTTAAAACAGCAATTATGCGTGGACATAATATTAAATTCAATGAAGATTTAGATATCTTTATCGACTGGTCTTTCGTCTTAGAATTCATTAAATATTCAAACGGTTTTGTAAGAATCAGTAGATTCCCTTTCTATATTAAAGGAGAAATTTATGATCCGTTTGAAAAACCGACGTTGTCAACTCAAGATTTCAATATTATTTTTAATGACTACGTTTATAGTTTTTCAGACGCTGTAAAACGTGCGCCTTTAAAAGAAAACAAAAAATTCATTAAAACTAAGATGAAAAATTTATATAGAGATTCGTTTGAGCCATCATTAAGAAAAACACCTGAAAGATATAAATCAAATAGTGAGCTTTTACCAAAAGTCACAAGACAGTTAATGACTACAATATTCAAAAGCGAGAAACCATTATTTATTTTAGAATCATTAATGCTTATGTTTAATAAGAAAAAGCCGGCATTTAAAGTAAATCGATTTAGAAAGCGTGCACGCTTAGCTAAAAATGTTGTTTTACGTCGAAAAAATAAAAACCGTTCATTATATCAACTTACAGATAGCGAAAACAAAGTTAAGCCGAATACAATCGTTTTCGAAGCTTTTGGTGGTAAAAATTATAGTGACAGTCCAAAGTATATCTATGAGTATATGATGAAATACCATCCAAACTATGAATTTATTTGGGTATTCAGAAAACCTGATCAAGTCTATTTACCAGGACCTGCCAAAAAAGTTAAAAAGGGTTCTAACGCATACTATGAAGCTTACGCTAGTGCAAAATACTGGGTAACAAATGCAAGACTCCCATTATACCTAAATAAAAAAGCTAACCAAGTTTATATTCAAACTTGGCACGGCACGCCTTTAAAACGCTTAGCAAATGATATGAAAGTCATCCGTATGCCTGGAACAACAACTGATAACTATAAGCGTAATTTCAAAGAAGAAACAAGCAGATGGGATTACCTTGTCTCTCCAAATGCTTATTCATCTAAGATATTTGAAACAGCTTTTTGGATGCCACCAGAGAAAATACTTGAAATTGGTTATCCTAGAAATGATGTCTTAGTTAATCGTGCTAATGATCAAGCTTACATTCAAGAAATTAAAGAAAACTTAAATTTACCTAAAGACAAAAAAGTAATTATGTATGCACCAACTTGGCGTGATGATGAATTTGTCAAAAAAGGAAAATATTTATTCGACTTAAAAATCGATTTAAATAATTTACAGCAAAAAATTGGTGATGACTATGTTATTCTATTAAGAATGCATTATCTTATTGCTAACGCATTAGACTTAAGAGGTTATGAAGATTTTGCAATCGATGTATCAAACTATAGTGACATCTCAGAATTATATCTCATTTCTGATTGCTTAATCACAGATTATTCTTCTGTAATGTTTGACTATGGCGTATTAAAAAGACCTCAAATTTTCTTTGCTTATGATCTAGATAAATATGCTAAAGATTTAAGAGGCTTCTATTTAGACTATCACAAAGATTTACCAGGACCTATTTATCAAGATGCATATCAACTAGCTGAAGATTTACAACATTTAAATCAAATTGAAACTGATTATAAACCTAAAATTGATAAATTTTACAATGATTTTTGCTCAATTGAAAATGGTAATGCTGCTAAAGCAATCGCTGATTTAATTACCAAAAATCAATAAATATTAAAAGATATCATGCGCATAGCTTATATATGGCTGTGTACAAACAAGCGCGCTAATCCATGATGGATTAGCGCGCTATTATTTTTAAAATCTTACATCTTTGATCCACTGAAGTACAATATGTGTAAGTAGTTTAAACTAGTAGTCTTGCACGCAGACTATACTTGGAGAAAAATACGTTCTTAAATCACTGTCACTGAAGTACTATAGTTTAAAGGAAACACACCTTCAACTTAGCGTATTCAGCTTCATAAATTAAAGAGGTTGTTATTTCATAACCAATGGTTTCAATCCATTAAAATAAACCTCCCGTTTTCATTTATTACGAATGAAAATAGGAGGTTCTTATATATTAATAGCATGTACTTTATTTTACTGTACCTGCGTCTTTATCATGTACACCATGACGATAAAAATCAATATATTCAGGTTCTAATGGTTTTTTACCTCTAATTACATCAGCAGCTCTTTCAGCTATCATCAATACTGGAGAATGGATATTACCATTTGTCGTACGTGGCATAACTGAAGCATCTACGACACGTAAATTTTCCATACCATGTACTTTAAATGTCTCAGGATCTACTACTGACATTTCATCAGATTTTGGTCCCATTCTACAACTACAAGATGGATGTAATGCTGTTTCTCCGTCACGTTTTACCCATTCGATAATTTCTTCATCTGTTTGAACCTCAGGTCCTGGTGAAATCTCTCCACCATTGAATGGATCTAAAGCTTTTTGAGACAAGATATTTCTAGCTACTTTAATTGCTTCTACCCACTCACGTTTATCTTCTTCAGTAGACAAATAATTGAAGACGAAATCCGGTTTTTCAAATGGATCCTTAGATTTAATCTTCAAGTGGCCACGTGAATTAGAGTACATTGGACCAACGTGAACTTGATAACCATGTGCAGTTGGCGCTTTAGTACCATCGTATCTTACTGCAATCGGTAAGAAGTGGAACATTAGGTTTGGATAATCTACTTCATTGTTAGAACGAACAAAGCCGCCACCTTCAAAATGATTGGATGCTGCAGCACCTTTACGACCTAATATCCATTGCAAACCAATAAATGGCATTTTCAATTTATTCAAACTTGGTTGCATTGATACAGGTTGTTTACATGCATGTTGCACATATACCTCTAAATGGTCTTCAAAGTTTTCGCCTACACCTGGTAAGTGTAAACGTGGCTCGATACCTACAGAACGTAAATGTTCTGAATCACCAATACCAGATAATTGTAATAATTGTGGTGAATTTATCGCACCACCTGATAAAATGACTTCTTTAGCATGAACTGTATGTTCTTTACCATTTTTCTTAAATGTAACACCAGTTACTTTATTTCCTTCAAAATTTAGTTTAGTAACAAAAGCACGTGTTTGTACGTCTAAATTTTTACGTTTCATTGCTGGATGTAAATATGCTCTTGAAGCTGAAACACGACGACCATTATGAACTTGGCTATCAAAAGGACCAAATCCTTCTTGTCGGAAACCATTAACATCTGGTGTTTTGTTATAGCCCGCTTCTACACCTGCATTAAAAAACGCTTGGAATAATGGATTCGATGCAGGGCCTCTTCTTAATTTAATCGGACCATGATGGCCACGGTATGGATCATCTTTACTTGAACCAAATGTTGTTTCTAAACGTTTAAAGTATGGTAAACAATGTGCAAAATCCCAATTATCCATGCCTTCAGGTTTTGCCCATTTTTCATAGTCCATTGGGTTACCTCTTTGATAAATCATGCCGTTAATAGAACTTGAACCACCAAGCACTTTACCACGGGCATGACCTACTTTTCTACCGTCCATATGTGGTTCTTCGTTAGTTTCATAAATCCAATCATACAGTTTATTACCTGCTGGATACATTAAAGCAGCTGGCATTTGGATTAATAAATCCCAAGGATAGTCACTACGTCCTGCCTCAAGTACAAGTACGTTATTAGATACATCTTCACTAATTCTCGCACCTAATACTGATCCGGCACTACCGCCTCCGATAATAATATAATCATATGCTTCTCTCATTTTTATATAGCCTCCTGATATACATATTTATAAGCTTCATCGTAAATTTTGTGATTAACGTTACGCTTTACCGAACCAATTTACAGGCTCTGGATTTGTGTTACGAAGGATATGTTTCTCAACTTGGTACTCTGCTAGACCTTCTTTTCCAAGTTCTCTACCAATACCTGACTGTTTATATCCGCCCCATGGTGCTTGCGCAAAATATGGATGGAAATCGTTAATCCAAACTGTGCCCATTCTTAATTGATTAACGACACGTTCTGCTTTACCAACATCGTTAGTAAATACACCGCCAGCTAGTCCATAAATAGAATCGTTAGCTAGTGTGATTGCCTGCGATTCTGTATCAAAACCTTCGATTGTTACTACAGGTCCAAACACTTCTTCTTGAACGATACGCATTGAAGTATCACAATCAGTAATCACTGTTGGTTCAAAGAATAAGCCGTCTTGTAAGTCCTCACGTTCTGGGCGTTTACCGCCGATAGCAATAGTGGCATTTTCTGATTTAGCTATTTCTATATATTTCTCTATTTTTTCTCTATGTTCTGCAGAGATTACTGGACCCATTTCAGTTTCTGGGTTAAAGCCGTCACCCAATTTAATATTTTTAATTCTTTCAATTAACGCTTGTTCAAATTGTTTTTTTATTTTGTTATCTACTATGATTCTTGCACCAGCTGAACATACTTGACCTGCATGGAAAAAGCCACCATTTAGCGCTTGATCAACTGCAAGTTCAAAGTCTGCATCTTCGAATATAATATTAGGGTTTTTACCACCGAGTTCTAAAGCAACATTTGTTACATGATCTGCCGCTTGTTTCATGATATGTTTACCTGTTTGAATGCCGCCTGTAAATGAAACTAAATCGACATCTTTATGTGCTGATAGTGGTTCTCCAACTTCAGAACCTTTACCTAATACTAGGTTAATGACACCTTTAGGGAAGCCAACTTCTTCCATCAATTCAAACACACGGATTGTTGTTAATGGTGTAATTTCACTTGGTTTCATTACTAAAGAACAACCAGTCGCTAATGCTGGCGCAATTTTCCAAGATGCTTGAAGTAAAGGATAATTCCAAGGTGTGATTTGTGTTACTACACCAACTGGTTCTTTAACGACTTTACTTTCTGTATTCGGAATAGGAGAATCAATAATTTCTCCCCCATCTTTATCTGCTAACCCAGCGAAAAAGTTAAATACATTTGCAATATCGTCCATATCAGCATAAGACTCTTCTAATGTCTTACCTGTATCTAACGTTTCAAGTTTCGCTAATTCTTCACGATGTTTTTCAATCATATTAGCTATTGCTCTAACTTTCTTACCTCTATTTTCACTTGTTTCATTAGCCCATGTTCCTGCTTCAAAAGCGCGTCTTGCTGCTAAAATTGCACGTTCACTATCTTCTGCAGTTCCTTCTGCTACTTCAAGAATAACTGCTTGATTATATGGATTAATAATCTCTCTCGTTTGCTTATTTGAGCTTTCCACCCATTCTCCATCTATATATTGAAGACGAGATAAATGATCTACAAGTTCCATTAAAATTACCTCCGTTAAGTTTGTTAAATTTTTATTTAACGAATTTTATGAACTTTATGTTATCATAGTAGTTGAAAAAGTGTCAAATGTGTTTAAATATGATAGGGGTTTATGCATGCATCTTTTTTATATGGAAGGTAAACTATAGAAACTCACTATTTATTTTTCACTTAACTCTATAAGGACTTGAACGGAGGTGGACAATTGGTACATTCGACCAACCCTGATTATCAATTAGAGGAAGCTAAGGATATCGTTATTAATGCTATTGGCGAAACCATGGATTTGTACGGCATCAATAGAAGTGTAGGAAACTTATTTGGAACAATGCTCTTTGAAGACAGTATGACACTTGATGAAATGAGAGAACAATTACAAATGAGCAAACCCAGCATGAGTGCTGGTGTTAAAAGATTGCAAGAATTTGATATTGTTAAGCAACAATTCACAAGGGGAAGTAGAAAACAACATTTTGTCGCTGAAAAAGATTTCTTTAATTTCTTTAGTAATTTCTTTTCACGCAAATGGCGTCGTGAAATTGTTATTAATTCAGAAGGTGTTCATGATGCAGTAGCCATCCTTGATAAGATTATTGATAACAGCAAAGCAGATGAAGCTACAAAATCTGAAGCAGAGGAAGTTAAACAACAATTATTAGATACTTTACCTTATTATGAATGGTTAGATAATTTAAGCAATGCATTAGAATCTGGTGAAATATTTAAATATTTCCCAATTCCAGAAAAAAAAGAGTCATAGTTATGTTGGAAGCTTGCTTTTAACATTTTTAGTTAAAAAGCTGAGACAGTTTATAATGTCTCAGCTTTAAGTATGTGTTCATAGTGATTGAATACTATACATGCTACTCGTTTTACAAAGTAATCCGAATCACTGTCTCTATACAAAATAAGCGCACCACTATCTCACCGTAAAATAAGATAGTGGTGCGCTTGTTTTATATTACTTATCATTTTCTTTCCGTTCTCTTACTTGTGTTATACGTAACGAACGTCTTTCTACTTCCCTATATTTTTCGGCTCTATCTTCTAGTTTCAATCTATCTTCGGACAATGTCCTTAAGAATGAAATCATCATCATGACAAATATAGCCAACAGCGGGACACTAGCTAATAAAGAAGCTGTTTTCAAAACTTCTAACGCTCGTTCACCACCTACTAACATCAATCCAAATGGTAATAGACATAATGCAAAAGCCCAGTACAATCTATTTGCTTTTAATGGCTCGCCGATAACTTTCTTTTGAGAAGCTGCAGCCAAGATATATGAACCTGAATCAAATGTAGTCGCTAAGAATAAGAATGCAGATAACAAGAATAGTACAATGATTAAATTAGGGAATGGTAATTGATGCATAACTTCTATAATAGTAGCCTCTGTACCATGCGTATTTAAGAAATGGATCACATCGAATGAACCAGTGATTTGTAAATAAACTGCATAGTTTCCAAAAATACCAAAGAACAGTGCACATCCTAACGTCCCATAAACAATTGTTCCAAGCACAATTTCTTTAAGTGTACGGCCTTTAGAAATACGCGCAATAAACAATCCTATAAATGGCGCATATACAATCCACCATGACCAATAGAAAATCGTCCATTGTTGTGGGAAATTCGTTTCTTTACGACCACCTATACCGCCAAATGGTTCAATCCATGTAGCCATTTGGAAGAAATTTTTAATCATGTTACCCATACCAGTGATGGACGTTTCCATAATAAATACAGTCGGTCCAACAATAAATACAAATCCTAGTAATACAAAAGATAAAATAACATTCGCATCACTTAAAACTTTAATTCCTTTTTTCAAACCAGAATAAGAACTATATGCGAAGACAGCTGTAATTGTGAAGAGAATAATGCTACGCATCAACATACTGTCTCCAATACCTGTTAATTTTTCTATGCCTGCAGAAATCATTGGCACACCCAGTGCTAATGAAGTAGCTGCGCCACCAAGCAGACCAAAAATAAATAGAATATCAACTATTTTTCCTATAATACCATCTGTCTGACTTCTTAAAATCGGACGCATTGTTTGACTAATTTTATAAACTGGTTTTTTCTTAATAAAAACAAGATAACCAATTGCTAGTGCTGGCAATACAAATGTGGCCCAAGCAATTGGTCCCCAATGGAACATGCCATACATAGTAGCGTAATTCAATGCACTATCCGTCATTCCTTTACCGCCATGTGGAGGATCTTGATAATAGAATGCCCATTCAATAACGCCCCAATATAAAATATCTGAAGCAATTCCGGCACAAAATAACATAGCTGCCCAACTAAAATTATTAAATTCAGGCTTGTCTGTCGCTTTACCAAGCGTCACATTACCATATTTACCAAATGCGATATAAAGTACAAATATTAACGTTGCAAGTCCAATCAATAAATATATTGAGCCGAGTGTACTCGACACGACCTCATTTAAATGCGTAATTATGTCCTGACTGGCCTTAGGAAAAACCATCATCGGAATAACTGCAATCAGTAATATCAATGAAGACCCTATAAAGGTCGTCCAATCCATTACTTTTACTCTTTCTTTTTTCACAATAGACACCCCTTATTGTTAGTAAAATATGTAAAAAATTTGCTAATCACTATAATTTTTTAGCAAAACCATTTATTAAATTACAAACATGAGCCTAACGAACTTTTAATAATAATGCAAATTGCATTCAAAAAACACAAACACAAAAGATGAATAAATATATAATATTTCTATTAGTCACAGTCTCTAAAATCGTTACAATCACAGTGTTAAGTTTAAATTTAACGAAATTAACGAACGGAACAAACTTTCTTTTTGTATTATTATGCGTTATTTATGTATTAATATTATTTTTATATTTTTTCGAACAGTTGCTATTTTCCTTTTTCTATAGTAAATTCAACACACAATTAAGTTTCAATATACTTTATTTTTTAAAAAATAATATTGGTAATTCTCAATATTTAACAAAGGGAGTTTATATCATGTGGCATTATTATAAATTGTATTGGAAAAATGCGCTTGATTTTAAAGGGCGTGCTAGAAGAAAAGAATTGTGGTTTCCATTTTTAGTCAATATATTAATCACTATTCTATTGGCTATACTATTAGACTATATTTTCAAAATACCAACGTCGATAAGTGACGCAATTAGCGCTTTATTTACAATTATTATCTTTATTCCTGATTTTTCAGTGGCTACAAGACGCATGCATGATATTGGTCGGACGATGACTTTTCCAATTATATTTGGCGTCTTTTCCGTGTTATTTTTAATTGCCTCATTTATCCCATCTGGTGACGGCTTATTTTTCAATATTTTAGCAGTTATTTTCGGCATTAGTAGCATTATTTTCTTCATTTTAAATATTGTCGCTTTCTTTTACATGATTACCGATAGTGATAAAGTAGTTAATCAATACGGATTACCACGTAAGTAATTAGAAAAACGCACATAAAGAACGGGACAGAAATCATGCTTTACAAGCGATTCCTGTCCCGTTTTTCTTTTTGCAAAACTATTAATCCCATACTTTTTAACTAAAATAGCTTATAATTCATATATAATGTATTTATAATAAATGAGGTATTTAACATGAACAAAAATAAAATCATTAATTATTGGAATAAGCGTGCGACTTCTTTTAGCAAAGACAAGCAAGCAGAACTTAAAAGTGTGCACGCAGAAAGATGGCTATCTGAAATAAACCAAATTATAACAATCGAACCCGGTATAAAAATCTTAGACATTGGCACAGGCGCAGGTTTTCTAGCAATTCTATGTCAACAACAAGGTGCACAAGTTACTGGTATTGACCTTTCCCCTGAAATGATTCAATCTGCTAAGCAAAATGCATTACGTTTTAATATAAATGTCAACTTTCAAGTCATGGATGCTGAACATTTACATTTTGACGATGCGTATTTTGACCTAGTCATTTCTAGAAATGTTACATGGTTATTACCAGATACAAAAGCTGCCTACCAAGAATGGTTACGCGTTTTAAAACCAAATGCTACACTCATTAATATCGATGGAGATTATGGCAACGATGCTTTTACAGATTATAGTGATATACCTAATCACCACGCGCATCATACTTTAGGAGACACGATGTTAGCAGAGAGTGAAAATATAAAGCAAAGTATTTCAATTAATCACTACGACCGCCCTCAATACGATTTAAATATCCTTAAGCAAATAAATACGAAACCCATCCATGTAGATACGACCATTCATAAACGCATTTATCAATCACATGATGAATTTTATAATCCAACACCTATATTTTTAATAGCATTAACGAAGTAATAAATGATTATGAAACATACAACATTGCTAACCATATTAAAATATGAATAATTCGTTTCACATAGAGCCTACAACTTGCGTTGACACCTAATTTTTATCATACTATATATGAATAAAAGCAAAAGGAGTGGTAAGAATGAATAAAGAACAATTTGATAAAGTGAAAAACGGCAAAGGATTCATTGCTGCATTAGACCAAAGTGGTGGCAGTACACCTAAAGCATTAAGTGACTATGGTGTAACTGAAGATCAATATAACAGTGAAGATGAAATGTTTAAACTTGTACATGATATGCGTACACGAATTGTTTCATCACCTGCATTCAGTTCAGATAAAATCATTGGTGCAATTCTTTTCGAACAAACGATGGACCGTGAGGTAGAAGGTAAACATACTGGTGACTATTTAGCTGATAAAGGTGTCGTTCCTTTCTTAAAAGTTGATAAAGGCTTAGCTGAAGAACAAAACGGCGTGCAATTAATGAAGCCAATTCCAGATTTAGATAAATTATTAAACCGTGCAAATGATCATAAAATTTTCGGTACAAAAATGCGTTCTAATATTTTAGAATTTAATAAAACTGGTATTGACCAAGTTGTACAACAACAATTCGAAATTGGAAAACAAATCATCTCTGCTGGATTGGTCCCAATTATCGAACCAGAGGTAAATATCAATGCTGATAACAAAGCAGAGATTGAATCATACTTATCAAGTGCAATATTAGCTGAGCTAAATAAATTAAATGACGATGAACTCGTAATGTTAAAATTAACAATCCCAACTAAAGCTAACCAATATCAAGAATTAATCGCACACCCTAATGTGGTTCGTGTCGTTGCTTTATCCGGTGGTTATAGTAGAGAACATGCTAACGAAGTTTTAAAACAAAACAAAGACTTAATTGCTAGTTTCTCTCGTGCATTAATCAATGACTTAAATGTCAATCAATCAGATGAAGAATTTGATAAAATTTTAGCAGATACAATCGATTCTATCTATGATGCATCAGTAAACAAAGCTTAATAACCATTCAGCAATAGCTTTATATTTCCCAGGAAACATGGCAAAAATAAAGCTTAACACACACCCTGATCTTTAATGTCAGGGTGTGTTTTTATATAACAATGTTTAAATGCAATTTGTAATAACGTCTTACACACCTCAGTCAATATTACTTATCTTGCTATACTCAATCTAACTAACGCATTTTTTTATCATAAAAAATCGAATACTGCATTTGAAATAACATGTGCTCACTGAGACTATTCCTTAATGTTTTCAATATTTTTCAGCAAGCATGTTTAATGTAAGTTTTTAAGAAATCCTTAAATAGACTAGCTATAAACCACGACAAACTATATAATTATATTAATTTGCTAATTATCAATGGTTTTAAGGGGAGGAAGTATGAAAAATTATCTACATAGATGGATCATTGAAGCGCTAAGTTATATGGCTTTAGGGTTATTTGGCTCTTTGATTATCGGATTGATTTTAGAAACGCTTGGAGAACAAACATTATTACCACAATTAAATCTGACATTTTTATCAGCAATCGGTCAAGTAGCAATGTCCATGACTGGTGCCGCTATTGGTGTGGCGATAGCTTACGGTTTAGGCGCAAAACCACTCGTTACATTTTCTAGTGTTATCGTAGGTACATTAGGTTATACAACTTTTGATGGTGGTCCAGTGGGCGCTTATATCGCTACAGTCACCGTTGTTGAACTGAGTAGATTATATGCTGGCAAAACAAAAATCGACATCATTTTATCTCCACTACTAACGATATTAATTGGTGGTTTTATTGCAAAGGCTTTTGGACCAGCATTAAATCAATTTATGACAGGCTTAGGCAAAATTATCATTGCATCCACGGATCAACAACCATTCATCATGGGTATCTTAGTCTCTGTTATCTTTGGTTTAGCTTTAACTGCACCGATCTCAAGTGCAGCTTTAGCGTTGATGTTAGATTTGAATGGCCTCGCTGCAGGCGCAGCAACAATTGGTTGTGCATCACAAATGGTTGGTTTTGCAGTTACTGGCTATAAAGATAATGGTTGGGGTGGTGTGCTTTCTGTAGGTATTGGTACAAGTATGTTGCAAGTCCCAAATATCATTAAACATCCAATGATTTTACTACCACCTACTCTTACAAGCGCTATTGTTGCACCTATTATGACAACATGCTTCCCTATGACAAATAATGCTGCAGGTGCTGGTATGGGCACAAGCGGCTTCATCGGTCAAATTATGACTATCAATACAATGGGTGGCTCTATACAGACTTGGTCCTTAATTCTTACTTTCCACATTTTATTGCCAGCCATTATCAGTTTCTTTCTTTATAGAATTTGTTTTAAAAAACAATGGATACGTCCTGGTGACCAACTGATTCACATTGCAAAATAGCAACGACATACAATATAAAACAAATCCTGAGACAATTTACACGTCCCAGGATTTATTTATGTTCCTCTAAATCAATGTAATGATAAATATATTTTCAATCTCACTCTACTCTTTATCCACACGTGCGTTTACAGGGACATTTGCAGTAGCTTTTCTTGTTTGTGTTACATATAAAATTGCTGCGATTGCATACCAAGTCAATACGATAAGCCATTCGGAAGGCCATGCTAACGATGATGGCATACCTGGTAAATAAATGACTATAAACAAAACGCTTAAAACAATAGCAATACTACCAACGAGTTTTCCATTCTTTATACGATAGGGTCTAGCTAAATCAGGTTGCACTTTGCGTAACTTCATAAAAGAAATCGCTACAAGTAAATACCCTAATACCACACCAATACCACCAGCATTAACAATCCATACAAGTGCTGCTCTACCTAAAAGTGGTGCAACAAACGCTAAGATACCAAGAAACAAAATACCATGTGTAGGTGTCTTATATTTAGGATGAATAAATGCAAACCATTTAGGAATCATGTGATTTTTCGCCATAGCATACAGAATTCTACTACCACCAATAATAAAAGCATTCCAACTTGTAATAATACCAGCTACGCCACCTAATACGAGCAAGACGCCAAATCCACTATGACCAAATAAGTTAGCCATTGCATCTGCTGTCGCCAAATTACTGTTGCTTAGAGCTTTAGGTGATAAACCTGTTGCTACACCAAATACAATGAGCAGATAAAAAATCACAGAAGCGATAATTGATAATATTAAAATACCGCCAATTTTTTTCGCAGGTGCTTTAACTTCTTCTGCAATTTGTGGGATGACATCAAAGCCCACAAACAGAAATGGAATCATCATTAATACAGACATCGTTCCACCAATACCATTTTCAAATGGCTGTAAATTGTTGAAATTACCATTAAATCCTGCACCAAATACAAGTAATAAGCCAACGCCTACAATAAAAATTGTGAAAACTGTTTGCATGATTGCTGCAGGCTTTACACCAAAATAATTAAGTGAAGTTAAAATGACACTTCCAATTGAGCCAATGATAACCCATGTGAAGTATACATCCCACCCCGCGATATTCCACATCAATCCTTGATGTTGAAATGGAATAACATAGTCGATCACTGTGGGCAATGCGACCGCTTCAAATGTAATAACTGAAACATAGCCAAATAATACGGACCAACCTGATATAAAGGCAACGCCTGGTGAAAAAGCTTTTTTAACAAATACAAAACCGCCGCCAGTTTCTGGAATTGCTGCAGCTAATTCTGCATATGTAAGTCCGATGACAATGACTAAAAATCCACCGAGTAAAAATGCCACAACACTTCCTACAAAACCAGCTGTTGATACCCATTCTCCTGATAATACGACCCAGCCCCATCCAAGCATTGCGCCGATTGCCAGAAATAAGACATCAACAATATTCATCGTCTTATTAAATTGAGATTTCATTTTACATACCCCATAACATTCATTGAATTAAAAGTGAATGAGCTTAAATTTTCTATATTAGTTTCAATCTAATCATCACTTTCTTGTTCGTTTAGATTCATACGTTTTGCTTTATTTACAACCAGTGCTTTCTAACTGGCACTTTAAATACCTATGGATAAATATTTTGTTTCTAAGTATGGCTCTATACCTTCAGTGCCACCTTCTCTGCCATAACCACTTTCTTTCAAACCACCAAATGGTGCATGAGCAGCTGAAGGACCACCATCATTCCACCCAACAACACCATATTCTAACTCATTATAAAGTTTTAATCCTGTACGATAATCATTTGTGAAGAAGTAAGAAGCTAAGCCAAATTCTGTATCGTTTGCCATTTTTATTGCTTCATCTAAATCTTCATAAACCATAACCGGTGCAACTGGACCGAAAGTTTCTTCATGCATTACTTTCATATCTAAATTCACATTAGAGATAACCACTGGTTTTAGGAAATTTCCTTTTAACGCTTGTATTTCATCTACTGACCGTGATAATTTCCCACCTTTAGCTTGTGCATCTGTAATATGTGTCATCACTTTTTCAACTGCAGCTTTATCAATAAGTGGTCCTATGTTTACATCCTTTTGCAGACCATCACCAACAGAAAGTTCGTTGACTTTCTCAATCAAACGGTTTGTGTATTGATCAGCAATATCTCGATGTACAAAAATACGATTCGCGCAGATACATGTTTGCCCTGCATTTCTAAACTTAGAAGCAATCGTACCTTCTACAGCTGCTTCAATATCAGCATCTTTATGCACAATTAAAGGGGCTAAACCACCTAGCTCCATCGTTACATTTTTCACACTTTGCGCTGACTGTTCAATCAGTGATTTTCCAACAGCAGTCGATCCAGTAAATGTCACTTTATTAATCAGTTTATGTGTGGTGAAGATATCACCTGCATCTTTACCAGACGCAATAATATAGGATATCGCATCTTTGGGTATGCCGGCTTCATGTGCTAGTGCAACTAGTTTAATGGTTGTTAAAGGTGTTTTGACAGCAGGTTTACAAATGATTGTGCATCCAGCAGCTAATGCAGGCGCCATTTTACGCGTTATCATCGCTGCCGGGAAATTCCAAGGTGTTATCGCCCCTACTACACCTACCGGAAATTTATCAATCACTATTTTCTTAGATGACGTATTGGCAGGTATCGTACGTCCATATACTCTCTTAGCCTCTTCCGCATACCATTTTACATAAGCATTCGCATATATGACTTCCCCTTTAGCTTCTGCTAAAGGTTTTCCACCTTCAAGTGTAATAAGCTTCGCCAGTTCATCCTGATGTTCATCAATGAGTTTCCCCCATTGATATAACTTTGCTGAACGTTCGTGTGCATCAACTAATTTCCATTCTTCAAATGCTGTACGTGCACGTTCAATTTGTGAATGGATTTCATCATGACTTGTGTAGTTTAAACGTTCTATAATTTCATTGGTAGAAGGATTATAAACTTCTAATTGACTCATTATTGTTCTCTCCTTTACATTTATTTTTGTTATGAGGTATGACTTAACTATACCCGTTATTTAAAAATAAAATTTTAAGCGTCCAGATGTGCTTCCCCTATACTCACTTTTTCAAATGTTTCAGACAATATTTCTAATCCTTGTTGTAATTCATCGTCTGTAATAACAAGCGGTGTTAAGAATCGTAAAACATTACCTTTAATACCAGCAGATAATAATAACAAACCATTTGCATTCGCTGTTTGAATAATTTTTCCAGTCAATGCTTTATTGGGCTGACCGGTTTGATCATCGATGATTTCACAGGCAACCATAGCACCAAGTCTACGAATGTTTGTGATAAATGAATATTGTTCTGCACTGCGATATAAAAAACTTTCAAGTTGTTTTCCAATTTGTTCTGCTTTTTTGTTTAAGTCTTCTTCTTCAATGATTTCAATGACTTTTAAAGCAGCTTCACAAGCTAAGGGATTTCCAGCATATGTGCCACCTAGTTCTCCAGGAGATGCACTGTCTATAATTTCCGCTTTTCCAACTACACCGCTTAATGGAAATCCTGCAGCCAATGATTTAGACACAGTTATTAAATCGGGTTCTATATCAAAATGTTCAATCGCAAATGTTTTACCTGTTCGTGCAAAACCTGTTTGAATTTCATCTGCTACAAAAATAATGTCATGCGCTTCACATATTTTTTTAACTGCTTTCACGAATTTTTTATCCGGAATAATAAATCCGCCTTCTCCTTGGACTGGTTCCATCACGATACAAGCTACTTCACTAGGATCTACAGTCTCTATGAAAAAATCATGTAACTTATCAATCATTTGATCAATATAGGCTGCTTCAGATAAGTATTCGGATTTTTCTGAAATATTAGGGTATGGCGCTTGGTAAACCTCTGGTGCAAATGGGCCAAATCCAAGTTTATAAGGCCTTACTTTACTTGTCATAGACATTGTTAAATTTGTACGTCCATGAAAACCTCTTACAAAGGAAACAACTGATTGCCTTCCAGTGTGTTTCCTAGCAATTTTCACTGCATTCTCTACAGCTTCTGCACCTGAATTAAGTAAAATCACTTTTTTATCAAAATCACCAGGTGTAATCTCTGTTAATTTTTGAGCTAAGTTGAGATAGCTTTTATACATAATGACATTGAAGCCAGGATGTATAAAGTTGTCTAGTTGTTCTTTTAAATGTTTGGTTATCTTAGGGTGTGTGTGTCCAACGTTTAATGTACCAATTGCTCCCGCAAAATCTATGAAACGTTCACCTTCTACATCTGTGATCGTAGCACCTTGTGCATGATCTGCAACATGCAGATTACCATTCCCAACACCACGTGCTACATACTTATCACGTTGTCTCTTATAGCTTTCAAATTGATTTGTCATCAATAACCCCTCCTCTTTGCTTCTACATAAGACCTGTAGTTTTCTAAAATTTAAGGGATTATTGGTACAGTGTAAAGTACCAGTTATGACAATTTAATGGAACCAGATTATTCCCAAATGACTTCTTTTAATCTCTGTACTGCCTGAGGAATCTGCTCTTGCTTGATTTTTTAAAATCCTATAATCAGTGTTTTATATGAACTATTTTTTTCAAGCGCTTTCACAGAAAATCGATTTAGTGTATAAAGTTCAAGTTTCATTTCTTTAGCTCGTGATTCAATTTCTTGGTAGGAAAAGGGGGTGTTAACTTCTACAATAAAATGTAAACCTGCTCGCGTATCTTTGATTCGAATATTATTTGTAAAGGTATTGGATAGATGTGTGATGAGTGTTTCTCGTTTCTTTCCATATATTTGATGCATCTTTTTTACATATTTTTCATAGTAGCCTTCTTTGATCATTAAATTTAATGTAAGTGCGTGAATCGTTGAAAAGTCAGGAATCATATTTAAATTATAGTGATCAAATTGTTTTACTAAATTAATTGGCAAAATCATATAACTCATGCGCAATCCTGGCATTAGCGTTTTTGAAAATGTACCTAAGTATATCACGCGTTCATTTTTATCAAAACTAAACAGTGAGGGGATATTATCTGTTTCATATTTAAACTCACTATCATAGTCATCTTCTATGATGTAACTTTGTGTTTGACTTGCCCAGTTCAAAAGATCAATACGACGCGACACAGGCATGATGATTCCCATTGGAAATTGATGCGATGGTGTCACTATCGTAGCATCAGGTTGAGCTTGTTTAATTGCTTCAATAGATATCCCCTTATGGTCTAAAGCAATCGGTTTTAACTGTGCAGTTGTTTGACGGATTAGTGTTCTAAACCTTGAGTACCCTGGATTTTCCACTGCAATCTTAATTTCATCTGGTAATAATTGAATCAATTTGGTTAACAGTATATTAGTGCCTGATCCAATGACAATTTGTTCCGGATGACATTGGATACCTCTTTGATAAGACACTAATTTGGCAATCGATTGTCTTAATTCTATTGGTCCTTTAATTTGAGGTATTGAAGATAATTCATGATCATAATTTTCAAATACACGTTTAACGAGTTTAGTCCATACCTCTACTGGAAACGCTGATATATCGGTACTCATATGAGAAAATGAATAATCGTATGCATCTTCAATTTGCTGTTCTTGAACATTCAAAGATATTTGTGCATTTGGATCAATGATCAATTTTTCTAATGGCTCAATAAAATAACCCTTCCGCTCTTCAGTATAAATATATCCCTCAGCCAGTAGCTGTTCATATGCTGCTTTTACACTATTCACACTAATATTTAAATGTTGTGACATATCTCTTTTGGAAGGTAACTTTTCATGACTTTCATATTTGAATGCGAGAATATCTTCTTTTAATTGGCTATATAATTGACGATAAATGAATTGACCGCTTTCCCGTTGCATTCAATCCCCCCTTTTTTCACATCATCTGTTCTCCAGTTTTCTCATATCACTCATTATAATGAAAATGAGGACGGTATAGAAATCAAAACGTAAATTTGATTCCATGTCACCGTCCTCATCAGACCAATCTTATGGTTGGAAAATTATAATATGTTATTGGAACTCCAGTGGCACCACGATCGATAGTTGCATTGATAAATACATACAGTCTTAGAACTTGCCACTTCAATATGCTTTATATTTTATAGAATTGGTGACGCTAATTTAGCGATCGATTGTTTGAACTTAATCCAATTTGATCGCTGTTCATAGCGTTCTTCTGTTAATTCCTTAGATACTTTCATATCTTCTATAAATGCTGCTTTAAGTTCTTTGACAATGTTTGCATCATACATAAATGCATTAATTTCAAAATTTAATTCAAAACTACGTATGTCCATATTTGATGAGCCTACACTTGCTACTTCATCATCAATAATCATCATTTTTGAATGAATAAATCCATTTTCATACGTATAAACTTTGACACCATCTCTAATCAACTGCGCGACACTTGTAATTGTGGCCCAGTACACAAAAATATGGTCTGGTTTATTAGGAATAATTAACCGCACGTCTACCCCAGCTTTTGCAGCTATACGCAATGCATTGATATAACCTTTATCTGGTATAAAATACGGACTGTGCATATAAATTGATTCTTTGGCGTTCATGATCATTTTCATATAGCCAAACTCTATCTGATGCCAGTTATCACTTGGGGCACCAAGTGCAATTTGCATCGGCACATCTCCACCTTGATTTGCATTGTCTGGGAAATACTTATCATTATATTCCAATTGTTCACGGTGTGATTGAGAATTCCAATCGTGGATAAAACTGAGCTGTAACGCGTCAACGCCATCACCTTTAACTCTTAAATGTGTGTCACGCCAATAGCCAAATTTTTCATCTAAACCTAAATATTCATCACCAATATTAAATCCACCCACATAACCAGTCATACCATCAATCACTAAAATTTTACGGTGATTTCTATTGTTTAGTCTGAAATTTATTAATGGAATTTTAGCTTGGAAGAAAGCCTCTACTTGTCCACCAGCTTCTTGGAAGTTTTTGAATTTTGATTTATGTACCGTTTTAGATCCTACTGCATCATAAAGTATTTTAACTTCCAATCCTTCTTCAGCCTTTTGTTGCAAAATATCGACAATTTCAGAGCCCAACTTATCTAATTTCAAAACATAATACTCTAAATGAATATACGATTTCGCATTGCGTAAATCTTCTTTCATTTGGTCAAATAGCGCATGACCATCAGTATAAATGTCGACATTATTATCGTAACTTAAAAATGTTGGTTCTTTCGTTAGCAATGTATTTACAATATCTGCATGTTTTTTAACTAATCGGTTATCTGAATGATTAATCTTGTTGGTAGCATCTGATAACTGTGTTTTCATTCGTTCTTTCATGTCATCTATCTGATTATGGTGAAAGCCTTGTTCACGTTTTTTTCGCACTGCTCGACCAAAGAATATATAAATAATAAAGCCTAAAATAGGTACTACAAATAGTAGAAATAACCATGCCCAAGTTGCTGTAGCATCTCTGCGATCTCTATCTAAGAATACAATAATAAAGGCAAGTGCTATATTAATAACAAAGAAAAACGCAAGTATACCTCGATAAATCGGGCTTACACTTGGATCAAAAATAAGTTGCATAATGACACCTCATCGTTTCTTTTAGATTTTAATGAAGACTACATAAGTCATCTATGTGACTATTAATGTAGCTCAACTTATCAAATCCAATTAATTTTAAAACTCATAGAAAAACAAAGCATGTTGTAAAATATCGTACAATATTTGAATGATACTGTCTATTGTTCTATTGTTTTTTCTATTGTTCGATTACGCCCTGCTTGTGAGCCGAATAATGTGATTAATAGTGCAGTGATTAATAAAATACTTAATGAACCGATCCATTGACCTGTAACATCGTGTAATATACCAAATAATAAAGGACCTATAGCTGCAAAAAGATAACCCACAGATTGAGCCATACCAGATAACTTTGCTGACGTTTGACTATGTTCTGTTCTTAAACTAAAGAATGTATTAACAAGTCCAAACGCTAAGCCACTTGCAACACCAATTAAAATCGTAGCAATTAAAGCAAGTTGTGGTGAAAATAGCATTATTGAAACACCCACCACAAAACATAAACCAGTGATAAAAGTTAATAAAAACTGTGATTTCATTTTGGTAGCAAATATAGGTGTAATAAATGTTAATGGGATGATGGAGATTTGCATAATTGATAAATACATCCCGGCTTCACTGATAGACATACCACTTTGAGATAAATATGCTGGCAGCCAATTGATTAGAGAATAAAAAATAAGTGACTGTCCGCCCATCAATATCGTTATTTGCCATGATAATGGCGACTTCCAAACATTGACACTCTCTTTTGGTAATGAGGCCGTTGTTTCTTCCTTATGCTTTAATTGAAACGCCCATATTATAATGGTAATCAATGTAATGACACCAATCGCACTAATAGCAATATTATAATTAAATGCTTTGACGACTGGCGCCGTTCCATATGATGATAATCCTCCAAACACGTTCATAACGACAGTATAATAGCCTGTCATCACACCTATATGTAATGGGAATTTCGCTTTGATCACTGCTGGGGCAAGTACATTACCAAAACCTATACCGACACCGATAAGAATGGTACCTATATATAACCACGAAACACCTGTGATAGAACGTACGATTACACCAATCAGTATTAGCCATAAAGCCACAAAAATTGTACGCTCTAATCCAAAGTGATAACTGGTTTTTGCTGCAAATAGCGAAATAATTGCGAATGCAATCAACGGGACGACTGTAATTACACTAACTGCACTGTTAGACATCGCCAAATCATTTTTTATATCAGGCAACGCAACTCCGATTGAAGTAATTGGCGCCCTTAGATTTGCACCCACTAATAAGACACCGATAAATAAAAGCCAATTAAACGGTTTTACTTTTCTATAATTTTCCATTTTGCTCACCTTACATCATAAATTTTCTAAACAACATTACATATGGTACAATATGTACGTTATAATGTAAATAGGAGCGATTCACGTGTATCATATTCAAAATATTATTGCCAAAAATTTAGCAACTTATCGTAGTAAACATCAGCTTAGTTTAGATAAAATGGCTAACCTAACTGGCGTTAGTAAAAACATGCTAAGTCAAATTGAAAAAGGCGCATCTAATCCAACAATTACAACATTATGGAAGATTGCCAATGGACTTCATTTACCTCTGTCACAACTGACATCAACAAGACAAGAACATATAAACTTCGTAGATGAATCTGACATTATTCCTATTGTTGAAGATAAAGTTAAGATCTTTCCGTATTTTCCTTACGATGATAGAAAGCATTTTGAAATGTTTAAAATGGTAATTCAACCAGGTGGTAAAATGATTTCTGATCCTCATCATTTACAATCTGAAGAGTTTATCATTGTTAATTCAGGCACTTTAAATATTGAAGTCGAACAAACATCTTATACAATTAGCAGTAACCAAGCTTTTCGTTTTAATAGTGATGTAGCTCATGGTTACTATAACCCAAATAATGAAGTTGTTATACTTACCGCCACAATACATTATCATGTACAATAGCAATCTTAGTAAATTTGCACTCAACATTATTTAATAATCTCACTGCGACAAACAAAAGATAAATAAAAGCCATCATCAAAATGGTCATTAACCTTCTTAAAAATAACGCCAAATGAATACGGTGTGATGTTGTTGCCAAGGTATGACACATTCAACGCTGAACTGTCATATACAATCCCAAACGGGGTAGAAATCAAATTTTATCAAATGATTTCTACCCCGCTTGTTTTTAGAAACATTTTATATATCGCGCTTTATTTAATATATAAAGATTTATTATTTTTTATATTATCTTGACGAAAAAAGTTATGTCATATATATTTGACACATCAGAAAGAAGTGATGATTTAAATTGAATAAAGTTAAATACTTTCGCAGTCAACAACAAATATCTCAACTTGCGCTTGCACGTTCCGTAGGCGTTTCACGACAAACGATTAATATGATTGAAAATGATAAATACAATCCATCATTAAATTTATGTATCAATATTGCACAATCATTAAATGTTACATTAAACGATTTATTTTGGGAGGCTCATAACGATGAAGAAAAGAGATAAATGGTTATATCAAAACTTCGCCGGTTTAATTGATACACCTGATGAATATCAACGACATGAAATTGATAAAACATTAGCAAAAATTTCAATTATTGCTTTATATACGTTACTTGCACTTGTTTATTTATCTATTTTCCTTGATATAGAGCGAGAATTTTTATCACCATTTACCGTTGGTGGTGCCCTGTTAATTATTATTCTATTCTGTAGAATGAGCATGAATCGTCTCGGTGCAGATGCTATTGAAATTGAAGTACATCAGCGACATACATATTATAAACTACTAAAAGAAACACGAAATAAAAGGATTATTTTCTTGGTTATAGCCCTAATTTATATGTTAGGGACTGCAACAATCACCGCACCACTACTTGCAGGAAATCCAATGAATTTTAGTTATTTATTAAATATAAGTACCTATATACCCTTTATATTGATTGTCATCTTTACAGTTAACAAAGATTCGCGCATAAAATTAATAGAATAGGAGGCCAATCATCTTGAATAATGAAAAAACACTTCGCTTAATTCCAAACTATAGATTTACTGATGAATATGAACGGCAAGTATTATTAAATCTCTATGCCAAACTATATGTCTGGATATTTTGGGGAACATTGATGATTTCCGCACTAGATTGTTTTATCTCTATGTATTTTCAACAAATACCATTTGTTAGTATCATTGCATTGATTGGATTGATGGTGGCTTCAATCTTACTCACACGCGCACTTCACAATAAAAAAGTAGACCTATTTGATGTCGATTCTAAAGATGAATACCAAAAATATATCAAAAAAGCACGTAACGGCAGTATCCTATTTGCATTTGTTATGTTTATAATTTTCAACATCAATAATTACCTTATTCCCTTTGTGACACACCAAGAACTTCCTAAAATCACAGCTTTAAGTTCTCAAATCCCAACGACTGCAACCATTGCCATGATTACAGGATTGATCATATATATGATAGCCAAATCCAAAATCATTCGTACTTATAAAAAATGAAGGCCTAATTTTATGTTGAAAGCAGCGTGAAAAACGCTGCTTTCAATTTTTAGTTATTTTAATAGATAAAGTACGACGTGCCATTTAAAATAAAAAATGCAAATCCATTCGAAAGTACAGCCCTAAAGTTATCGCAGTAAATAGCAATGCAACTTGAGGTGCTATCTTCAAAAATGAAAATGCATTTATTTTAATTATATACTGTTATACCTTAATAAACATCTTTTTATGTTTGAACAGATTAAGATACATGTGTGTGAATATTTCTATTCCAATTGCAGTTTAAGTTATTGTGGATATGTGTAACTTAAATCCCAACCGATATCATATTTATCAATCAACTTGGCATATTTCGCTCCCCAAAACATAGTATCTAGCTCCATTTGAACATTACCTTCATCTTTCAATTGTTCATAAGCTTCTTCGACTGCCGCTTCACTATCAAATTCTAAAACAATATATACATTTCTATCTTGTAGCATTGTATCATCATCTTTAGGTATATCTGACAGCATGAATAAGTTACCATCAACTTCTAATTGGGCATGAATGATACGATTAGGATCATCTGCAACACTTTCATTCGCTTCACCGTACGTCATTGTATCTTTAATCTCTCCGTTCAACACCTGACTATAAAATGCCAAAGCGTCTTTACATTGACCGTTAAAAAACAAATACGGTACTGTCGATTTCAACATAGTATCCCCTCTTTTTAAATATCGTTTTCTATTATCAAACATACCCTTTTAACATAAATTTAGACAATTCAAGTTTGATTCCTAATTTTAAACACACATACGTAATTACAATTTTTCATCTTTATAAAAACTTTTCAATATAAAATGCTGATTCTTCAATCGATTTGAATTCCGTATTAATAACTGTAGCATTTAATTTAGCAAATATTTCTTCGGCATACATTAGTTCTTCTTTAATTCTATCGACACTATTATAATCTGTAGGTCCATGTAAACCTAATACTTTCACGCGTTCAGTACGAATATTCAAGATATAGGTAGGACTCGCAGTCAAACCAAATACCTTTAAATTTTTATTTCTAAAGACCTCATCTGGAATATCCACTTCTGGAACTAAAGGGATATTAGCGATTTTATAACCTTTGTTTGCTAAATACATACTTAAAGGCGTCTTTGACGTTCGAGAAACACCTAAAATCAAAGCATCAGCTTCTCCTATATCCGTAAAATGTTTACCGTCATCATATTTTACAGAATATTCCATTGCCTCAATTCTTTTAAAATAGTTGTCATCTAACTTGCGCAAAGCACCACTTTCTAAGATGGGTGAACAATTCGTATGTTCTTGAATAATACTAATTAAATCAGACATATAATCAACATATGGAATTTGTTGCGCTTGAGCATATGCCTGACCTTTTATGTTAAATTCTGGATTAACTAAAGTCGTTATAACGACTGCACCACGCGCCTTAGCCAAAGAAAGCACATTGAGTAATTCATCTTGATTTTTGATAAAAGGAAATTTTTTAATTTCTATACGCGTGACATCTGGAAATTGTGTTAAGGTCGCATGAATCATTCGCTGTGCTGTCTCACCTATAGAATCAGATACAACGAATAGCGTTAACTGTGGTCTATCATTATCATTTAACACGTAATCTACCGCCTTCGACTTCACTTTGAGCCGTTGATAATAAGGCTCCTGGCACTCTAAATGGAGAACATGATACATAATCCAAATCTAGTTGATTAAAGTATTGAATTGATTTGTGGTCACCGCCTAATTCTCCACATACGCCAATTTTTATCGTTGGATTTGTGGCTTTTGCTTGCTCTGTCGCTTGCTTAATTAATTGTCCAACGCCATCTATATCAAGTGTTTGGAATGGGTCTATTGTTAATATGCCTTGCTCTGAATAAGCGCTAATAAATTTACCAGCATCATCACGTGAGAAACCAAACGTTAATTGTGTTAAATCATTTGTGCCAAAACTAAAGAAATCACATTCTCGTGCTAAATCTCCAGCGATTAGACATGCTCTTGGTGTTTCAATCATCGTTCCAATCATATAGTGAACACTTACTCCCATTTCAGCTTGTAAAGCTTCAATGCATTCAACAACTTGTGTCTTTAAAGTTGTGAATTCTGAAACAGTTGATACGAGCGGAATCATAATCTCAGGTTGACAATCAATGCCCTGTTTTTTAAGTTTCAATGCACTTTCCATAATAGCTTCTGCTTGCATAATATAAAGTTCAGGGTAAGTAATCGCCAAGCGACACCCACGATGCCCTAACATTGGATTAACTTCATTTAAACTTTCCATATAATGGTCTAACTCTGCAACAGACACGTTGAGTTGGCTTGCCACACTATTTTTTTCCTCTGTTGAGTTAGGTAAAAATTCATGTAAAGGTGGATCTAATAAACGGATAATCGTCGGACGTTCTCCAGATAACTTTAATATCGTTTCAAAATCTTCTTTTTGATATTGTTTAATTATATTTAAAGCATTCACTCTTTTATCTTGTGTATCAGATAAAATGAAACGTCTCATTTCAATCAAACGTTCAGGGCCAAAAAACATATGCTCAGTACGAACTAAACCAATACCTTTCGCACCAAATTGGTAGCCAGCTTGAATATCTTGTGATGTTTCTGCATTCATGCGAACATCTAATCTTGCAATTTCTTCTGACCATTGCATAAATTGTTCAAAAGCCTTACTTCTCTCAGCTTTAATCGTTTCAACTTCTCCTAAATAAATATCACCTTTAGCGCCATCAACTGAGATAATGTCCCCTTCGTTTAATGTTCCGTTAGGATATGTTACTTTTTTATCCTTAACATTAATTTCAACGTCTGAACATCCTGTCACACAACATTTACCCATTCCTCTAGCTACAACTGCAGCATGGGAAGTCATACCACCATGTGTGGTAACTATCGCTTCACTTGCAACCATACCTTCAATATCTTCAGGTGAGGTTTCAGGTCTCATCAATATTACTTTATATCCCTGTTCAGCTTTGAATTTTGCAGTTTCAGCAGAAAACACGATTTCACCACTCGCTGCACCCGGACTAGCAGGAAGTCCCATTTTCGAAACAGCTGTAGCTCTCTCAAGTGCTTTATCATCAAAATTAGGATGTAATAATTGCTCAATTGATTTTACTTCTACATTCATAACTGCTTCATTTTTAGAAATAATACCTTCTTCGACTAAATCTACTGCAATATGAATGGCTGCATTAGCAGTTCGTTTACCACTGCGCGTTTGTAAGACATATAGTTGCTCATTTTCAATAGTAAATTCAATATCTTGCATATCTTTATAGTGTTTTTCTAATTGTTGAGAAACTTCTAAAAACTGTTGATGAACATGAGGCATTTGTGCTTTTAATGTGCTGATATCTTTTGGCGTTCTAATACCAGCGACAACATCTTCTCCTTGAGCATTCAACAAATATTCACCAAACAATTTTGCTTCACCAGTTACTGGATTACGCGTAAATGCAACACCTGTCCCACTTTGTGCACCACTATTACCAAAAACCATCTCCTGAATATTAACTGCAGTGCCAATATCGTGTGGTATTTCATTTAATTGACGATATACACGTGCGCGATCATTGTCCCATGATTTAAAAACTGCTTCAATTGCTTCTGTTAATTGTACAATTGGTTCCTGTGGGAATGGTCTATAAACTTCTTCCAAATAAACACTTTTAAAATGATCACATATTTCTTCTAATCCTTCAGCTGGAATATCTGCATCATTTTGGTAATTGTGTTGTGCTTTATATTGATTAAAATATGTATCGAATGAAGTCATCGGTATGCCGTATACGACTTCGCCAAACATTTGTAATAATCTACGGTAACAGTCATATGCAAAACGTGCATCATCTGTTTTTTCTGCTAATGTTTTAACATTAAAATCATTCAACCCCAAGTTTAAAATGGTATCCATCATGCCTGGCATGGAAATTTTTGCGCCACTTCTTACAGAAACTAATAATAAGGATTCTTTAGAAGAAAATGATTTTTGAGTGCGTTGTGAAAATGCTTCTAATTGTTCATGTAATTGTCCAACTAATTCATCTGAAAGGTGAGCGCCTTGCTTTAAATACTCAATACACGCCTTTGTAGTAAGCGTAAAACCGTCCGGCACAGGTAACCCTAACCGTTTCATTTCAGCTAAATTAGCTCCCTTACCTCCTAATAAATCTTTCATGGCTTTATTGCCTTCATCAAATGCATAAATATATTTTGTCATACTGATTCACCTCAAATTTTTAATATGTCATACTAATTATTATAGAGTATGTCATATTACTTTATAAAAAACAACCAAAATTTTAACGGTTGCTCTTTATCATTCACTTTCGTAACCTACTGAGCTAAAAAAAAGCATATAAAAAGCCTTAAGCAACACGAGTTCATCGTATTGCTTAAGACTTTTTATTTTTTATCGTATGACATAATTAAAATATTAAAATGATTATCCGTTTAGACTGCTATTATTTTTAAAATTTGTATGTCGTTGCATGCTAGCAGCTCATCTATTACATGTATGATTGATCTTTGATTGCTTCAAAGTGTTTTTTTATGTGTCTAACCTTTTTATTATTCTTACTAAACTTTCTAATGAAGTGATTTTATTGCTTTCTTCGCTAACACCATATTGCAATCTGTAATTTAACAGCATCAGAGTATTTTTTTGGGTTTAATCCTGTTTCTTTTTCACATTTTTCTAACCTATACAATAAAGTATTTCTATGGATATACAATTTTTTAGCAGTTTGCGTTATATTTAAATCATTTTCAAAGAAACTTTTTAGTGTATCGATACTCTGTTGACCCACATCACTTAATATTCTTTTTTTAAATCGTTCTCTTATGTTCTTATCAATTTGATATAAAAGTGTTTTTTCTTCTATATCTTCAAATGAGGTTACAACCTTTTCATTTTCAGCCAACATAAACACTAACTCACACTCTTCATATGCATTTTTAAAATCTTTTAATCTTTTAAACATAAGACTTGAAGCCATTTGAACATTAAGCTCTAAGTTTTGAAATATTTGATATATATGATTGATTTTATTATCTAAAGCTTGCACTGACTGAGCAGTAGCAAGAATAACAATACGGTTATAATTCGTAAATGCAATTGTAAATGAACGGGCGTCTATCCTACTCGTTAATGAACGTACAATGCTATTTCTAGAAAAAATCTGCTTTTCAATATCGATAATAATACATTTTCTATAGGTTAATAAATCGATATTGAGTTGTTTCATTAAATATTGAATAAAGGATTTTGATGATTCACTTTTTAACAACTCCTCTATAAATAATTCTTGACTCCGTATTTGCCCTTCCAATTCATATGTAAAATAATTCTGATAAAGTAACAATTCTGTAGACATTTTAACTAATTCTGCTACATGTGTAATTTGACTAGGATTACCTGTAATACCGATAACACCTACTATATTATCTTGAAAAATAATAGGTAAGTTAATACCTGCCTGCGTACCTTTAAGATGTAAACTGTCTTTCTGGTTAATTACCACGGTTTTTTCTTGTTTCAACACTTCTATAGCACCTTCGTGTAGCGTACCGATACGTCTTTTATCGAAAGACGCAATAATTACTCCATTAAAATTCATAATATTAATGTTAGTTTTGGTTCTTTTAGCTGTTTCATTAACGATTAACGTTGCCATTTCTTCAGTCAATATATCCATTTATCTCACCACTTGTTATTTATATACAAATTTAAAATATTATTTTTGTATAGTTTAACCCTTTTTCCAAAATAGTAAAATCGTTAAACTTAGAACAATACATTTTAGAAAACGCTTTCTTATAAAGGAGAAATTCACAATGGAAATCATATTAGCACCTGATTCATTTAAAGGAAGTATGAAGGCAAGCGAAGTAACCAAGTATATGAAAGATTCTATATTAGAAGTTTTCCCTGAATCTACCATTCATGATTTACCCATCGGTGATGGTGGCGAAGGAACAATGGAAGCATTAATAAATGCAACAAATGGTTCGTTTACTACAGTCAGTGTAACCGGACCACTTGGTGACAAAGTAACAGCTCAATACGGTATTTTAGATAATCATACTTGTGTCATTGAAATGGCAGAAGCTTCAGGATTAAAGCATTTAGATCAAGACGAATTAAACCCTTTATATACGACAACGTATGGTACAGGCGAATTAATTTTACATGCTTTGAATCACGGATATCAAAATTTCATCCTGGCGATTGGTGGTTCAGCTACAAATGACGCTGGCGCAGGTATGTTGCAAGCTTTAGGAGCAGATTTAAAGAATAACCAAAATCATTCAATACATTTTGGAGGTGGAGAACTACAAAATTTAGCTCAAATTGACTTATCGAATTTTGATCATCGAATCGCTTATTGTAATTTTATTATAGCGACTGATGTTCAAAATCCATTAGTAGGACCTAATGGCGCATCATTTATTTTTGGGAAACAAAAAGGTGCATCTGCACAAAATATGCATCAACTCGATGATAACCTCACTCATTGGGCTAATCTAGTTGAACACACTACAGGCATAAGGCTACACGATTTACCTGGTGCTGGCGCAGCAGGTGGTTTAGGAGGTGCTTTCAAAGCATTTTTCCCAAGTTACTTTAAAGAGGGTATCCAGGTAGTTATGGAATATATACAATTTGAGAAATACTTAAAGCAAGCAGACTTAATCCTTACTGGAGAAGGAAAAATCGATCAGCAATCTTTTTATGGTAAAGCACCAATTGGCATTGCAAAATGTGCTAAAAAGTATAATGTACCAGTTATTTTTATAGGAGGATCAGTAGAAGTAGATGAAAAAGACTTAAAAGACAGTGGTATACTCAGCGCATTTAGTTTAAGTAATGGACCTATGTCATTAGAAGAAATATTTTCAAAGTCGGAAAAATTGATAAAACAAACAACCAAGAATATTGTAAAAACATTTTTCCATAACCAATAACATATTAAGGGGATGTTAGTTATGAGAATTAAAGATACAATAGAAAAAATTCCTGGAGGATTGATGGTAGTCCCGTTGCTTTTAGGCGCTACAATAAACACCGTTGACCAATTACATTTAACTCCTATAATGAACCTACTTAAGTCACTGGGCGCACCTAAAACTGAACAAGGATATTACGAAATGCTTCAAATTGGGGGTTTTTCACAAGAACTATTCAAAGATAGTGCTCTTGTCTTAATTGCACTTTTTATATTTTGTGTAGGAAGTCAAATGAATTTAAAAATTGGCGGTAAGGCCTTAAAAAAAGGTATGCTATTAACAACAACGAAATATTTTTCTGGGTTAGCAGTAGGACTCCTATTAGGCTCATTATTTGACCCTTGGAGTGGACTATTCGGTTTGTCTACAATAGCTGTCATCGCAGCAATGACAAATAGTAATAGTGGCATGTATGCTGCTTTAACAAGTACTTATGGGAATCGTTCAGATGTTGGTGGCCTGTCCATACTTGCTATTAATGACGGACCATTGTTAACTTTGATTTCATTGGGATTTATTGGTACAAGCTTTCCAATCATTTCATTTATTTCTGTGCTTTTACCTTTAAGTATAGGCATGATATTAGGCAATCTTGACCCTAAAATATCAGAGTTTTTACGTCCAGGTGAAACCATACTCATCCCCTTTTTCGCCTTTTCTTTAGGTGCTGGTATGAATTTAGCTGAATTCTTTAATTTTTCCGTATTATCAGGAGGCTTAACGTTAGCAGTATTAACCTTTATTTGTACCGCATTTACTGGTATCATTGCCTTTAAAATATTTAAAGAAAAGAGTGTAATTGCACCAATTTCTGAATCATCTACAGCAGGTAACGCAGTATCTACACCTGCTGCAGTAGTTGCTGCTGCTTCTACGGCGCTCGCAAATGGTAATCTGAGTCAAAGTGAGTATGCTATGATTGAGAAAGTAGCACCTATCGCCACAGCACAAATTTCAATTTCGGCTATTACTACAGCAATATTATGTCCAATAGCAGTCATATTGATTGATAGGTATCAAAAAAGTAAAGGAATATATGGAACAAAGGAATATGTTACTCAATCGACCCAAATACATTCTAATGCGGAAATAAAATCACATTTTTATGAAAGCGCTTCATATAAGGAGGAAGATCGACCTTGAATACAGAAATATTATATGGAAAGTCAAACCTTAATATAGAATTACCTGAAAACTGCGTCTTAATAGAGCCAACACCTATACCTGCACTCGAAAATGATAAACAAGCCATACGTGATGCATTAAAGAATCCTATAAATTCGGATCCGCTGGAAGATTTAGTAAAATCCAATCAGACTGTTTCAATCGTTATTAGTGATATCACGCGCCCTACACCCAATCATATACTTGTACCTCTTATTATAGAATGCCTTGCACATGTACCTTTAGAAAATATTGTTATCATTAATGGTACTGGTACACATCGAGATCAAACTAAAGATGAATTGATACAAATGTTAGGTGAAGATATCGTAAACAATATTAGAATTGTACATAATCATTGTAATGATAAGCAAACTTTAAAAAAAGTTGGCCATAGTAAATACGGCTGTGATGTTTATTTAAACAAAGATTATGTAGATTCTGATTTCAAAATTGTAACTGGCTTTATAGAACCACATTTCTTTGCTGGATTTTCAGGAGGACCAAAAGGAATCATGCCTGGTATTGCAGGTATAGAAACGATTATGACATTTCACAATGCCAAAATGATCGGTGATATTCGTTCTACTTGGGGGAATATGACAGACAATCCAGTACAAGATATGACTCGAGAAATTAATGCCATGTGCAAACCTGACTTTATGCTCAATGTAACATTGAACAAAGAAAAAGAAATTACAGAAGTCTTTGCTGGAGAACTGTATAAAGCACATGATTTGGGATGTGCTTATGCTAAAAAACACGCTATGTTCAAATGTGACCATCGCTTTGACGTCGTTATCGCATCTAATTCTGGTTATCCACTTGACCAAAATTTATATCAAACAGTTAAAGGAATGAGTGCTGCTCATAAAGTGGTTAAAGAAGGCGGCAGTATTATCATGTTATCTGAATGCAGCGATGGTTTTCCAAATCATGGTAATTATGCAGAAATACTGAAAATGGCAGACACCCCAGAAGCACTTGTCAAAATGATTAATGATCCAAACTTCTCCATGCTAGATCAGTGGCAAGTTCAAAAACAAGCTGTGATTCAAACTTTTGCCAATGTGTATTTATATTCCAAATTAACTGATCAACAAGCAAAAGATGCTATGTTACATCCTGTTTCAAATATTGAAGCAACATTAAAAACTTTAGAACGACAATATGGGAAAGACATGACTATTGGCGTTATGCCACTCGGCCCACTTACCATACCGTATGTAGAATCATGATTTTCAATACGTCCAAAAATATTTAAGGAGGAAATTTAAATGATGACTAAATTACAGAATAAAGAATTTAAACTTGAAATGCTTTTAAAAGAAATGGAGACAGTAGTTATTGCTTTTTCAGGCGGTGTCGATAGTAGCTTAGTTCTGAAAAAAGCAATTGATGTATTAGGTACCAATAATGTAAAAGCAGTGATAGTTAAATCAGAATTATTTAGAAACGAAGAATTTAATCAGGCTATAGAACTTGGAAATACGTTAAATGCAGATATCGTAGAGACGGAAATAGCAGAATTAAAAGACCCTCACATCATAAAAAACACACCCGACAGTTGGTATTACAGCAAATGTTTATTATACGCAAAACTAGAAGCGTTAAGAAAAACATTTGGATTCAATTATGTGTTAGACGGCATGATTATGGACGATATTTCAGATTTCCGACCAGGTCTTAAAGCGAGATCTGAATATGGGGTGAGAAGCGTTTTACAAGAAGTTGAACTTTATAAAGATGAAGTACGAGAACTAAGCAAATCAAATGGCTTACCGGTTTGGGATAAGCCTGCACTTTGTAGCTTAGCTTCTCGTATCCCTTATGGTGAACCACTTAGTTTCAACAAAGTTAATAAAGTTAATGAAGCTGAAAAATTCATTTTAGATTTAGATATTAATAACGTGAGAGTACGTTATCACGACAACATAGCACGTATCGAAGTTGATGAAACAGATATTGTTACGATAATTCAACATAAAGACCAAATTTCACTACGACTTAAAGAGCTTGGCTTTGACTATGTCACAATTGATTTAGAAGGCTATCGTACTGGTAGTATGAATGAGGTCATACAATCTTAATTTTAACGCTATAGTATAAAGGTGGTTTAACTATGACAGATAAATATGATTCCATCGAATCATTATTGCAAGCAGTAAAATCAGATCAATTATCAATATCTGAGGCTAAATCAGAATTAAGTCAATATGATGAATTAGGTTTTGCAAAAATTGACCTACATCGTAGAAAGCGACAAGGATTCCCAGAAGTAATATTTGGCGAAGGTAAAACTGAGCAACAACTAGTGAAAATCATTCACTCATTAATATTACACGAAGAAACAATTTTAATTACTCGTGTTAATAATGAAAAAGCCCATTTTATTTGTGAAACATATCCTCAATTGGTACATCATGCAACAGCACAAATCGTTTGTACATCTTTAGAGCATATTACCAAGACACAACGTCAAGCTGCTATTATTTGTGCAGGTACGTCTGACCTTCCTGTAGCGGAAGAAGCTGCTATAACAGCAGAAGTAATGGGAATCTCAGTAAAAAGATTTTACGATGTTGGAGTTTCTGGTATCCACCGTCTTTTCGCTCATATTGATGATATTCGCAATTGCAATGTATCTGTAGTAATAGCTGGCATGGAAGGCGCGTTAGCAAGTGTAGTTGCTGGCTTGGTTGACCATCCTGTCTATGCCGTACCAACAAGTATTGGTTATGGTGCAAATCTAGATGGTATCACTACATTATTATCAATGATCAATTCATGTGCACCTGGTTCTAGTGTACTTAATATTGATAATGGCTTTGGCGGTGGTTATAACGCTGCTATGATTGTCAATATGTTGGAACAACATTAAGGGATGGAGTGAATGATATGACGAATACAATATATTTAGATTGCCATGCGGGTATTGCAGGTGACATGTTGCTATCTTCTCTAGTAGACTTAGGTGCAAATATAGCTTACATTGAATCTCATTTACAAAAGTTGCCACTTAATGATTTTAAATTGCACTTTTCTAATCAAACCAAGCAAGGTATTCAAGCCAAACAACTAGATATTGATTTTAGCGAAACAACACACCATAGAACAGCTTCTGATATTACAAAAATGATACAGGATAGTGATTTACCCGCAAGAGTTAAAGTACGAAGCCAAAAAGTCTTTGATACGATTGCTCACGCAGAAGCTAAAATTCATGGGATGTCCGTTGAAGAAGTACATTTTCATGAAGTAGGCGCTATGGATTCCATTATCGATATTATCGGCGGTTGCCTTGCTTTAGAAAATTTGAAAATTGATGAGTTACACGCTTCCCCAATTCCAACAGGTGGAGGTAAAATAAATATCACTCATGGATTATATCCTGTGCCTGCACCAGCAACGGCAGAAATTTTAAAAGGTATACCGCTTGCTTCTTTTGATATTAATAGCGAATTAACGACGCCAACCGGAGCAGCTTTTATTAAAGCATTAGCATCTAAAATTGGTCCTTTACCTTCTGTCACAATAGAAGAAATTGGTTATGGAAGTGGCACCAAAGACTTTGATTTTCCAAACATTTTAAGAGCAATTCAATTTAAAACTAAAGACAATACACCAACACAAGTCCAAGTAATAGAAAGTCAGATAGATGACATGTCTGCTGAGATGTTAAGTTACTTTCTTGAACAAGTTTTAGAAGATGGTGCATTAGATGCATACTTCACACCTATCACCATGAAAAAAAGCAGACCAGCCACTCAAATCAAAGTCATTTGTAAATTAGAAAATGCACAATTTTTCGAAGACTATGTTTTAAAAAATACATCTACATTAGGAATTAGAAGTTACACGGTTAATCGTAAAGTACTCCATAGACAATTCGAAACAATTCATACAAATTATGGAGCGATTTTAGTAAAAACAGCCATGTTAAATGGAAAAATAATTAAGGCAAAACCAGAATTTGAAGATGTGAGAAACGCTGCAATTCAAGCAAATAAACCATTCTTACATGTATACAATCATATTAATCAAGAGATTCAAAAACATATACAATTTGACTGAATTTCTTAAACCTTATGCCACATAAGTCCTAATAGAATAAGCCTATAACTGAAATTCTATAAATTTCAGTTATAGGCTTACTTCATCTTAGTAGTTAATATGTTTAATTACTTTTAGCGTTTTCTGGCTTTTGAGCATCCGGATTGGTGTATTTTGATGGATTGTAATCGGCGCCTTTCGTATAGTCAGCAGAAGCATCCCATAATAAAAATTCATGAATATTATGATCTTTTAACGCTTGTACTTGTGCAGTTACTTCCGCTTTGTCATAGGATTTATACTGCCCTTCTCCTAAATAAGAGGCTGTAAAATCTTGAAGCCATGGACGAGATTTAACCTTTTTAGGGTCGATACCTTGCAGTGCTTCTTTTTCTTTATCAAGATAACGATCCACTGTTTTATATGGTTCTGTATCTGGCGCTTCTAATCCAAAATCTCCTGGGCTCCAATGAGAAGGATAAATCATCGATGAAATGACATCTACATTTTTGGCGATTTTAGGGAAGCTTTGCCCAATACCTGGTGTTTCTTTAACCGTAGCTGCGTAACCAAAAACATCCGCAGATGTTTGAACATCATATGATTTTAAATCTTTACGTGCAGTTTTCAAAAAATTAGTAATCGTATCTACACGTTGCTCAACATGGTTTAAATCACTATTTTTATACTTTCCATTTGAATATTGTAGTGATTTATCTTTGTTTTCAAATCCTTCAGGAAATCGAACATAGTCAAATTGAACTTCTTTAAATCCTGCTTTAGCCGCTTCTTTTGCAACTGCAATATTATATTTCCATACTTTATCATTAAAAGGATTTAAAAAACTATCCCCGCCTTCACTTTCCCAAACATTACCATCAGACGTTTTAAATGACCAATCAGGTTTTTCTTCAGACAATCTAGAATCTTTAAATGTAACAATACGTGCAATTGGATAAATATTGTTTTTTTCCATTGCTTTTATGATTTTTTTTACGTCAACACGATTCACTGTATTGCTGCTAATCAATTTATTGTCACTTTTAAAGTCCATCGTTATATTTCCTTCATCATCTTTAACGTCAATTACCATGGCATTTAATTCAGTTTCATTTATAAATTGTATAAGTTCTTCAAAATTTTCCCCTTTTGCTGAATCCGGTGTTACATAGATACCTTTCACACCATCTTTTGGATAATCAACATCACTATATGTATGCTTTTTTGATTTGTTTGAACTTTCTTTACCTTCATTTGTTTCTTTCTCATTGTTAGAACCACTGTTACAAGCTGACATCATTAATACGGTCACAAATAATATCACTATAAATTTCCATACCTTCATTGAATTATCTCCCTCTCCCTTAATCAATTCAAAGACAAAAACATTTAAATCACAAATAAGTATTACACTACACATATTATATCATTTTAATATTTTAAACAACGTAAATTCCGAACTTTTATTTATAAAAAAAAGACAGAAATAGTTATCAATTACAGGATTGACGACTTATTTCTGTCTTTTAAGCGATTATTTTTAATTTTATCAATTCAGTTGTGCTCAACTTTTACTTAATTGAAGGCCCAATACTTAAATTGGCACTCGCTAATGCTTGCTCTAACACATCTAGTACATGAATACTATGCTCTAATTGTCTTGTTGCAAATATAATGTTTTGTTCCCGAATTACTTTTTCAATTTTCACAAATTCTTCGTACATTCGATGCTTGTGTGCGTTCACCTGATAATACTGTGTACCACCAGTGTGATATTTTAATTCGAATGCATTCAACTCATTTGTAGGACCTTTAAGATTGATTGTTGCTTTATCTCCTTGAATATAAGATTGATTATCAGAACTAGAATCTTTAGCCCCAATACAAACTACTTTCATCTCTTCATATTCTAATTGTAAGATACCAGAAGTATCGATATTTTTTTCAATATTTGCAAAGTATGTCACTTTATTAGGTTTACCAAATAAGCCTACTGCTAAATGAACATTGTAAACATTAATATCCATTAATGCACCGCCACCATTACTCGGATCAAATGCGGGTTGAATAATGTCATTTTTAAAATCATCAAATCTTGAGGAATACTGTGAATAGTTGAACTGAGCAATTTTGCAATTTCCAATTTCTGGTATACTTTGCTTAAGTACATCATAATTACTTAAATACAAATTGGTAATCGCTTCAATAATAATCACCTTTTGTTGCTCTGCTAAATCTTTAAGTATGGTAAGCTCCTCTGTGGTTAATGTAAAAGGTTTTTCACAAATCACATGCTTATTTTTTGCTATAGCTTTACGTGCGTAATCAAAATGAAGATGATTGGGAACAGCCAAATAAACAGTGTCTATCTTTTCATCTTCTATAAACGCTTGAAAATCTTCAAAGACTTGTTTAATATCAAATTGCTTTTGCAATTGAGCTACATTCTCAGGATTACGTCCAGTAGTCACTATGCTTTGTATATGAATTCCTGGTATCTCTGACATCACTGGCAATGCTTCTTTTACAATTTTTCCGGCTCCAACTATACCTATATTCATAAATTTCCCCTTTTTTATCATAAAAATTTATTGTCTATAATGAAATATCTACAATTTTTGAATCATAACATTAAATCATCTATAACGATATTAATGGCTGTGGCATTTACCTGTCCAACCTTATAAAACATAATACGTCACAGTTTATTTGTTCATTTCATCATCTTTTCTATCATTACATTTGAATATTTCACGACAATTTTATATGTTTAGCTAACAACTCTTTAATCCTTTTTTGTGCTATTTCCCAAGAAATAACTGCTCGTATATAAGTCATGTACTGCTACATTGCTTTCAGCTAATGTTTCCTTTTAGTATTAACTTAAAATTAAATCAACAAGTTCTTCTGCTGACGTTTTACCGAAATAGTAAGGAATATCCATTTTACTTAAAGCATCAAACAAATCTGCTTTAACAACTCGAACACCGATAAGTTGCTTTTCAACTTCTCTAATATCACCTTGACCAAAAAAATCACCATAAATACGACATGCCTTGATGCGACCATGTTCAACAGCTAGTGTAATATCAATGGTACCTGCCGCTAATTTCGCATCTCTATTATATTCATAGCGCGGGGAACGTCCATAGTTCCATTCCCAATTCTTATATTTATTTGTCACCATTTCATCTATCGCACGCCAGTCCGCTTCACTTAATTCATAACGTTTAACGTCATTGATATCGTCTAAGCCCAATAATTGTTTAATCATTAAGTCTTTAAACTCATGTATTGTAATATTTTGATATTCATTTGCTAAATGTTCGCGAATAGCTCCAACTCTCGATCTAACAGATTTAATTCCTTTAGATTCAATTTTTTTACGATTCGGCTTTAAAACTTTAATCATTGCTTCGTAATCAACATCTAATAAAAGTGAGTAACCTCCATAGATACGTCCATTGATTAAAGTCATAGCAGCGCCAGAAATTTTCTTTCCATTAATCTCTAAATCATTACGTCCACTTTGAATGACTTCGGTAGCACCTAAATTATGTAACGCCTTAATTGCTGGCTCATAAAACTTTTGAAAATCACCATATATCGAATGATCATTCTGTAAAAGACAGCACATATTCACAGCACCACGATCCACATAAACTGCGCCACCTCCTGTTTCACGACGCATCACTTGTATACCATGTTCATCTACATAATCTTGGTTAATCTCTACTGCTGTGTTTTGAAAACGACCTATTTCCACTTTTGGATCACAATAATAAGGTAATAAAATATCATCATCTAAAAATATATTTTGACTAACATAGACTTGCATTGCAGTATTAACTGCACCATCTGTTATATATTCACCGTTACGAATCGGTTCAATTAAATACATAGTTTTCTCCTACTTTGTTAATTTATTATTTGCTTCTAAAATTAATGTCGAAATATCGTCCGTTAAATGTATCGTTCTTTCGCGTATGTTTTGAGGAATTCTATATGCTTTTTTATTTAATGTCATAAATAATGCATCAGGATTTTGCCTTGTCATACGTTGAAAAGGATGCTTCACAAATTGCGGTGTAGTATAGCCAATACCAATTTCTAAATATAAGACTTTGCCTGTCTTATGATTTTCAAGAAACTGATTGTAACGAGATAATTGTGCCTCAAAATCTGCATCTTCTACCATACCGACTTGTGCTTTTCGCTTATTAATTTCCATAGGTGCATCACACTTAGGGCAGTGTGGCACGAGTTCACGCGGTACTTCCATATTTGATTGCGCTTGAATCATTTGACGGATTGCCTCATCGTCTCGGTAGGTTTGGGGATGACAATGTTGACTACACTGCCATAGGATATATTCACCTTGAATATGAAACACTTTGTTCAAATCATATCCTGCTACTGCAAACGCATTATCTGCATTAGTAGTAATAATATGATGCGCTTTGTTTTTTAGTATTTCTTTTAGCGCAACATAAGATGCACCTACTGGTTGATCTAAATAATTCAATGCAACAAATCTACTTTGAAATGCCCAGTATTCTTGCCAACTTTCAAATGTATGCAGACTTGCTTGTAACATATCAAAAAATCCGTATTTTTCTATGAAATCCGGAAAATTTTGAGTAAATCTTTTTCCTATATACGTAAACCCATCTGATGCAGACATACCTGCCCCTATGCCAACAACTATTGCATCCGCTTCATCTATAGCTTGTGCTAATACGTCAGATTGGCAACTTTGATTTGCTGACATGACACGCCATGTTGGTTCAGTCATAACGTTTTAGCTCCTCCTTATATAATTGTGCATCGGTATCAGTGAACACATTAAAAACTATCTTTATATCATCCAAATGATACTCTTTTTTATAATTTAATACGGTGTTAATGGCTATTTTTGCAGCTTCTGCTTGTGGGAAGCCAAACACACCTGTAGAAATACAGCAAAACGCTATACTTTTTAGTGAATGTTGTTTTGCAATTTCTAAACAACTTCGATATGCGCGCGCCAACAAATCTTTATTCATCACAGATACTGGCAATTTGCGAACTTGCGGCCCTACTGTATGAATTACATATTGGGCTGGCAAATTATATCCTGATGTTATTTTAGCTTTTCCTATACCTTCTTTTTTCCCTTGTGCTTCCATGATTTCATGACATGCCAAACGTAGCTGTACCCCGGCTTTAGTATGAATGATGTTATCAATACAATTATGATTGGCTTCAAAACAACCTAGTAATTGACTGTTTGCTGCATTCACAATCCCATCTACTTTGAGTTGAGTGATATCTCCTTGCCATAAAAATACATCGTCACCAATCATTGGCGACAATGTATCAATATGCGTAACATGTTGACGATTCATCGCTTGTAAATATGCATCTTGCACGTCTAAATAAGTGTCAGCAATGGGTTGGGGTGCTCTTACATTTGTTAGCCCTCTATACATTTCCCAACGCGTTGGTTCATCTTCTGGCAAATTTAAAGTTGCTTCACCGTGTGCTTCACGCCATAAATATTCAATTAAATAAGCTAAGCGTTCTTGTTGTTGCATATATTATGCCTCTGGTAGAGCGTTAAATGCTGCTTCATCAACATTTTCTAATTTAACTAACCAGTTCTCTTCAGGTTTTTCTGAATTCAAAATTGTTGGTTCATCTTCTGCTTTTGTATTTCGTTCTACAATTGTACCAGCTAATGGAGATTGAACATCTAAGACTGTTTTAGAAGCTTCAATACTTACGATTTCATCATCTACTTTTACTTCATCGTCCCCTATAAATTCCACGTAACCAACGGTACCTATATCGTCTTGTAACTCTGGTGTCATACTATAAACATATTGTGCTCCTACTTTTTCTACCCATAAATAATTCGCTAATTTTCTCATCATGAATACTTCCCTTCATTAATATTTTATAAATATATTTCTGCAAGCAATTCAACAGCTCGACAACGTGCTTCAATACTCGGTATCAAAGGTACCACCATGACTTCATCTGCATTAAAATCTTGAATCATACGATCGATTTGTGGCTTCGCACTTTCTTTTGTGCCTACAATGATACGTGCACGACTTTGAGCGATTTGTCGCTCATCTTTCTCTGTACAATGATAAGATCGTGCTGTTTCAGGAGAGGGCATACGCTCAAACTCAGCAAATTGTTCCTTGCCTAATAACCATATATCTAAACTTTGGGCTAAAGTTTCCGCTTCTTCTGCTGAATCAGCCAATGCAATAAAGACAGTAATCATCACAGATGGCACCATATTTAATGACGATGGTTGAAATGCGTCTCTATACATTTTCACACTATCTTTTGCTTTATCTATTGCTTTCGCATTAGGTAATAGAAAAGTACCTAATGTGTACCCCATACCTTGAGCACCTGCCTTTTTAGCTGATGCTACACTGGTACTGAGCAACCACATACTTGGAATAAATGTCGTACTTGGTTGTGCTACAACGCGATGATGCCGTTGCTGCGTCTGTTGCTCTGTTAAATAATGTCTCACATCTTCAATAGACTGCCCGTAGTCTAAAAAATGTGATTTTGTTTCATTCATCGCTGCTTTCACTTGAGCAGTACCTGCATTATTGCCTATACCTAAATCGACACGTTCAGGATGAAGTGCTGCTAACATACGAAAGTTTTCGGCAACTTTATACGGGCTGTAATGAGGTAACATCACCCCACCAGACCCCAGAGCAATGTTCTGTGTTTTATTCAGTATTTGCATCATTAATAATTCAGGACTACTACATGCAAATGCTGGTACATTATGATGTTCTGTTAGCCAAAATCGTTTATAGCCGAGTTTGTCAGCTAATTGTGCTAAATGAACAGTATCTTGTAAAGCTTCTTCGGCAGATTTGCCTTCATCAATCACAGCGTAATCTAACACATTAAATTGAACCACGTGAACTACCACCTCCACCAATCATACATCATACAATATGCTTTGTTAACGATTGCACTTAAAGCGAGTATATTTGAGTATCTTATAACTTTCAGTTAAGATAAATGCAACGCAGTACTACAATACACTTTGCATCATTCAACATACGATACGTCCACTTTAAATTGTCTACACCTTATAGGATAACGGATATAGAGAATTTTTGTTAGATTTTGCTTAAAAATTTTTTTACTTTTCCTAGTTTTGACCCTTTTATATTTAAGTGTTACTTTAAAATTAATAATAACAACGAAGATAGAGGTTATAATTATGAATATGAATTACAATACTTTATTAAAGCCACTCACTTTGCCAAATGGTATTGTCTTAAACAACCGTTTTGTTTTATCTCCAATGACAACTAATTCTTCTACACAGGACGGACATATCACAGAGGCAGATATTAACTATGCACGACGTCGTGCACATTCAGCACCACTTCAAGTTACTGGCGCCGCTTATATTGAACCTTATGGACAATTATTTGAATATGGTTTTAGCATTACTGATGATAGTTGTATTCCTGGCTTAACTACTTTAGCCAAAGCCATGAAACAAGACGGAAACAAAGCAATACTACAACTTACGCATGCTGGCCGTTTTTCAAATCAAGCAATTTTAAACTTTGGTCAGGTGTACGGACCAAGTGCAATGACCTTAAATTCACCAATTAAGCATGAAGTTTTATCTATGACTCCAGACAAAATCAAATCCGTAGTACAACAATACGCAGATGCAACCTCACGCGCAATTAAAGCTGGATTTGACGGTGTTGAAATTTCAGCTGCACAACGCCTATTAATTCAAACATTTTTCTCGACTTTCTCAAATTTAAGGACTGATGCATACGGAAGTCAAAATTTAGAGAATAGATCACGCTTTGAATTAGAAATATTAAAAGCTGTTCAGAATGTTATTGATCAAGAAGCACCCCCACAATTTATTTTAGGTTACCGTGCCACGCCCGAAGAAACACGAGGTAGTGATGTAGGTTACACTGTTGATGAGTTTAACCGTCACTTAGACTGGGTGCTAGAAACTGGCAATATTCAATATTTAGCGATTGCAAGTTGGGGACGTCAAATCTATCAAAACAAAGTACGTTCTGAAGGAAAATATAACGGAGAATATGTCAATGCAGTCGTTTATCAATATCTTAACGGACGCATTCCGCTCATTGCTAGTGGTGGGATTAATTCTCCGGATAGCGCTTTAGACGCCTTACAAAATGCAGATATGGTGGGCATGTCATCACCATTTGTAACTGAACCAGACTTTGTTACCAAATTAAAAGAACAAAGACCAGAAGACATTGATTTGCATATAACCTTGGAAGATATAGATGAATTGGCAATTCCTTATGCTGCTTTTAAAGATATTGTAAAAATGATGGATTACGGTGAAGGATTAAAGAAAGAAACTCGAGATGAATTGCGTAAACTTGAAACAAATTATGATGCAGTAAATTATAAGGAAGTAGATCATGAAAATGAGACTTAAGACTTCCACGATATAAGAACCATGATTCTTAAAGCATATGTACCGTTTTAAAAAGCAGCCGCGAAAATTAGAGTTCTAATTTTTACGGCTGCTTTTTATCATCATTTTCACAAAATTTATAGAAAAACACTTAATATAAGCCTTTTAATTCATTACTTGTATCGATAAATATATTTTTAACTTGTTGATAATTACTCAATGCTTCTTTATACGTTTCACGACCAATACCTGATTTTTTATAACCACCAAATGGTGCACCTTCTGGCACTTGGTTATACGTATTTATCCAAATTCTTCCTGTTCTGACTGCTTTAGCAATATTCAGTGCGCGTGTAATATCTTGTGAGAATACGCCACCTGCTAAGCCATAGTCAGAATCATTAGCAATTTTAATCGCTTCTTGATCATCTTTTACTTTGATTACTGTTAAAACAGGACCAAAGATTTCTTCTTGGGCCAACTTATTATTATTATCGCTAACCGCAATAAGTGTTGGTTCTATAAAGTAACCTTTATCTAATCCATTTGCGACAATACGTTTACCTCCAGTTAGTACCTCAGCATTGGATTGTTCAGCATAATCGATATAAGACAATATTTTATTCATCTGCTCATCGCTCGTTTGGCTACCCATTTGCGTGTGCGCATCTAATGGATCTCCAACCTTAATATTTGAAAATGCCTCTTTTAATCTAGAAATTAACGCGTCGTATATACCTTCTTGGACTAATAAACGTGAGCCTGCACTACATACTTCACCTTGATTAAATAATATACCGAGTTGGATACCTTCAACAGCTAAGTCTAAATTTGCATCATCTAGAATAATATTTGCACTTTTACCACCAAGTTCTAAAGTAGCAGGGACAATACGTTTTGCACCTGCATCAGCAACTTGATAGCCGACATCTGTTGAACCTGTAAATGATAATTTATCTACACCTTCATGATTAAAAATAGCATTACCTGATTCTGAACCTTTACCAGTTACGATATTAACCACACCTTGTGGCAATACTTCTTGAAAAATCTTACCTGCTTCTAATAAGCTTAACGGCGTTGAAGATGATGGTTGAATAACAATTGTATTCCCTGCCGCAATGGCTGGTGCAATTTTCCATGCTGCTAAGAGCATTGGGAAATTCCAAGCTACTACAGCACCTACAACGCCAATAGGTTCATGCCGTACGATACTCATAGTATCTTTATCAATATCATTCACTGAACCTTCATGTGTTTCAATAACACTTGCAAAATAGTTAAAATGTCTTGCAGCGTACGGTATATCAATTGTTGAGGTTTCACGAATCGGTTTACCATTATTCAACGTTTCCACTGTTGCAAGCTTATCTTTATTTGCCATCAATTTTTCACTAATTTTTCTTAATAAATCCGCACGCTCCGTTTTAGAAGTTAAACTCCATGATTCGAAGGCGCTTTGAGCTGATGATACAGCTTTGTCGATATCCGTTTCGTCAGCTTTGGAAATATTTGAGAGTATCTCCCCTGTGGCTGGGTTAACAACTTCTAATGTTTCTCCACTATTACTTTTTACAAATTCACCATCAATTAACAATCCGTAATTCTCATCAACATAATCTTTTATATTTACTGTCATGACAATCTCTCCTTTGCTTTGACGTTATTGATAATAACTTTATTTAAGTCAATAGTTAACCTAACTTCTCAATTTCATTGTAAACGAATATCGCTGTTTTTTAAAAAATTCCAATCATCACCCATTTTGTTGGGCAAAAGCCTTACCTATAGCATCTAATTTTTCTGGTGCATCATGTACATCCATGTGAACTTCTACAAAATGCATGATGTTAGGGTTTTGATTAATTTCGTCTAATGCCGTTGCCAACGTATTACTTGTTGTAACATCATGTATTTGAACGTCTGTTTCCTTCATACCAAACACGAACGGTAACTGCTTGTAGTTCCACATTTTAATATCGTTGTACAGTGCAGTTTCACCGTGAATTTTACGTTCCACTGTATATCCATCGTTATTGATGACAAAAATAACTGGTTTTAATGCCTCACGTATGATTGTTGATAATGCTTGAACAGTTAGTTGAAGCGAACCATCACCAATCAACAGCACGTTTCTACGTTGTTTGTCCGCAATTTGTGTTCCTAGAGTCGCAGGTAAAGTATAACCGATTGATCCCCATAATGGTTGTCCTATAAATGTATTATCTTTAGAGAAAAGTAAATCATAAGCACCAAAGAATGACGTGCCTTGTTCAGCAAGTATAACGTCTTGAGGCTGAATAAATTGCTGCATTAATTTGAAATATGTTGACTGTTTTAATGGTTCATCACTTAATTCAACCGTTTCGTTAGTTACTTGATAACGTGGATAATTCACGTCAGCTGTATAATCAATATTCAACAAACTATCTAGTAAATCTACGAGTTTTACTTCTTCATCACGTAATTCGTCAACTTTAAAATAATGATGATTCATCATGATTACATTTTCTAAATTAAATCCATAAGAAAATCCAGCAGTAGCAGAATCTGTAAGTTTTGCTCCGATATTTAAAATGACATCACTTTGATCTACATAAGCTTTAATTTGTTCATCTGCAATCTTTCCATCATAAACACCCATATAATATTGATTCTCTTCATTGAAAGCCCCTTTACCTAAGGACAATTGAGCAACTGGTATATGTGTTTGGTTAACAAATTGTTCTAGTTTATCATGCAACGCAAAACTATTGATTTCATGTCCAGCTATAATTAAAGGTTGCTTTGCATTTTTTAATTTGTTTTCTATTATTTCTATATAACTGTCAACATCTTGTTTGGCTGGTGCAGTATATTGGTATGGTGTTTCTACTTCAATATCCACAGCAGCTACATCTATAGGTAAATGTATATGAACGGGACGTTTTTCATTAATTGCTGCATTGATTAATCGAGGAATTTCAGTTTGTGCATTTTCTGGAGTGATATATCCTTGTGCTGTTGTGATATGTTTGTACATTTTACGATAATCATCAAATGTGCCTTCACCTAATGAATGATGTACATATTTACCAGCACGTTCAACTTCACGTGTTGGTGCGCCTGTGATTGCTATGACTGGTACACGTTCTGCATATGCACCTGCAATACCGTTAACCGCACTTAGCTCTCCCACACCAAATGTTGTTACCATTGCACTAATGCCTTTAATTCTTGCATAACCATCTGCTGCGTAACTTGCGTTAAGTTCATTTGTGTTACCAATCCATTCCATATCTTCTCGATTGATAATATCGTCTAAGAATGTAAGATTAAAGTCACCAGGTACACCAAATACTTTATCAACACCAACTGAGCGAATTGCATCCATTAAATATTGTCCTACTCTTTTTTGCATACATCATTTCTCCTTTAATGTGTTTCGTTTTCATTACACATTAAATATAACTTGTTAAATAAATTAGGTCAAGTTTATTGACTTATTTACATAATCAAACAAAGAGGCTTTTTCTAACATCTAGAAAACAAGCCTCTGATATAAACGATTGTATTAAGTAGGTACAATTTTGCTATTCTATTGACATACACATACTTTAAAAATTATTCTTCTCATCTTTCAAATATTTTACTGATTGGAATCCTTCTCTATATGAAGCAAATTCTTCCATAATCGCATACCAATCATTGCCAACTTTTTCTTGAATTTCTTTAAACATATCATTTTGTGTTTTATTTAATTTACGCACTAAGTTGCGGCCTTTTTCTGTTGGATATAACGTTTTAATACGCTTATCTTCTGGTGCCTGTTTTTCTACAATGAATGCTTCATCTCTTAGTTTTTTTAAAGTTGCATGGCTACCTTGCTTAGAAATTTCTAACTTTTTCAATAAATCTTTAATCGAGATGCCAGGGACTTTTTCAATAAAAAATAAAAATCTATGGTGTTGACGATTCAAACCATAATCTTTAATGATTTCATCCGCTGTCGTAATAAATGTTTTATATGCGAAGTAAAATAGCAAATTTTCATAGTCATTATTTTTTATTTCCATAAGTCACTGTCCTTTTAAAATTTTTGGGGAACCTTTAACTCAAAGCTTTAATAAAACGTTGAACACCATCTTTGGCAGTTTGAGGCGCACAAGCTACATTCATTCTTAAAAAGCCTCTGCCTTCTTCACCATACTTTGTACCAGGTTCAAGCGCAACTTTGCCTTGTTCTAGTAACTTTCTCATCATTTCTTCTTCAGTTAAACCCGTTTCTCTATAGTCAATCCATAACAAATAGGTTGCTTGAGGCTTTTTAATTTTTATTTGTGGGATGGCTTTAGTAATTTCTGAAATAGCATAATCCATATTTGAAGACACAATATCTATGAGTTTATCAAGCCAATCTTCCCCGTGAGTATAGGCAGATTCTAGTGCAGCTGCACCAAATGGACTAATACGGTTAACGCCTAAACCATGTGCCGCAAAATTTGACTCTAATGCTTGTCTAATATCTTTATTGGGTGAAATAATCAAAGCAGCATGAATACCTGCTAGATTAAATGTTTTTGTAGGTGCAGTGCACGTAATGATTTTTTGTGCTTCTTTTTCAGATGCTAATTTATCAAGCGGGATATGTTGATAATCAGTAAATACCAAATCAGCATGAATTTCATCTGATAGTATTAACACATCATATTTCACACATAATTCAATCACTTTTTCCAAAGTGTCTTTAGACCAAACAATGCCGCCTGGATTATGTGGGTTACATAAGATAAACATTTTTACGCCTTGCTTTAACTTTTCTTCAAAGTCTTCAAAGTCGATTGAGTAATTTCTCTCATCTTCTATCAAAGCACACGTTATTAATTGTCGATTCATACCTGAAGGCAAATTGGAAAAAGGTGGATAAACCGGAGGCGTGATTAAAACACTATCTTTTGGAGTCGTAAATGTTTCAATAATTGATGCTATCGCAGGAACTACACCTGAATGCGCAAGAATCCAATCTTTCTCAATATGCCAATCATGACGTTTATGAAACCAAGATTGAATCGCTTTTTTGCAGTCTTCATCTAAATAAGAATAGCCAAACACACCGTGATCGACACATTTCTGTAACGCTTCAATCACTGGTTGTGGCGCTTTAAAATCCATATCCGCAATCCACATTGGCAGTACATCTGAAGCATCATCAATATGATACACATCCTCCATCGTATCCCATTTAACTGATCGCGTCTGCTTTCTATTAACAACTTCATTAAAATGATAAATCATTACAACCACTCCTTTACCTTAAAACACATTATTGTTGATTCTTTTTCTCAAAAAAACAATATAACCCAAAATGACATACACAACAGCTAATAACGCAAATATAATTTCACATATCAACATGAATTGTAATAAATTTTGTAATACGCTCGGAAAACGCACATGAATCATAAAATTAAAATAAGCAGTCGCTGTTGTTACCCACGGAAATGTTAAAGCGGCAAATGAAAATTTAAAATTTATAGCCACTAACTTAGGAATAAACATTAATGAGACCATAAAAAGTAGTTGGGATATTATAAAACCACTTACCATTATAATGATGTCATTCGATTTTGCACTAATTAAAAACCCATTAAGACAAAGTGCTGCAGGAGCCGCTATAATGATTGACATTGGAAATTGATTTTCATTATATAAGCGCCAAGTTTTTTTGATTAAAATAATCGCTATTAGTATTATAAAACAAAAGGTTGCTATATATACCGTGAATTCACCTAGGACTGGATTAAATTCTTTTGCAGTTTCAGCTATTACACCTATCCCTACAAATGTTACAAACCAACTCGTATTCGGCAAAACAGTACCTTTGTTATGTAATATTAGATGATAGTAAATAAAACCTGCAATAATGATAAATTGGATGATAATCGTTAACCACCATAACCATAATAGTAAACCAAGATTGACATTCAAGTGATGCTTTATGATGTAAATGATTGTCATTAAAGCCATTGGAAACGTTGGGAAGGTAGCGCAGATATGACGATCACTCAATTCATTATATACTGTATGAGGATACAATATACACTTTTTAATAAATAACACTAAAATGATGCAACTCAATATAAAAAATAACACTGCTAAACCATACCAAGACATATTAAACAGTAAATTACTAAGCGAAGCGATACCTAATGCTAATCCACAAATAACCGTTGGTAATACTTTAATCAATTTATAAAACATAATTTTAATCCTTTTACAATATTTAGTTATATCATTACTATACTATGCTTAAACTATTTATGTGTAAAATAAGATTATTATTTCGTTACCTTTTTATCATCTTGCCTAATCTTCTGTGCCTTTATTTTTGTATTAATTCAATATATGCACATATTTGAATGTGACATTCATATCGATATATTAATCTTCAATAATATCTAATCCTTTGTCCCTCAACTGCTTTAAACCCTTGAGCATTTGGTTAATATCGTCATCCGAATGTCTTTCCCATACGCTTAATTCCGCGACAATTTTTAGTGGTTCAGTAGAGCGATAAGAAAGCGTTGGATTGCCAGGTAATTTTTTATCTGTGACGTTCGGATTGTCTTCAAATTCTCCCAATGGTTCAACAACATAAATATGCTCTTCTGCCCTATCCTTAGATAAAGCAACTGCAAGTTCAGCTCCCCATTTTGCGGCTTCTAATGTACCTGTGAAATATATATTGTTCATAATTCGATCTTGATAATTCGATTTATATAATGGATGCAGTAAATCACCTATCTCTAATTTAACTTTTGTACCATGTAAATATAAGTTTTGTCCAAATTGTGCTGTTTCACTGTTCATCGCTTAAGTCCCCCTCATAATCAGTAAGCTGTTCAATTATTATATGCAATATCTATTGGAAAATATAGACTATAATATCTGACACTCGCATCGTATAATTAAAGCAAAGGAGGTTTTATATTTATATTATTTTTTTAACAATTGTTGATTATAAAAATAATGTACGACATAGCGCTTGCTTAAACGAAACTTCTGTTACATCTAAATTAAAAACGGAGCTAATCAACTTCAAAAAGTTTTGCAGCACCGTTTTATATATGATAATTATATTAATTTAATCAGCATTAAACCCACTATTTAAATGGACTAACTCATCAGCTTTATCTGTAAACACGCCGTCTACGCCCCAATTGGACAATTGATTTGCCCTCACTTTACTATTCACCGTCCATACATTTAATTCGTAACCAGCATTTTTAATTGAACGCACGCGTGCTTGAGACAGTTTTGCATCTTCAATATTGACAATCGTTGATTCACAATAGTCTAAAAGTGTTCTCCAATCACCTGTAAATGCTGCTGCTTTAAAAAGAACTGCTCGCTTATATTGTGGCATTAGCTGCTGTGCTAATTTCAATAAAACAATATTAAAACTAGATAATAAAATATCTAAATTTGAATTTAATGTGTTTAATTTTTCAGCAACTTGTTTAATCATACTTTCTGATAACACACTACCATCTTTACCTGTTACACCTTTTAATTCAATATTTAAATTCATTTTATATTTATTAGCTAATGCAACCACCTCATCAAAAGTCGGCAGTTTTTCCTCTGCATATTTAGCATTAAACCAATTGCCAGCAGATGCTTGTTTGATTTCATCATAATTCAATTGTGTAATTTCGCCAATCATATCTGTTGTTCTATCTAAAAAATCATCATGAATAATGACGAGTTGTTCATCTTTTGTTATTGCAACATCAAGCTCAATCCATTTTAATCCAGGCACATGCGCAGCTGCTTCAAATGCTGCCATTGTATTTTCAGGTGCTTTACTTGATAATCCTCTATGAGCATAAACTGTAAACATATCATCTTCCCCTTCAATGTGATTTTAGTGTAATTATGATATGTCATGAACCATAATTCAAATTATCTAAGCTATTATCAGAAAAAACATTTTATAGTCGAAAATCAAACAAAAAAGTCGCCTTCTGTATCCTTAATAGGAGTTCAAAGGCGACCAATAGGTGTCATATATTATGATTTTGAATTTACATATGAAGTTGGATCAACAGAATATCCGTTCCCCACGCCACCTGACATACGTTGGAAATGTAAATGAGGTGCAGTAGAATTTCCTGTACTTCCTGATAAACCAATTTGTTGTCCTTCTTTAACTTCTTGGCCAGATTTAACATTTAAAGAATTCATATGCATATACCATTGATAGTTATCACTGTTTTTCTCTTGGATTGTAACTTGGTTACCACCACCATAGTTACTCCAACCACTTTGAATTACTGTACCATCTGCTAATGAATAAACTGGTGTGTTTTCATCCATTGCGTAGTCAACGCCATAGTGTGCACCACCGCCATGGTAACTACCATAAGGTTGTAATTGACGATTTTTAGTTAACCAATTTGATGAATGTGTACTATTATTACTACTGTTTGATGCTACTTCTGATTGTGTAGCTTTTTGTTGTGGTGCAGCTTGTTGTTGTGGTGTTGAATCATTACTTGATGTAGTGTTTTGTTGCACATTATTCGTACCATTATTTTGTGTGTAACTTGTTTCATAATTGTTATTTGTTGATGCGTTATTTTGTGTATGATTTACATTATTAGAATTACTTTGTGCTGTTTGTCCAGATTCAGTGCCATGGTTCGTTGTTGCACTATTATCAACATCATCGTTTTCTGATGTTTGGTTGATGTCATAACCTTCTGATTGTACTTCTTCATGACTTTGGTCATCAGTGTAGTTATTATCATCTGAGACATTTACATTATCTACGTTTGAAGCGTTGTTTGAAGTGTTATTAGCACTTTGATTATTCATTGGGAAATAATAGTAATGATAATTCCCCTCATCGTCTATTAAATAGAAATAATATTGTTGTTGATCAAACATAGATTGATCCCAATTTCCATCTAATGTGTGATGATAGTTCCCATTATCATCTTGATCAATATATCCATAATTAAAAATATCACTATAAGACTGATTGCTTGTGTACTGTGTATTAGATTGATTATTTTCTGAAGCGTGTGCTTCACCTTGTGCGATACCAATTGCACCTAAAGATAATGTAGCAATTGTTGCTGTAACCATTTTTTTCATAATTAATAAGTCCTCCCAAAATTTTTACATACATAATAGTATCAGAGAAACTGTATAAAAAGAATAGCAGAAACTGTTTTTTAATTTGTTAGTAATTTATTTGTGATGTAACGTAAATTTTTTGAAAATTCCTAATATGTATTACGATTGTACCTTCAAAATTTCAAAAAAAAAATAGCGTGTTATGGTATTTCATTTTCTAAAAAGCTTTCCTTATTCTATTACAAAGTTAACAATCGAATAAATACATTTTTAAGTACATTTATATACAAGGCTAATAATTATCTAATTAACATTAGCTTGATACAAAAAAACCGAGACATCATTATCTATGTCTCGGATGGTTTAATACTATTTTTTGTCTACTGTATTACTTTCTTATTAATGCTAATATACCGGCTACTAATATTAATATACCTGATAAAATACCAAAAAAGCTTATAAAAATTATATTTAAAATACCACCTATGATTAATAATATTCCTATTAAGACTCTTTTTTTGTTTATAATACAACTAAGAACCAGTGTTATTATACAAGTTATTATAACCGCTACGCCTAATCCAGTTATACTGCCACTATCTGTTGCTCCAAATTCTTTGCCAATACCGTCGACCATTATAGCGAATAAGCCACCTATAATACCAAATATACTTCCTAATATTCCTAAAATCATTTCTGCTACTCTATTTGTTTGTTTTTTTCCAATATACTCATTCATATAAATTACTCCTTTTCTTTTTACTACGCTGCTTCATCTTCAGCAGTTTCATCTTCTTCGCTTTGTTTCATATCTTCTTCATACTCTTTATCTATTTCATCCATTTCTTCTTCATATTCTTTATCTATCTCATCCATTTCCTTTTCGTATGCTTCATCTTGCTTTTTCATTTCTTCTTCAAATGCTTGATCTTCTTCTTCCATCTTTTTATTGTATAATTCATCAACACGTGCTTCTAATTGATCATATTCTATCTCTAATACCTCATGATCAACATGGTCCATTTTTTCACCATCCGTGAGTTCATTATATTCATCAACTAATGTGTTATACATTTCTGCTGGATATGTTATTTCATCGCTTTCATCATCTTCTTTTTCGGTATCAGTTTTTTCAGCATCCGCTGTTTCACTTGTACTTTCATTATCATTACTTGCTGATACAGAATTACTAGTTTGTTGATTACTCGCTTCTTTAATATCTTCTTTCTTTATGTTCCATTTTGCTTTAATATTTTCAAAATTTGGCGTAGCATCCATTTCTAAAGTATATGTATCATTTTCAGGAACGTCATAAGTAATCATACCTGATCCAGTATTTCCTTTGTTCAATTGATGTGAAAACCCTGAGTCTCCTTCACTCTCCCCGTACCATTCTTGATAATTTTCACCGTTCACTTTCATGCTAAAATCAGTCGAATCAACTAATACTTGATCTTCATTATTATTTTTAAATTTCAAATATACTTTTATAACTCTGCCATTTTCAGGTTCACTATATTCATCATAATTATTTACATATTCTACTTTTGCTAATTTCACATCTACACCATCAGCGTCCACTACTTGTCCAATTTTAAAATTCTTCATAGTATTCGTAGCTTTTGACTTATTATCTTCTTTTCTGTCAGATTTTGTTTCCTTACCATCCGTATTACAACCAGCTAAGATACATATGATTAAAACAGCCAAAAACAATAGTTTTTTCATTTTACCACTTCCTCATTTTACATTTACAGTTAATTTGAATTTTGTTCAACTTTAAAATTATTTTAAACCATACTACATAATCTTATAACATATTTAGTTAAAATCAATCATTTTTTTGAAATTTATGTTAATTTAAAATTTTATTAATGTGCTATCTTAGGAAAACCTATTTTTGTTACAAAAATGACTGTAGAAATAATTATCTTAGAAACGAAATTTCATAAATAATTAGTCCTACAGTCATATTAAAATTTTTCTTTTTATATGATTTATTCAAATCTCTGTTCAAATTGTTACAAAGCTGTAAGTGTTTTATTAAGTGATATGTCATAAAAATGTACTTTATGTTTTTAACAAAAAATGCAAGTATAAATAATATATTTTTTATATTATTAATTACATGCTACCATAAAAATATCAACTAATAAGCGGGGCATGAAATTGAATAATTTAAAAAAACATTATGTGACAAAAGGTTCGAAAGACTATTTAAAAATCATTATTGCACTTTTCATTTCCGGTTTTACTATCTTTTCTATCTTATATAGTGTTCAACCTTTGATTCCACATTTCACAAAGTCATTTAATATTAGTGAAACTGTTTCAAGTTTAGCTTTATCAGCAGCAACCATTACCTTAGCGATTGCTATGCTATTTTTCGGGGCACTATCCGAAGTGTTAGGTCGTAAACCTATAATGATTTTTTCTGTTCTTTCTGTATCCTTACTCGCCTTAATACAACCATTTTTAACAGATTTCAATACTTTTTTAATTGTGCGATTAATCCAAGGCATATGTCTAGCTGGTTTACCATCAATCGCAATGGCTTATATTGGTGAAGAAATTTCATCACAAAATTTACCTGAGGCGATGGGCATTTATATTAGTGGAAATGCTTTTGGCGGTGCCTTTGGAAGAATATTCACCGGTTTTATTTCAAGTATATATGGATATCAAACTGGCCTAATTTCTATAGGTATAATCAGTCTTATTGCAGCCATTTTATTTACATTTTTATTACCGTCATCTAAACATTTTGAAAAACAGCGTTTTTCTGTAAAAACATTATTAATGAGTTATTATAAGCATCTAACAAATATCAGATTGCTCAAACCATTTATGATTGGCTTTCTGCTACTTGGGTGTAACATCGCAGCATTTAACTATATTGGTTTCGTGTTATCAGAAAAACCATATAATTTACATGATAGCATCATTAGTTTTATTTACTTATTATTTTTAATAGGTATGATTTCCTCAATACTAAACGCAAAATTACGTATGAAATTAGGTACTTTAAATGCCTTGAAATTCAGTGTTTTATTGTTAATTTTCGGTGTTAACATCACTTTATTGCCACCGCTAACATTCAAAATTATTGGCTTAGCCTTTAGTGTTTATGCTTTTTTTAGTGGGCATGCAATTGCAAGTGCAGTCGTTACCAGTCGTGCAGAAGACCATAAAGCACAGGCCTCTAGCCTATACTTATTATTTTATTATATGGGTTCTTCTGTAGGTGGTACTTTAGCCGGTGTGTTTTATAACTATATTCAATGGCCTGGCGTAGTTTTAATGATTACTAGTTTTATGGTCATAGCATTCGTTATTGCTCTTACCATTAAGCAAAAATAGGCTTGAAAATCTAAAATATTAAGATTTCCAAGCCTATTTATATATTCAAATTTTTACTATTGTATTGTTGTTTCCATATTCGCTTCAAATTCATCTAGTAGTTCACGTGCTTCATCAGTCGTATTTGTACTCATCAGTTGATGTCTTAACTCACTTGCACCTCTGATGCCACGCACATATATTTTAAAGAATCTGCGCAACGGTTTAAATAAGCGTGTTTCTTCTTGTGAATATTTGTCGAACAAATCAAGATGAAGTCTCAACAAGTCTAAAAGTTCTGCACTCGTATGTTCTCTTGGTTCTTTTTCAAAAGCATAAGGATTATGGAAAATCCCACGTCCAATCATGATACCATCGATACCATACTTTTCTGCCAGTTCAAGCCCAGTTTTTCTATCTGGAATATCACCATTTATCGTCAATAATGTATTTGGTGCAATTTCATCACGTAGTTTTTTAATTTCACCGATTAATTCCCAATGGGCGTCTACTTTACTCATCTCTCTACGTGTACGCAGGTGAATTGATAAATTCGCAATATCTTGTTGAAAAACATGTTTCAACCACTTTCTCCATTCATCAATTTCAGAATAACCCAAACGTGTTTTAACACTTACAGGTAACCCTCCTGCTTTAGATGCTTGAATAATTTCAGCTGCAGTTTCAGGACGTAATATTAGTCCTGAACCCTTACCTTTTGTTGCAACATTCGCAACTGGACAACCCATATTCAAATCAATGCCTTTAAATCCCATCTCTGCCATGCCAATACTCATTTCACGAAAATGTTCAGGTTTATCACCCCAAATATGTGCAACGATGGGTTGTTCATCTTCTGTAAAAGTTAAACGGCCACGTACGCTATGTACGCCTTCAGGATGGCAAAAACTTTCCGTATTTGTAAACTCAGTGAAAAAGACATCAGGTCTTCCCGCTTCGCTGACTACATGACGAAAGACTACATCTGTTACATCTTCCATAGGCGCCAAAACAAAAAATGGACGCGGTAATTCACGCCAAAAATTTTCTTTCATATATATTTTAACCTTCTTATCTATTATTATCTCGAATTTTTATCCATGACGATATTACCACAAAAATTGGACTTATACAAAAAGATTATAAACTTCCAAAAGCAACTCGAAAACAGCTTATCTAAAAACTTATTACCTAAATAATCGAATAGTTACGCATTCGAAATAAATCTATTGTCACCTTAAATATTTTCGAAAGCAGTTCAAGTTATACATGCAGAAGGCGATCTATCTCATGATTTTTCTTCACTTTTTAACAAAATTATCAAAGTTATAAGAAAATATTCATTTAATACCTAGTCCGGTAACTATACATACTACTAAATAACCCTACACATAAAATAGCAGCAGCAAAAATCAAGGCTGCATTGAAGTTCCCTGCGCTTCCAATTAATAATCCTGACAATGCAGGTGCAATCATTTGCCCCAAACTGTATATGACAGTCAATATCGCAACTAAGTTCAGTTTACTATTATTTTGATACATTAAAGCTTGTGCTTTGGACATAAATAATGTAGTAAGCCCTAAAAACGTTGAACCAAATAATAATGAACTTAGAATCAAACTCAACATACTTTCTGATAGTATTGGCAAAGTAACACTTATTATTTGTAAAATAAAAGCTAAATAGGTCGCCTTACCATGGCCTAACATATCAGCCAACATAGACCAAAGAATGGTCGATGGTATCGCGCCTAACCCAACAAACATCCAACTTAATGCTGCATAGTCTGATAACGAGGGTATCGATTTAACAATGGCAACCAAAAATGTGCCCATAATAATATATCCAGCACCTTCGCAAAAATATGCAATGGAAAATCCCCAAATAAATTTTTTCTTCAACTTACTTGATACATTAGATTGACTTTCGTTTGTTTTATGGCTTTCGTGATCAGTACGATCATTTTCACGCATACCAAATATAATAAAAATAGCCATGATTAATGAAAAAATACCGAGCAAAACCCAAGTCGTTTTCCATGTATTCACTGAAGTAAATAAAAAAATAAAGATACTACTTGAAAAAATACCTAAACCTACACCACTATAAAGCAGACCTGATATACGTTCTTTTCGAACCATTTTTAATGCTTCTAACGCAACATTTGATGCTAATACAAAAACAGTACCACTAGACACACCAGAAACAAATCTAAAAATAGCCCATAAGATATAACTATCAAAAATACCCATGAATAGTGTTGAAATAATATTAATCATTAAATATATTTTAAGATCGACTACCTTATTAAATACAATAATCCAAATTGGAATTATTGCGCCAATAAGATACCCTAAATAATTATATGTAGCCAACATACCAGCACTCGGATTGTCCATACTGGTATTAAGCTGCATAAAAGGCATGATGGGCGTATATGCAAAACGTCCAATTGCCATAACAATAAACAAACACAACATACCTAAAACAAGTTGCTTATACGCTTCTTTCATACTTTACACACCTTTCAATAAATTAATTACATTATACACTTTTCATGATATTTACAAATACTTTTTCATTAGCAATCAATAATATTATCTTCAACCCCTTTTAATTTTGAAATAGTAAGTATAGAATAGGCATTATTATTATTTTGAATTTTCAGATTTTTATTAGGGGGATTGTTATGCAACAACAAAATATACTTTGGAAAGATTGGAGATTACATGGCATTGTCCTAATCATTATGATCATTTCTGAAGTGATTGGCGCACATAAAATTCCATTAGGTATAACTTCAATCCTATTGTTACCAGTAGTTTACGCAGTATTACTTGGTTTGGGAGTATATTTCACACCTATTATAGGTAAAAGACAAGCTAAGCACTCTGAACCAATGGTCTTTATTTCTGTAGCATTACTCATAGCAAAATTCGGGGTAGAGGCTGGACCTGCCCTTCCTAAAATTATTGCAGCTGGACCCGCTTTAATACTTCAAGAAGCCGGAAATTTAGCTACTATTATTATTTCATTACCGCTAGCTATACTTTTAGGTTTACGTAGAGAATCTATAGGCATGACACATTCAATAGGTAGAGAACCAAATTTAGCACTTATTACTGAAAAATATGGTATTACCTCTCCTGAATGGCGAGGAGTCATGTCCATGTATATATTTGGAACGATATTTGGGGCAATATTTTTTAGCATTTTCTCCGGCATACTAATCTCTATTTTACCTTTTAGCCCATTAGCATTTGCAATGGCGACAGGTGTAGGAAGTGGTGTGATGACTGCTGCTGCACTAGGTCCCTTAGTTGAAATGTATCCTGACCAAGCTAGTACAATTACAGCATTCTCTGGTGTGAGTAATTTACTTACATCTGTCACAGGGCTTTATGTGGGTATATTAATTGCTTTGCCATTAACTCGAAAATATTACAGCTTTATTATGCATATTAAATCAAAATTCACAAAAGATAAGGAGCAATGAGTATGAATTCAAAAGTTACAAACTGGATACTCACATTATGTGTGGTAGGCATTATTTCACTTTTTAGTAATTGGATTGGTTACAGTGTTATGCCAATAGAAGCTTTACCGGGCATTCTTACATTAATGGGCATTGCATTAAGCGGTTTAATCTTACGTGATATTGTTCCTTTAAATATACCTAGTATTGCTTATATTGGGATAATCGGACTCATCATTACAATACCAGGCATCCCTGGATCATCACACATTGTTGAATGGACTGAAAAAGTAGATCTGTTGTCATTAGCTACACCAGTGGTTGCATATGCAGGTGTTTCTATAGGAAATTCGTGGGCCGATTTTGCTAAGTTAGGTTGGAAAACAATTGTCGTAGGAACCGTAATATTGCTCAGTACATACGTAGGTTCTGCCCTTGTAGCAGAAATTGTTTTAAGCATTCAAGGTTTAGCATAATCTACACATAATCATCCCCGTACAAACAATTCAATCTATCGTTTGTACGGGGATAATTAAAGTCAGAAAATATTTTAAATATAATAAATGAATACTATAAAGTTCAATAAAAAGAGTACAATAGCTGGAATCGCTTTTTTAATTGGATCCTTGCCTAAGAAAATCAATGAAATTGCACCAACAAACATCGTTGCACCTAGTAATATACTTGATAATAAAGCAATCACATTATACAACACACCTATCAACATCCCCAGACCACCTACAAATTCAAAAATTCCTGTAATTTGATTAAAAATAGGTGGGTAGCCAAGACGCGCAAAATCTTGTTTCATTGCACCAGATAAAATTTTAGATCCTGTCATGATAAAAAATATCCCCAAAATTATTTGCAATATAATGATAATAATACTCATTTTAACGACCCCTTTTCATTTTTATCTTAGTCATACGCTAGCAAACCAGAAATCATATAAGGCGTAATGCGTTTAATATAATTTTCAGGTAACATCTCACTATCCTTTTGGTACCATGTTTCAGCTGCTTTATAGATACTTGCACTTATCATGTTTGCAGCCAATTGTCGTGTACTATCTTCTTCAAAGTCAATATCATTCAACAATTTATACAATACATTTGCAATATGTTCTTGAACAATATGGTCTATTGTCTCAGGATAACTCCTATGACATCTTCTATTTAAAGACAATTGAAACTCTGCCACTACTTTAAAAATGTCGACAATTGTATTTTCACTCATTGGTTTATATTCAAAATATTCATAATTTAAATTAATTAATAGTTCCTCAGCAAGCGCTTTTTCTAACAAATCATAGATATCACTGAAATGATAATAAAACGTAGCTCTATTGATAAGTGCCTCTTGTGTAATATCTTTTACAGTTATACTTTTAAAATCTTTAACACCAGACAATTTGATAAAAGCTTGCATGATAGATTTTCTCGTTTTAATGACGCGCAAGTCTGATTTTGATTGTACCATTCGACTCCCTCATTTTCTCCCAACATTTAATTCTGGATGTTGAATATTCAACATTTTCTACAATTTGTTGGTACTTATTATTCATATTACTACTTATCATAAGAGTATATCAATTTAATTAAACTACGGAGGTACAATTATGGAAAAAAATATGGTATGTGATATGTATTCGGGTGTTTGCAAACCGAGTGAAGAAAATGAAGTAGAAAACATAAACTTGAACAACCAAAGTCCTAATTTAACTTTATATTATATAACTGATCCTATGTGTTCACATTGTTGGGCTTTCGAACCAATTTTAAATAAACTGTTAGTTCAGTACGGTCATTTGTTTAATTTTCAAATGATTATGGGTGGTCTTTTAGAAGCTTGGGGGGATGGTCCTATTGATCCTGCTAATGGCATTTATAAACCAGCTGATGTGACACCACATTGGCAAGAAGTAGGTCAATATTCACGCATGCCTATCGATGGTACAGTTATGGAATTAGATCCTGTGCAATCTTCATACCCAGCATCTCGATTGTATAAAGCGATTCAGCAATTAGATTCCCCGACTTCTGCTATTGAATTTATTAGATTAGTGAGGGAAGCTGTTTTCGTCTTTAACCAAAATATTTCTGATAACAAAATACTTAAATCAATTGTACAAACTTTATATAAAAACAATAAAACAATAAATATTGAAACTATTTTTGATTTAGCAAATAGTACGCAAGGCCAGCAACTACTTTCAAACGATTTTAACTTAGTACGAGAATTAGGTGTCAGAGGTTTCCCTACAGTTGTCATAGTAAATCATGATAACCAAGGTACCAAAATTGTAGGTGCTAGAGATTTAAATGTTTATATAGATACACTTAAAAAACTTAACAATAATGGAAAAACCGTTTCAAAACCATTGCCAGATTTAGAATTATATTTAAAAAAACAACATCGTTTATTTTCTAAAGAAATTGAAATTATGTATGATATTGCGCAAGGCGAAGTACCAAATTTCGTTGAACAAAATTTGAGTCCTTCAGTTTACACAGCCAAAAATATCCTTGGTGAACATTATTATGAATTTATTTTATCGTAATATATGACAATCTAACTGACATTGTGAGCGAAATGCCTTACGTTCATCAAACACTATATGTACTTGCTCAATGCAGGTGAAATTCAATCAATTTATCAAATATGTTTATATAAAGTGTCACTTTATTGCATTTATATTCTTACTCATGTCGTTTTATATTTTTTCAAATATTCATTGTAATTAAAAGTTTCTATACTATTAGTTACAATGATATTTTTATTTAGCTGCGCTTCTAAATACCTACTCACTTCACAAACTGCATTTATTTTTATTGATTCTATGTCATTCATTTCTATTACTACAAAGTCTATTTCTTTAACACTATGATTCGTTTGAGAAAGTATCCTATAGATGTGTTGTAACAATCCTTCATTATATTTGGTTTTAGAAATTGCTACTACTTTTGAATTGATTGGTTCTTGATTTCTATTACGCAAGTAAAATAGTGTGTTACCTCTGCTATATTGAACGATGATATACATACAGAAACCCCATTTTAATTTTTTATATCTATAATTAGTATATACACATTACGCACAATTAATAAACTATTCATAATAAATCAAACTCAATTTATAATCAGTTTTATTTAAACAATAATTAGATAGTAAAAAAACCTGAGACTGCACATGTCTCAGGTTTCTTTATTTAATACTATTTTTATAATTTATTAATTATTTATCTTCTTCATTTTTTCTACGACGTTTGAAAACTAGTAATAACGCACCCAAACCTGCAAATAATGAACCAAATAAAGTACCTTTATTAATTTCATCTTTTCCTGTTTCAGGTAATTCAGATCTATTATCATTAATTTTTCTAGAGTTATCGGAACGATCATTTACTATTTTTGAAGTTTGATTTTGTTCTAACTCTGAAATATGATCGCGTTTAGATGGTTGGCTTATATCTGAACTTTCTCCTGATTTCGGTTCTTGAATATTTGAGTTTCCTTCTGTACTTGGATTTTCTCCCGTACCTGGGTTTTCTCCCGTACCTGGTTCTTC
>NZ_JAESLH010000004.1:391253-491772 GCF_017892545.1 Staphylococcus sp. GDY8P67P
CCTGTACCTGGTTCTTCTCCTATACCTGGGTTTTCTCCTGAATCACTTACTATAACAATACTTGATTTAGATACATTACCATTTTTATCTGTAGCTGTTACTTGTAATTCTTCTCCACCTTTTAAATCTATATTAGATGGAATTTCAACTGTGTAGTTACCTTCTTCATCTGCTGTTCCTGTTGCCGTTGTTCCATCTGGGAACGTCACGGTTACTGTTGAGCCTGGCTCTGCTATGCCACTTACCGTTGTAGCTTCACTTGTCACTCCGTTCACCGTCGGTGCTGATGGTGCTGTCGTGTCTACTACTGTTGTCGTTGCTTCTGTTGATGTGTTGTTATCTTTGTCTGTCGCTACAACTTTGATTGGCTCTCCACCTTCTAAATCTATATCAGATGGAATTTCAACTGTGTAGTTACCTTGATCATCAGTTGTACCTGTTGCCGTTGTTCCATCTGGGAACGTTATGGTTACCGTTGAGCCTGGCTCTGCTGTGCCACTTACCGTTGTAGCTTCACTTGTCACTTCTTTCACCGTTGGTGCGTCTGGTGCTGTTGTGTCTACTACTGTTGTCGTTGCTTCTGTTGACGTGTTGTCATCTTTGTCTGTCGCTACAACTTTAATTGGTTCTCCACCTTCTAAATCTATATTAGATGGAATATCAACTGTATAGTTACCTTCACTGTCTGCTGTTCCTGTTGCCGTTGTTCCATCTGGGAACGTCACGGTAACTGTTGAGCCTGGTTCTGCCGTTCCACTTACCGTTGTAGCTTCGCTTGTTACGCCATTCACCGTTGGTGCGTCTGGTGCTGTCGTGTCTACTACTGTTGTCGTTGCTTCTGTTGATGTGTTGTTATCTTTGTCTGTCGCTACAACTTTGATTGGCTCTCCACCTTCTAAATCTACATTTGATGGAATTTCAATCGTATAGTTGCCTTGATCATCAGCTGTGCCTGTTGCTGTTTTACCATCTGGGAATGTCACTGTAACCGTTGAGCCTGGTTCTGCTGTGCCACCAATTGTTGTATCTTCGCTTGTTACTTCTTTCACCGTTGGTGCTGATGGCGCCGTTGTGTCTTTAACTGTTGTTGTCGCTTCTTCTGATTTGTTGCCATCTTTGTCTGCCGCTACAACTTTAATTGGCTCTCCACCATCTAATTTAACATCTGATGGGATTTCGATTGTATAGTTACCTTGATCATCGGCTGTGCCTGTTGCTGTTTTACCATCTGGGAACGTCACTGTAACCGTTGATCCTGGCTCTGCTGTGCCACCAATTGTTGTATCTTCGCTTGTTACTTCTTTCACCGTTGGTGCTGATGGCGCCGTTGTGTCTTTAACTGTTGTTGTCGCTTCTTTTGATGTGTTGCCATCTTTATCTGCCGCTGTTACGACAATGTTTTCTCCGCCTTTTAGGTCAATATTTGTTGGAATTTCGATTGTATAGTTACCTTGATCATCGGCTGTGCCTGTTGCCGTTGTTCCGTCTGGGAATGTCACTGTAACCGTTGAGCCTGGCTCTGCTGTGCCACTAACTGTTGTATCTTCGCTTGTTACTCCGTTCACCGTCGGTGCCTCTGGTGCTGTTGTGTCTTTAACTGTTGTTGTCGCTTCTTCTGATTTGTTGCCATCTTTATCTGCCGCTACAACTTTGATTGGCTCTCCACCTTCTAAATCTACATCTGATGGAATTTCAATCGTATAGTTGCCTTGATCATCGGCTGTGCCTGTTGCCGTTGTTCCGCCTGGGAATGTCACTGTAACCGTTGAGCCTGGCTCTGCTGTGCCACCAATTGTTGTATCTTCGCTTGTTACTCCGTTCACCGTTGGCGTCTCTGGTGCCGTTGTGTCTACTACCGTTGTCGTAGCTTCTTCTGATTTATTGCCATCTTTATCTGTCGCTATTACGACAATGTTTTCTCCGCCTTTCAGGTCAACATTTGTTGGAATTTCAATTGTATAGTTACCTTGATCATCGGCTGTGCCTGTTGCCGTTGTTCCGCCTGGGAACGTCACTGTAACCGTTGATCCTGGTTCGGCAGTGCCACCAATTGTTGTATCTTCGCTTGTTACTTCATTCACCGTTGGTGCTGCAGGTGCTGTTATGTCTTTCACTGTTGTTGTTATAGAATATGAGATATTTCCATTACCATCCATCGCTGATATTAATAGTTCTTCGTCACCTTTTAAATCTATTTTTTCAGGAATAGTAATTGTATATTCACCTTGGTTATTTGCTTTACTTTCTGCTGTAGTACCATCTGGGAACGTTACGGTAACTGTTGAACCTGGCTCTGATATGCCACTGATTGTTGTGTCTTCACTTGTTACTTCTTTCACTGTTGGTGCCTCTGGCGCTGTTGCATCAACTACTATTGTTGAAGCTTCTGTTGATTTATTATTAGATTTATCTTGTGCTATCGCTTGAATCTCTTCGCCACCAATTAAATCAATAGCATCTGGAATATCTACGCTAAAGTTACCGTGTTCATCCGCTTCTACATCAACCGTGATATTACCAGGGAATGTGATTGTGACTGTTGAATTAGGTTCTGAACTTCCCACAATTTGTGCGTCTTCACTTGATACTCTATTTATTTTAGGTGCATCCGGTGCTGTCTTATCTATAACAATCGTTGAAGTTGGATTTGAAATATTTCCTGTTTTATCTGTTGCTGTTACTTGTAGTTCTTCTCCACCTTCTAATTTAGTACCAGACGTAATATCTATTGTGTAATTACCTTGACCATCTGCTGTTCCTGTTGCCGTTGTCCCATCTGGGAACGTTACTGTAACCGTTGAGCCTGGTTCGGCAGTGCCACCGATTGTTGTATCTTCGCTTGTTACTTCTTTCACCGTCGGTGCCTCTGGTGCTGTTGTATCTTTAACCGTTGTTTTAACTGGTTCTGTTTCATTACCAGCATCGTCTGTAGATGTAACTTGTATTTCTTCGCCGCCTTCTAAACTAACTTCATTCGGAATTGCTATTGTATAATTTCCTGTTTCATCTGTTGCACCAGTAGCTGTTTCACCATTTGGAAATTTGATTGTTATTGTAGAATTTGGTTCTGCTGTCCCACTAATATTTTTATCTTGGCTAGTTACACTGTTAACCGTTGGTGGTGCAGGTGCTGTTGCATCTGTTACTGTTGTTGATCCAGCATGAGAAACATTACCAGCACTATCTTTTGATGTAGCACTAATCGTTTCTTTACCTTGTAACCCTTCATTTTCTGGGATAGTTACAGTGAAATTCCCATCTTGATCAGCTTTAGTTTCCACAACTTTGCCACTTGGGAATGTCACACTAACTGTCGAATTTGCTTCTGCCGTGCCTTTAACCTCTGTACTTACGCTTGTCACATGGCTTATTTGTGGTACATCTGGCGCTGTTGCATCTATGACTTGAGTGCTACCTTTTTGAGAAACGTTACCTGCTTTGTCCTTCGACGTAGCTACTATCGTTTCCCCACCTTGTAATCCTTCGTTTTCTGGAATATCTACTGTGAAGTTTCCATCTAGATCTGCTACTGCATCTACAACTTCGCCACTCGGGAATGTCACACTAACTGTTGAATTTGCTTCTGCTTGCCCATTCAATTGCTTACTATTACTATTGACGTCATTTAATGTAGGAGCATCTGGAGCTGTTATGTCTGTTACTATACGCGTCGCAACAGGTGATTCATTACCTGCTTTATCTGTTGCTATAGCTTTAAATACTTCGCCACCTTGAAGAGTGACACCACTCGGTATATCTACTGCATATTTACCCTGACTGTCAGCAGTTGTTGAAACTTTACCACCACCTGGGAAAGCAACAGTTACTGTTGAATTAGGTTCTGCTGTACCAGTTACTTGTGTGGCTTTACTTGTTATTGGATTTATCGCTGGTGCGTCTGGTGCTGTCGCATCTGTTACTGTAATTTGATCTGAAACTTCACTTGTTTTTCCACCTTTACTAGCTGTTGCAGTTAAAATAGTTCCAGCTTTCAATGGTTGATTCAATGTTAAAGAGGCAGCTGAACCATCATTGGGAATTTGAACTTTTCCAATTTCAACATTGTTATTATCTTTAACCGTAACAGTTGCACCCGCTGCACCATTAACTTTAATTACTGTATCATTGTCATCAACTGGATTAATTGATGGTGTTGGTACCTTGGAAATATCAATAACTTCGAATGTATTCACTTCATCATTTTCATAATTAGGTGAATCGATTGCGATAGTGTAGGTGCCCTCAGGTGATTGTGGTATAGATACTGAGAAAGTGCCATCAGGATTGACTGTTGATGTACCAATGACTTTTCCAGTTGCATCTAACACTTTTGCAGTTTGAGTTGCTGCACCTTCTTTTAATGGAACTGACCCAGTTACAACTCTAGCCTCATTTGTAATATCAGCCGCATCAGGTTTACCAACTAATGGTGACGTTTTATAATTGATAACTTCATCACCATCATTTTTACCATCTCCATCTGTATCTTCGTTTTCAGGATCTGAAAGTGATACTTGTCGTTCATATCGATCTAGTAAACCATCTTTATCATAATCTTGTAGTGCTAAAGTTGAAGTCCCTAACGTATTATTTATTAAAAGATTATTACTATCAGTTAAATAACCTGCGAAAGTAAAATCTTCTTTTTGTTTTGTTGTTTCTCGAATAAGATTACCTTCAGAATCATATTCCGCATCTTTAGTTAATATATTATTTACACTTTGATTTAATTTAATTACAATACGAACGCCTACTGTTTCAGGTAAAGTATTGTTAAACTCGATTAGTTTATTTAAGTCATTACTAGTAATTGTGCCATTACCGATACTATCAAGCTGTAAATCAGCTACTTTGTCTCCAGCATGATAGGTCTTGTCAAATCCTGAAAGACCTTTGTAGTCATATGTGTGTAGTTCTACTCCTTCAATATAAGGTAATAAATCTTTATCTATTTGATAGTTATATGACCATTGTTTTCCTTTAGTTTTAGAATATGCGAAAATACCATTTTTCATTATTTGTTGATCAATCAGTATTCCTCCGTGTTCTCCCACAGAACCATCATATGTAGCAGAGCCGCTACTTGCTTTAAATGCATTACTATTTTCTGGAGAAAGGTTATTTTCTAATTGACTTAAATCTTTATCAGCTGTAGTTAAGAAATAACCGCTACTTTCAGAAGTCTTAACAATTTTATTAGATAGTGAATCTCTAACAAACATTTGATAATTCAACTTATTATTACTTAATTCTCCAGATGCATTCAAAATGTTACCCACTGTATCATCTAATTCTATTTTACCGTTAGTCGCTGTATACTGTGATAGTATTTCAGCGCCTCCGAACAAACCATCATTTGCTCTGATAAAATTAATTTCCCAAGTATTAGTGAAATCACCGTTTTCATCTTTTAATCTTATAAATTCAACAGGGGTATTTCTACCACTAGGATTAGCAGATATTTTTGTGACATGACTTGCTATTTTCGGATCCAATTTCAAATCAATTTTATAGCGATCCCCTGAATTTGAGCCTGACATGTAACTATGAATATCAAAAGGAATGACATTGCTGTCTAGAGTCTTTTGTGAATCTAACTTACTTGGATCAAAAATCAATGATGCAAATGTATAGTTGTCCATATAGCCCAGTGATTTTTCAACTTTTTCATTTTGTTCTACTGCTGCTCGTAATGCAGTTGGCGTAGCCATTGAACGCAACAAAGTACGTTTTGGAGTGGCTAACGTTTTCGCTTTATCTTGTTCATTCGAAAGTTGAATAATTGAAGCCTTTAAAATTTCAATATTTATTGCTTCATCAGTTGTATTTTTATAATCAATATCAGCGTTTTCTAAAATTGCTTTAGTGTCTTCTGTTGAAAGCTGACTATTTAAATAATCTTCAACTGCCTTTTGTTTATTCTCTGTTTCTGACAGTTGTTTTGTTAATTTTGATTGTGTGTGATTACTCGTTTCAGGATTTTTCGTCATTTCTGTAGTTTTTTCATCATCAGAAGATGGTTCAGTTGATGGTTGTTTATCATTTTGCCCATCTAAATTTTCTGTTCTAGTGCCTTCTTTTGTATTATTAGAAGTGTCAGGATTTTTTTCTAGTGATTTTTCAGTTGGCGCTTCATTGCTAGATACATCTGTATCTTTTGTTGTTTCTGTTGTTGTTTCTGTTGACGTCTCATTTGTTGAATCTTTTACTTTATTATTATCCGTTGTTGTTTCATTACTTTCAGTTGCTCTTTCTTGATCAGATTCTTCTTTGTTCGTACTATCTTCATCTAAATGTGAAGTATCACTGTTTTCATCTTGTTTTGTTTCAGATGTATCTGCTTTTTCTATTGTTTGTTTATTCAAAACCTCATTTGTAGATTCATTCTCGTTTGTAGACTCATTAGTGTTATTATATTCTTCTTGTTGACCTAAGGTTGCGTCGTTATTATCTGGCTCTTTTTGATCCTTACTTAGATCATTATCAGTTTCTTCTTTTTGTAATTCATTTTTAGAATTTTCTGTCTTTTCTTCAGTAACATTGTTTTCACTGCGACTTAACGTTGTGTCATTTTCTTCTACACTTTTTATGTCTTGCACATCAAGTGCTTCACCTTTATCTGAATCATTAGCCTTATTATCATTCGTAATTGAGTCTAATTCAGCAGCTTTTGCTTCACTACTTACTCCAAATACAAGTGTCGCCCCAATCAATAATGATGCTGTTCCAACTGTAAACTTTCTAATAGAGTATTTATTTAACCTATTAGGTAAAAATCCTTGTTTGTTTTTCATCTTTTCCCACCTCAAAATAAACTTTATCACAATTTAATTCTACTCAATTAATTCGAAAAATCAAGATATTTCTTAAAGGTAAGTTATTAATATGAAAAAATGTCGCAAATTACAGTTGTTCGCCATTTTAAATTTATATGTTTTAGCATGCCACAATCAAGATATTTTCAATATTGTTAATTTCTATATAGTTTCAGAAATTCTGTTTTACGAACAATTTTCTCCATTAAGCATGATAAAAAAATTGTTTTAAATTGTAAAATTAATTAAACAATGAAATGCCATACAAAAATAAAGAAGTTTTCAATCGTTCATATAGAGTTCACAATCTTACCTTATATTTAAATTAAACATTCATTACAGGAGGTCGTTAAAATGAAAAAATTAATGTTCAGTTCAGCATTTTATACATTATTAGGCATGCTAAGTGGTTTATTTTATAGAGAGATGTCAAAAGCAGAAAACTTTAGTGGTTATTCGCAATTAAACGTAACACATACACATTTACTTGTTTTAGGTACAATTATGTTTTTAATATTTATGGTGATAGAACACCAATTAAAACTTACTCAACACCACACTTTATTTAACTATTTCTTTTATGTCTATCATATCGGTGTATTATTAACGGTTGCTATGCAATTTGTTAATGGTATAGCAACTATGAAAGGTTTTGAAGTGAGCCCTGCTATTGCTGGTATTTCAGGATTAGGTCACATTGCTATTTCTATCGCTTTCATTTTATTCTTTGTATTATTAAATAAAAGTATTAATGTCAATTCTAAATAAACGTAGATATAATTAAAGGTCGAATCACATTTCTAAACATAGAAATCGATTCGACCTTTTGACTTTCATATTAACAATAGTAAAAAACCTAAAATTATAATAAACAAGTAAATCCATTTTTCAAAATTATGATAAGTCGTATGGTTTATAAGATACTTTCCAGCAATGACTGAAATAATCAAACAAGGTATGCTCAATAAAAATAATGATACCGTTTGACTGGTCCATATTCCTCCAGATGCTTGACCGATCACTACGAATATCGCTGTAATTAAAAAATGGGCTTGTATTGTACTTCTAAAATCTTTAATATGCCAAGGCGCCATTGTGCCATAAATGACAACTGGTACACCATGTGAATTATACAAACTTCCTAATACACCTGAAATCATACCTGTTAGGCTTGGCCATATGTTAGATTTTAATATGATATTATATCTATTTTTAAAAAAGGTAATTTTTCCAAACGCATATATACCATATAATATTAAAAATAACCCAAGCATAATTTGTATAAATGAAGTTGCAATATACTGTAAAATCAAAATACCAAGTGGAACACCTAATAAACTCCCCAACAACATTAATAATAGTACTTTAATTTTTATATTTCTATAGTCTAAAAATATATTTAAACTCGCTACTGTTTGTCCAGCCAACCCCACCAGTGAAATAGATGTATGTAAGTTTAATCCTATCAATGCTAAAAGTGGCATACTCACGAGTGCTTCCCCAAAACCAAAATATGTTCTGACTAATCCACCTAAAAATATAGAAATCAAAATGTAAACTAAAAATAAATCCATGCTTTAACTCCTGATTCAATGCGTCATCCATAACAGCCATATCTCTTCTATTAATATTATGTTACTTATTAATTTATTTTGTTAACACTTACTAACGCTTATAATAATAACATTTCATAAACTATCAAATTGATTATATCAAACTTTCATTATAATATTTTAAAAATCAGAGCACGCTTTATTCTACTATCATTCATAAACGCTCAAACTTGCTTTTTTTCTAAAAAGGAAATATATTATACAAAACTAGTATATTTTTTATACCGTTAGTGTTTAATCTACACGATAGTGGTTATGAGTATTGAGAAGTTTTATTACTATCATACTTAAAACACAAGCAACTAGAAAGTTTATTACGAGGAGGTATTATATGAATATCGTTGGTCACCATCACATTTCAATGTATACAAAAAACGCTCAAAAAAACAAAGATTTTTATACTCAAATTTTAGGACTAAGACTAGTTGAAAAGTCAGTTAACCAAGATAATCCTAAAATGTACCATTTGTTTTTTGGAGATGAAATTGGTTCGGCTGGGACACTATTAAGTTTTTTTGAAATACCACTTTTAGGAAAAAACCGTCCAGGAACTGATTCTATATATCGCTTATCATTACTTATACCTGACGAAAGTGCTTTGAATTTTTTTAAAGAAAGATTAAGTCAATTCAATATTACATGGACACCGTTAGTTTATTTAAATCAGCCTGCCATTACCTTTAAAGATATAGATGGTTTGGAGATCATTTTATTAGTTAATGACAATTATTATACACCGAATGCTTGGAGAAAAAATCCATATACTGAGATACCTGAGCAATACCAAATTTTAGGAATGGGTCCTGTAGAACTAAGAGTTAAAAATGCTCAAGCTACACTCGATTTTTTAAAAAATAGCTTATCATATACACTTAGAAGTGATTTAAACGAAACCGTGATGACTTTAGATCATAACGGATTATATACTGATTTTGTTATTGTAGAACAACAAGGTGAACGTGCTCGACCTGGCCAAGGTTATGTGCACCATATTGCTGTTAATACACCAAAAGATAGTGATTTAAATTCAATTCATAAAATAATAGAGCAACAACCTGAAAATAACTCAGGAATTATAGACCGATACTTTTTCAAATCTTTATATTTTAGACAAAACCGTATTTTATACGAATTCGCCACGGATGAACCTGGGTTTACAGTAGATACAAAAATAGAAGATTTGGGTAAACATTTAAATTTACCAGACTTTATGGAACCACAACGTACAGAAATTGAAAATAATCTACATGAATTATAGAAAGGTGATTATATGGCACAGTTAAAAATGAATGAAAATACTCCATTAGAATTTGGACTCTACTCATTGGGTGACCATTTATTAAATCCACATAATGGAGAAAAAGTGAGTTATGAACAAAGAATTAATGAACTTATTGAAGCTAGTCAATTAGCTGAACAGGCTGGTATTGATGTATTTGGTATCGGTGAAAGTCATCAAGAACATTTTACAACACAAGCACATACAGTAGTTTTAGGTGCCATAGCACAAGCCACTAAAACAATAAAAATTTCCAGTTCTTCTAGTATTATAAGTGCTGCAGATCCTGTAAGGGTATTTGAAGATTTTGCTACTTTAGACTTAATTTCACATGGCCGAGCTGAAATTGTAGCAGGTCGTGCTTCACGAACAGGTATATTTGATTTATTTGGATTAGATTTGAATAATTATGATGAACTTTATGAAGAAAAACTTAATTTATTAATGGAATTAAATAAAACAGATAAAATTACTTGGTCAGGCAAATTCAGACCTGATTTAAATAATATGAAGATTTTCCCACGTCCAATTGATGACACATTACCTATTTGGCGTGCAGTCGGAGGACCTCCAGCAAGTGCTATCAAAGCAGGTAGGCAAGGAATACCAATGATGATTACAACACTCGGTGGTCCAGCAATGACTTTTCAAGATTCTATAGAACAGTACAGATTAGCTGCAAAAGAAAATGGTTATGATAATTCACCTGAATCTTTACCAGTATCAACAGCAAGTTTATTTTATACTGCTGACACTACTCAAGATGCTTTAAAAGAATTCTACCCGCATCTAAATGTTGGAATGTCATTTATCAGAGGTGCAGGTTATCCAAAACAACAATTTGCAAAGGCCCCTGACTATAGAGATGCCTTAATGGTTGGTAGCCCACAACAAATCATTGAAAAAATTCTATATCAACATGAGTTATATAATCACCAACGATTTATGGCACAAATTGATTTTGGCGGTGTTCCATTTAATAAAATCATGAAAAATATAGACCTTATAGGCAATGAAATTATTCCAACAGTAAAAAAACATTTAAGAAAGTAGGTCAATGATACTATGAATATTGTATTACTATCTGGCTCTAGCGTTGGTTCAAAAACGCGTACTGCTATAACATATTTGAATCAAGCACTTATGAATCAAGATGATACACACCATATTAATTTTATTGATTTAAAAGAATTAGAACTAGTGTTTAGTGATGGCAGAAATTATTTAGATTACAATGGCGATACATTATATCTTACGCAAACTTTGATGAATGCTGATGTCATTTTTATCGGATTCCCAATTTTCCAAGCTTCTATTCCCGGTACATTAAAAAATGTATTTGATTTACTACCAGTTAATGCATTTAAAGATAAAATAGTAAGTATACTTGCAACTGCAGGATCGCCAAAACATTATCTCATCCCAGAAACACAACTAAAACCAATATTAGGTTATATGAAGGCACATATTATGCAAACTTATGTATTTATAGAAGAACGCGATTTTTCAAATAATGAGATTGTAAACGATGATATTTTATTTAGGATAGATGATTTAGTTTCATCTACATTACGTACTTCAAAAGCATATGCACAAGTTTTGAAAGAAGAAGAAGATCAATATGATTTCTAATTAATGATCATCAATATATTAAAATTCACGGTTGCTAAGTTTTAAGACTTATTTTGTTTACATGATTAGGAACAAAATAAGTCTTTTTTAATTACTATATATCATTAATTTTATTAAAAAAGCACTTTGGAGACTAGACTTTTAATCTAATCATTCCAAAGTGCTTATAAATCCAATGAAACTTTTTAAATTTTAAACTTAATGTTCTGTGTTTTTATCACTTTTTAAGTATCTTCTATAAACAATCATTAATCCTAAAATTCCAAATAGAATTTCGAATGCATAAGGGTTATTTTTGTCTAATCCACTATACGGTAAATTCATATTGAAATTATTTTCTTTGTTTGGATTTACAAACAATTTTTTGTTTAATCTTTCAAGATTGTGGTGATTATTTTGAACATTAAATTGACGTGAATGCATGTCTAGCGACTTATTATTTTTAGTCGCTTTTTCGTCATTTTCAAAATGACTTGAATTATATTTGTCATTTATTTTATCCATACCTAATGACTGTTTCTTATCTGATATACCATTACTTTCTATATCTTTTACTTTTGATAGCATTTCAGATGTGACTTTATCTAAGTTAGTCTGTAATTCAGCAATATTTGATGTACCGTTTGGCAAGTTACTTATTTTTTCTTTTGCAATACTTCTTAATGAATCTAATTTTTCAATTAGTTTGTCTAAGTCAGCTTGTTCACTTGGCGTAATCAAACCATCTTTTCTAATTTCTTTTATTTTATTAATCACTTTTGTTTGTGCTGCTTTAGCATCAGCAATTGCTTTTTTAGCTTCCGATACTTGTTTTGTATCTAGGACACCATTACTATCAGCATCATTCACTTCTGGTGATGTTACGGATGGTATTTGATTTAGTTTTCTTTGTAAATCTGCTTTTCCTACTGTGCCGTTTGGTACTTTGGCTAACTTGTCTTTCACTGCTTGTTTTTCTTTATCTAATTTTTGAATCAACTGATCTATTGCTGCTTTTTCTTTTGGATTTACTAGTCCATCGGATTGAATCTCTGCTAGTTTCTTATCTACTGCTGCTTTTGTTGATTCTGTTGCTTTAATCGCTTTACTTACCTCTGATACTTGTTTTGTATCTTGAACACCATTACTATCTGCATCATTCACTTCTGGTGACGTTACGGATGGTATTTGATTTAGTTTTCTTTGTAACTCTGCTTTTCCTGCTGTGCTGTTTGGTACTTTAGCTAACTTAGCTTTCGCTGCTTGTTTTTCTTTATCTAATTTTTGAATCAACTTATCAATTTCTTCTTTCTCTTTTGGATTTACTAGTCCATCTGATTGAATTTCTGCTAGTTTCTTATCTACTGCTGCTTTTGTTGATTCTGTTCCTTTAATCGCTTTACTTACCTCTGATACTTGTTTTGTATCTTGAACACCATTACTATCAGCATCATTCACTTCTGGTGATGTTACCGATACGATATTATCCAATCTTCTTTGTAAGGCATCTTTACCAGCTGTGCCGTTTGGTACATTCTCTAATTTCTCTTTCGCTACTTGTTTTGCAGTTTCTAATGTTTGAATCAACTGATCTATTGCTGCTTTTTCCTCTGGAGCCACTAAGCCGTCGGATGTGATTTCAGTTAATTTTTTATCCACTGCTGTTTTTGCTATTTCAGCTGCTTCTATCGCTTTTTTCGCCTCTGATAATTGTTCTATATCCAAGATACCGTTACTATCTGCATCATTTACTTCTGGTGATGTTACTGATGTGATATTGTCTAATCTTCTTTGTAACACATCTTTACCTGGTATGCCATCCGGTACAGTATTCAATTTATTTTTCGCTGATTGTTTGATTACTTTCAATCCAAAGATTAGTCTATCAATTTCGGCTGCTTCACTTGGAGTTACTAAACCATCGAATGTTATTTCAGACAATTTTTTATCCACTGATGCTTTTGCTTTTTCCACATCTGCTATGATATGAGTCATTTCTAACAATTGGTCTGTATCTAAAACGCCATTACTATCTGCATCGTTTATCTCTGGTGACGTTACTGATGTGATATTGTCCAATCTTGTTTGTAAATTATCTTTACCCGCAGTGCCGCTTGGTACGCTATTTAGCTTTTCTTTTGCCGTTTGTTTTGCGCTTTCTAATGTTTGAATTAATGCATCTACTTCAGATTTTTCATCTGGCGTTACTAGACCATCGGATGTTATTTCTGTTAACTTGTTGTCCACTGTCGTTTTGGCTTGTTCCGCATTCACTACTGCTTGAGACGCTTCGGATAATTGCTCAGTATCTAGCACACCATTGTTATCTGCATCGTTCACTTCTGGCGATGTTACTGATGTGATATTGTCCAATCTTGTTTGTAACTCGGCTTTCCCTGCGGTACCATTTGGCACACTACCTAATTTCTCTTTCGCTGCTTGTTTCGCGCTTTCTAATGTTTGGATTAACGCATCTACGCTCGCTTTTTCATCTGGAGTCACTAATCCATCTGCTGTTACCTCAGACAATTTTGTATCTATTGCTGCTTTTGCCTGTTCCACATTCACTACTGCTTTTCCTGCTTCAGAAATGTGTTGATTATCTCCATTACCATCACTATCTACATCATTTACTTCTGGTGATGTTACGGATTTAATGTTATCCAATCTTGTTTGGAGCTCATCTTTCCCTATGGTACCGCTCGGTACGCTATTTATTTTCTCTTTTGCAGTTTGTTTCGCGCTTTCTAATGCTTGAATTAACGCATCTACTTCTGCCTTTTCGTTTGGAGTCACCAATCCATCTGCTGTGATTTCAGTCAATTTCGTATCCACTGTCACTTTCGCTTTTTCCGCACTTACTACTGCTTGCGTTGCTTCAAACAATTGGTCTGTATCTAATTTACCATTACTATCCGCATCGTTTACTTCTGGTGATGTTACTGAAGCGATGCTGTCTAATCTTGTTTGGAGGTCACCTTTACCTGCAGTACCATTCGGCACACTTTCTAGTTTCTCTTTTGCAGTTTGTTTCGCGCTTTCTAATGCTTGGATTAACGCATCTACTTCTGCCTTTTCATCTGGTGTTAATAGTCCATCTGAAGTTATATCTGACAACTTAGTATCTACTACGGTTTTCGCTTGTTCTGCATTCACTACTGCTTGAGACGCTTCGGATAATTGTTCAGTATCCAAGACTCCATTACTATCTGCATCATTTACTTCTGGTGACGTTACTGATGTGATATTATCCAATCTTGTTTGTAAATCATCTTTACCCGCAGTACCATTCGGTACATTGTTTATCTTCTCTTTCGCCGTTTGTTTCACTGTTTCTAATGTTTGAATTAACGCGTCTACTGAAGTTTTTTCGTCTAGAGTCACTAAACCATCTGCTGTTACTTCTGCCAACTTCGTATCTACTGCTGCTTTTGTCTGTTCCGCATTCACTACTGCTTGTGTTGCTTCAGACAATTGTTCAGTATCTAGCACACCATTACTATCTGCATCGTTTACTTCTGGTGATGTTACGGATGTAATATCATTTATTCTTTTTCGTAATAAATCTTTATTAGTGAGGCCATTCGGTAGAGCGTCTAATACTTGTATTGCTGATGATTTGGCCTTTTCAATTTCTACATTCATTTTATCTATTTCGGCTTTTTCATCTGGTGTTACTAATTGGTCTTGCGTCACTTCACCTAGCTTTATTTTGGCTTGTTTTTGCACTTGTGTTGCTGCTTCTATAGCATCTTCTACTTTTTTGATTTTTGCTTTTTTCAAAGCTTCATTGATTGTTTCTGCCACTTCTTGGATATTAACAGCTTTATTAGTAATATTTACGCCTCTTAATACATTAGTATCTGTAGTATCACTCAAGATATAACCAAATAATTTATCTTTATTCACATCAATATATTGATTAGCGTCAAAAGAAATGTAAAATTTTACTGATCCGCCTGATCCACCACCTCTATCAGGGTCACCATTTCCGCCACTGTTTGGACGTGTATATGAATAATAACCTAAATGATCTTGTCGTAATACAACTCTTTGTCTACCTTCATAAACTGCTACGACCTGTTTAATTTTTTTATTGAGGCTATCATTTGGTCTTATCGCATAGTTTTCAAATCTATACGTTCCTCTACCTTTTTCTTTTGACAATTCCATTGTTGCTATTAAAGCTTCACCATCATGTAACACTTCATCTTTTACTATACCAAAATCATTTTTAGTTACATCATTTTGATTTGTAAATGTATATATACCTTGATAATTCGGACTGTCACGATTAACTGTTAAATCTTTCATTTTTGACAGTAGTGTGTTTATATTATTCGCTTGACTCCCTGTGATTTTTCTATTTCTTGCTACAGAATAATCCCTATTAAAAATTCTGTCATAAGCCGCTTTATTATTTTTTAATGAAGTTTGTCTAATAATATTTCTTAAAAACAGCTTTCTTTCTTCTTCCGTTAGTTCTCCTCTATTTCTTTCTACTTCATTAAGTGCCGTCGCAATATAATCTCCGGCTCTTAATGAATTATAAGATAATCTAGGTCCAAAGTAATGGTGATTATTGCTTATTCCATTATAGTATCGATTTCGGTCGATACTTCTAGCTACTCGAGTTTTTGGAATATATTGCTTTTCTGGTTGTTTTTCATTTTTGACGTCTTTTTCGTTCGTGCTCAAACCTTTTTCTGATTCATTTTTCTCTATATTATTATTAGGCACTTCAACTTTCGTTTCAGTAACTCTATTTTCCATCGAAATCAAATTTTGAGTGACTGATTGCTCTTTTTCGTTCAATTTCGAATTACTATTTATTTTAGTATCTGTATTTTCGGCAGTTGATGATTGTTTTTTATCTATATCTAGCTTTTCAGTATCTAATGCCTTTATTTCCTCATCGTTTTTTATTGTTTCAGGTGTTTTTTCTTGTTTATCATTTTGTATATCTTGTTCGTTTACATCTGAATGGTCTGGTTGTTCTTTATTTTCAATAATAGTATCGGCATTTGACTCGAATTGTTGCGATGTTATCTCAGTACCTTCCTCAACTGATTTTGTATCTTTTGAAGCACTTTTGTTTTCTGTTTTATTATCAATTTCAGCTTGGATGGGTTGTTGTACTGTGTCATTGTTACTCTCTTTTTCTAATATATTATTAAAATTTGAATCATTGTTAGTGTTCTCTTTATCTACTTTAGGAGGTATTTCTTTCACTTCTTGTTGTTCTTTTTGTAAAGTATCAGCTTGGGCTTCTTCACTATGTTGAAAAATTAATAAACTTCCTAAAAGTACTGAAGCTGTTCCAATCGTAAATTTACGTATGGAATATCTATTATTTCTCCTAGCCATATACTCTCTAAATATTCTCATTGTTATCTAACTCTCCTTTTCGATAGTAAAATCATTTTAGATGTTATTAAATTTAATACAATTTATCTTTCTTTAATCATTATAATTTTAAATTTAATGACCAACAGTACTTATAATGCGTCAGTAAAAAAGTTGAATTTTTAAGTAAAATAGTGAGATAAAAACTTTTTTCCATCAAAAATGATTGTTATTAAACATAAAAAGACACATAAAAAACGATCGTTTTTTATGTGTCTCATATTAGTTATTGATTGTTTAAAATTCATTCTAATTAAGTGCTCGCTTTAAATCTTAATTCAAGCGATTTATCGCTAATCCATCAGTTGGCTCAAAAATAGTCATTTCTTTTTTATTCAGTAGATCTTCTGATAAATGTAGTTCAGTAATTTTATTAGAGTTATACCATTTAATATAAAATGTACGTGTCGTTAAATTTAAGACCGTCTGATATAACGTATAATGTAAATCATTTTGTTCATCTCTAACTGCGCCTTTAGGTATACTCATAATTTCCAATAATTTAAAAGCGTTAAGTATGTCTTGTTCAGGACTGTTTGCTGCTTCTTCTAAATAATTTTTCAAGTAAGCAATACGAACAAATCTTTCTGATGATGTGTATCCACCTGGTAAGCCATAGGTGCCACCTTCATTGCCTAATGATTTTAAATTAATATTAGCAAAATTTCTTTCATTTGGTTTATGTGGTGAAATGTTTATATAATTTCTTAAATTTTCATAATGCCAATTCAAATCAGGATTGTTAGTCAAAACGGCAACTGGATTGTCATTAACGACTATTTGACCTTTATCAAAAGTGAGTTCTACCGTTCTACCCGTATCATCAGAAATATGATAATGTAACGGTGGAACTTCAGAGAGATCGTTCAAAGTATGTGCCACGACATTAACATTTTGTGCGTTTTTAATTAAATCAGCTATGCTTTTGTTATAACCTAGTATCCAATTTATCACTTCATTTTGAGCAATATTCATATAGCCTGCTTTAGTTTCATTTGCATAAGAAGCATAGCCTCTGAAATATTGTACTGAAACACCAACGCCATGCTCGTTAACACCATCTCCAAATAAAAATCCTTCCATATCGCTGCCAGAACCTACGAAGCCATACAATGTTTCACCTTTATACTCTACACGCGATTCCCAGTAATAGTGGCGTGGTTGAACCGCTGGATTACCTTTTAATTGATAAACAAAATCCATTGTTCGACCTAATATAGCTTGATGATTTTCAGACATAAATGAAAAACCTGTACACATTGCTCATACGCTCCTTTATTAGCAATTTGCTAAATCTATTTTTGTCTTAATTATGATTGTAATTAACTTTATATCATATTAATAGCAATTCGCCTCAATTTCAGGACACAGACATAACCACAATGTTAAATTATATACTCATGAATTCTACCATCGACTAATGATTTTTGCACATCGATCACACGTTGATTTAATGAACCTTTATAAGGTAAATTGGGTTTATATAAGTGATGCATGAAAGGACCGTCGACGAGTACATCTATAATTTTCAATAATTCATTTCTCTGAGATTGATCATTCCTTAAGTATTCAAATAAAAATCCAGTCCATACCCATAAGGTTTTGCTATGACCAAAACGTTGTCTAAATGCATGAGCACAATTGAGTGTTATATCTAAGTTACAAAATGGTTCCCCACCTAAAATACTTAAACCTTCTATATAATCAGGTTCGCAATTTTCTAATATTTCATTTAAAGTTTCAATATTAAATTTCTCACCATACTTAAAATTTTGAGCTGCTTTGTTATAACAATTTAAACATGCAAATGGACACCCTGAAACATATAAACTACATCTCACGCCTTCGCCATCTACGAAACTTTGTGACTCTATTTTGGCAATGTAACCTTGTCCATTAATGATATTTAGTATTGTCATATCGACTGGTCTTTCATGTGTTTTACTCTTGCACAAATTTCTTTATGTCTACCTTCGATTGTAGGACGTTGCACTGGATTACCTAAATAGCCACATGTTCGTTTTACTACATCTACGGTTTTAGGGTCGCTATTTCCACATTCTGGACATTGATATCCTGATGCAGTTGTTTTAAAATCACCTTTAAAATCACATAAACGACAATGATCTATAGGAATATTTGTTCCTAGATAACTAACTTTGTCATATGAATAATCCCAAACCGCTTCTAATGCTTTAATGTTATGGTCTAATTTTGGATATTCACAATAATGTATGTAACCACCACTAGCATAAAATGGATAATCTTTCTCAAAATCTATCTTTTCAAATGGTGTAATATCTTTTCGCACATCGTAGTGGAACGAATTTTGATAATACCCCTTGCTTGTAATATCTAATATATCGCCGAATTTTTCTCTATCTAATCTGCAAAAACGATCTGTTAATGATTCACTTGGTGTACTATATATACTAAACCAAATGTCGTAGCGTTCAGTCCATTCCAATTGATAAATTTTCATAGCTTTTAAAATTTGTAAGGTGAAGGCTTTACCTCTTGCAGTTTTTTCCCACTCAGGGCCATAAAAAACAGTAGCTGCCTCATACAGACCAATATAACCTATCGATAACGTAGCACGTTTGTTTTTAAATAATGACATAACACTCTCTTCATCACTTAAACGATGTTTAAACGCACCATTTTTATATAAAATTGGAGCGTTATCAGGTGTAGCTTGTTCCATACGTTTAATGCGATAAACTAATGCGTCGTGCATAATTTGCATTCGTTCATGAAAGATTTCCCAAAACTTTTCCATATCATCATCTGATTCTATAGCTATTCTCGGCACATTAAGCGTTACTACACCTAAATTACATCTTCCATTATTTTCTGCTTCACCTTGCTCATTTTTCCATACTGGTAAAAAAGAACGACAACCCATTGGCGCTTTAAAATCACCTAAAATTTCTACAGTTTTATCATAATTTAATATATCTGGATACATTCTTTTTGTAGAACACTCTAATGCTAATTTTTTAATATCATAATTAGGGTCATCTTCACTAAAATTCACACCTTTTTTAATAGAAAAAACTAATTTAGGAAATATAGCTGTTATACGGTCTTTTCCAAGTCCTTTTATTCGTGTTTTCAATATCGCTTGTTGAATTTTTCTACTATATTCATCTATACCTAGACCAAAACCAAGAGTGACAAATGGCGTTTGTCCATTTGAAGTATAAAGTGTATTTATTTCGTATTCTAGACTTTCAATTGCGTCATTAATATCTTGGGTGATTTGATAATCAACATATGCATCAATATGTGTATCATCAACAAATTGTTGTGCCAATTTTCTATGTTTTGCTTCGTTATATTTTACGTAATCACTTAATAATTCGTCTACTCGATCAATGGTACAACCCCCGTATTGACTACTAGAGACGTTGGCAATAATTTGTACAAGCTGAGCAGAAGCTGTTTGAATTGATTTTGGCGATGTCACAGATGCATTGCCAATTCGAAATCCATGTTTCAACATATTTTTAGCATCAATTAAACAACAGTTAGTGAGTGGTTGAAATGGGTGATAATCTAAGTCATGGAAATGTATATCTCCACTTTTATGTGCTTCAGCTATATGTTTAGGTAATAAGTAATCCAAAGCATATGATTTAGATACAACACCTGCTGTTAAATCTCTCATTGTAGAAAAAGTGGCACTATCTTTATTAGCATTTTCGTTAATAACAGTTGGATCTTTTGTAATAAGTTTCGTTAAATTTTGTTCTAATTTATTCATTTTACCCCTTCTTTTCTATATATTGTATATAAACATAATTTATACCACAATATATAGTGTTTCAATGTTGAGAAGAGCTGTTAACAAATATGTCACAAATTTGTTACGATTTAAGAAACTTTAATTTTTATTCTAAAATTTTTGCTTTTGAGAAATGTAAATGTCCTATTTTATGCTTTTAGCAAAATGTGTATATAATGCTTGCGCCTGTCCTTCATCTTCCAAGCCATAAACATTCATACGACCATCTTTAAATAAAGTAATATCGATTTCGTTATAAGAAAGTAATTTAGCAAAGCTATTGGCCTTTTTAATTTTGGCAGGTAGGTAATGTGCATATTCAAAAATATTTTCATCGAAACGAAGCAAAAATGTATTGCCACATTGAGATTCTACGTTTGTATGTTGAGGTTGGTTCAGTAAATCATATCTCTGATGTACACAAATGCTACAATCGTCATTTTTAAGTTGGTTGATATTCACTGTATGGTACTGGATTGAAAAAGTATCTAGCGTTATTAATTTTTGAGAGAATCCAGATGCTGTTATCCAACGTAATAATTCTGAAACTTCCATGCTAGCTACTTGGTATATAACTGTAGGTAACACACCATTAATAGAACAACTTTCTGCAGATTCTGGCATCTTATCGAGCACACATTTTAAACATGGGCCTTTATAATCAATACCATAAACGGTACCTTGACTTCCGATTGCTGCCCCATAAATCCAAGGTATCGAAAATTTATGGCATACTTCGTTAATCAAGTATCTAATTTTAAAATGATCCATGCCATCCATGACGATATCAGGATTTGATTTTCTTAAAATGTGTTCAATGTTGGTGCAAGTTATTTCTTTGTATAATGTGTTGATTTTAATATTAGAATTTATATCTAACAAATGCTTTTTTAGTGCTTCCACTTTAGGCATCATCGTTTGTGCATCGTTTTCAGTATAAGTGGCTTGTCTATGCAAATTTGATAATTCTACAATATCCATATCAATAATCGTAAGCTCGCCAATCCCCATACGTGTTAATATTTCTGCACAATGACTTCCTAACGCTCCTGCTCCTACAATCATCACATGTGTTTGCGCTAGTTTACGCTGGCCTTGTTCACCAAAATTTTTATAGCGTATTTGACGAGAATATCTTTCCATCATAAAAATCCGATGCCTTCTGTTGGACTTGAAGCTTGAGCTGTGTACTTAACTGGTATTCTCCCTGCTTGATAACTCATTCTTCCTGCTTGAATACCCAATTTCATGGCTTCTGCCATTTTCCCTGGATCTTTCGCACTAGAAATTGCTGTGTTTAATAAAATGGCGTCGGCCCCTAATTCCATAGCATGACATGCATCTTTTGGTGATCCAACCCCTGCATCCACAATTACGGGTACATTGGCGCGTTCAATAATATAACGTAGATTTAAAGGGTTGTTTATTCCTCTTCCTGTACCAATAGGTGAAGCTAGTGGCATAATCGCGTGTACTCCTAATTCTTCTAAACGCTTAGCAAGTACAACATCATTTGAAATGTAAGGACACACTGTATAACCTTTTTCTAGTAAAACCTTGCACGCCTCATATGTTTCTAGCGGATCAGGTAGTAAGGTTTCCTGATCACCTATCACTTCTACTTTAATCATGTCACAAAGATTGGCATGATTAGCAATTTCTGCAATTCTTATCGCTTCCTCAGCTGAAGTTACTCCAGCAGTATTAGGAAAAGTAACAAAATTTGATAAGTCAACTTTTGCTAAAGGATTAGGAAATTTCTCATCATATAAGTTCATTCGACGTACTGCAAAAGTTAAAACCTCTGTTTCAGATGCATTTATTGCCTCTTTTTGAATGGCTTCTGTTTCAAATTTACCAGTACCTAATAACAATCTTGAATTAAATTCAAATTTTCCTATTTTAAACATCTTATCCGCCTCCTACAAATTCTAATAATTCTAAACAATCTTTATCATTAACGACATGATTCTGAAATTGGTTTTGCTTAATTAATTTTTTATTATGTTCAACAATCACTCTTTTTTCGTCTAAACCAAGTGTTTGCAATACCTCTTGTATATTTAAAGGATTTTCAAATGTGAAATTATCACCATTAATAATGCAATGCATCATGATTCATTCCTTTCTCGCTTATTGATTAGTAAATCATTAATTTTGTGTTGTTTCATAATGTAACCATGCTCTGTGTAACGCTTGTACTGTTTTTATTGAGTGATTAAAAATAGAAATACCTGCGATACCTTGAAATCCCTTAGGCAAATGAGGCATAGTTGTTAAATTAATGCCACCTAATGCGATTACGGGAATATCACTTTTCAATGCTTCATTGACCTCACTAAATGATCTAGGGGTTAACCCCTTTTTAGACTTTGTTTCAAATACGTGCCCATAAAGTACAAAATCTAAATTTAAATCTTCTGCATATTGAATTGCATGGCTACTGTGTGTAGACATACTTATTTTTATGTCTGAACAATGTTGTTTTAAAGCACGGATTTGCTCATCATTTTCTCTAAAATGTATGCGTGATAAGCCGCAAGATTGGAGTACACGATAATCACTGTGAATAATAATTTTATCTTTTGGAAAATGTTGTTGCTTTAGTTGGTTAATCCATTCAATCTTCTCAGAAGTACACATCGGTGACCTGACGATGAGATAATCAATATAAGGTTCAATTTCACAATAATTCGCGCTATCTTTCTTGGTTAATTTATGATAATTGGTAATCGCAATAATCACTATAATCACTCCTAAAAATAAAAAAACGTTACTTTTCCAAATAGGAAAAATAACGTTAATATGAACGGACTAATACGGTTTATAACGCCACTTTTCCTACGCCAGTACAAACTGGATCAGGTTCAAGGAATTCTAGCGTATCACGCTCGTCTCAGCCTTTTGTCATAAAGGCACTTCCAGTGGTCTAAACTTATCTCTATTTAATTGATATGCATTTTATGTTTATTTCATGTTTAATTTAACGTAAAAACTGTATTTTTTCAACCGTCTATATTTTTTAAGCTTTTTATTTTCCAGGAAATATCATAAGAAATAGTGACATAATTGCACCGATATTATAATTTTATTGCGATAACTTTAATAATTCTTTTGTTATTTTTTTGGTATCACCATAGATTTTTTTATATATTGCAAAATACTGCTTATATTGCATATGGTTTTCTATACATGGTTCAAATACTTTATCATATTGTATAAATTGTCTTACCATCTCAGCGGTATCATGAAACCACCCTACACCTTTTGCTGCTATCATCGCTGCACCCATACTTGGTCCCTCTTCATGCTTTAATTTATATACTTTAGCGTTGAAGATATCAGCTTGTAATTGAAGCCAAAAATCACTTTTAGCTCCACCACCAATAGAAGTCATTTCTTTAATTTTTTTATCATTTTCACGTAAATAATAGATAGATTCATATAATGCAAAAGTAATACCTTCAATAACCGCGCGAGCCATATCTTTAATCGAATGCATACGGCTTAAGCCAATAAAACTTCCTCTAATTTGACTATCCCCATGAGGTGTACGTTCTCCTGATAGATATGGTGCATATATTAAACCATTACTCCCTATAGAAGACTGTTTTGCTTCATCCAAAATTTGACTATAAGTTAAATTTGGAGCGATGTTTTTTTGAAACCATTTCAAACTATCTCCTGCAGCTAATATTACTCCCATCGCATAAGATTTTTCAGGGAGTACATGATTAAAATGATGTAAATTGTGATAATAAGTACCCGTATGCTCAGAATCACACGCTAGTATCACACCAGAAGTGCCGATACTACATAATGTATCGCCATCGTTAATAACACCTGCACCTAATGCACCACAGGCATTATCTCCACCCCCAGCAAATACTGCCACATCATCACCTATACCTAATTCATCTGCAGTTGAAGTATTGATGTACCCTACAAAATTTTGTGATTCAATTAAATTGGGACATAATTGGTATACACCATAATACTCACAAATTTTTTTATTCCAACACTTATATGCTATATCCATTAACAACGTGCTTGAGCCATCAGAATATTCCATATTTATCGTATCTGTGAATTTAAATCTCACATAATCTTTAGGCAATAAGAACACATTTGCTTTGGACCAAATCAATGGTTCGTTTTCTTTTACCCATAACAACTTAGTTAATGTAAATCCTTCTAACACAGGATTATCCATTACATATTCACCAAATTGCTGTTTTATTTGTTCGCATTGAAAAGTGGATCTTGTATCATTCCATAAAATGGCATTTCTAAGCGGTTGAAATTGATGATCAAGCAGTACTAAACTGTGCATTTGGCCAGAAAATGAAATACCTTTGACCTTCATATTTGCTAACTTTACAGAATTTAATAAGTACTTAATGCAATCTTTAGAAGCTTTAAACCAGTCATCTGGATTTTGTTCACTAAAACCTGTTTGTTGATTAATAACATCAATGGGTTCGCTGACGCTATCTAAAACGTCACCTCTTTTATTAATAGCAATGGCTTTAACAGAACTTGTACCGATATCTATGCCTAATACAATCTCTTTCACATATACCATCCTTCAATTTATAGTTATTTTCAAACTATTTATTTTAAATGTCGTTCACGCTATATTTATAGCACAATAAATTTGAAAATAAAAATTATTTTTACAAATAAAATATTTTCGATTCAATTTTTATACAATAGACAAACAAGGATATTACATGGTTTAAGTTTGATATAGCAAGAAAAGTGGCATTAAAATTTTCAGCACTTTAAATACATCAGTGATTTTTTAATTCATAAAAATTTGCTAAAAACTGAAATAAAAAACGCCAAGATTTAATTTTTATATCTCAGCGCTTAAACGTATTGGTAATGATAATTCATATAACTTTTTATTTATCTAAAATAATAATTTAGAAGCATAAATAACAATTACCACAGTAATTGAACTTAATAAAGTTGATAAAAAGACAAGTTCTGCTGCAAGTTCAGGATGATTGTCATACTCTTGCGCTATCACAGAACTATTTACTGATGTTGGCATTGCTGAAGCGATAAAAAGTGTTTGTGCAATCACTCCTTCAATACCCATGATTTTTATAATGATTAATGCGATAGCTGGTCCAATGACTAAACGTACAAATATAAAAATATATGATAGTGACCACTTGAAAGTAAAGTTTATATTCGCAATTTGTGCTCCTAGCATGATTAAAGCAATTGCAATCATCGCATCTGCCACATAATTAGCTGGCGTCCAAATAAATTCCGGTATGGGGATATCCGCATAATTTAAAATAATTGCAAGTAACAAAGCGTATAGCACTGGCATTTTAAAATACCCTAACATCGCTTTTAACTTTCCAATTTGTGCAGACTGTATTGCAAAAATGCCATACGAAAAAGTGAAAATATTTTGTAATGATAAAACGATGACTTGAACAGACATCGCGAGTGGATCTCCCTTAAACACTAAATCATTAACTGGTACACCATAATTTCCAGAATTAAAAAATAATACACTATTGGTTAACGTCGTAGCTTCCCCTTTATCCCTCTTGTTTATTAAAGTTAAAGCTTTGCCCACGATATATAAACAAATTATGTATATTATAAAGAAAACTACAATATATAATAATAAATGTAATTCAAAATTTGTCTTATAAAACTTTACAAAAATAAATCCTGGTACAAACACATATATATTTAATTTCGCTAAAGTTTTTAAATCTAGTGTGAACTTTTTCTGTAAGATAAATCCCAATACAATCATTATGAAAATAGGTAATAATACACTTTGTAATATATATATCATTTCACTCATTATATAACACTTCCTTGTAAGAAAATTTAACACTAGACATATTTCATTTGTGTTTAAGTTAAATTTAGATATCTGACCATTAAAATTATGTCGTTGATATACTTTGAAAATATAAAAATTAGGAGTGAAATAAAAATTGATAAATTAGAAATCAATTTTATATTTCAACTCCTATATCGTATCAATAGAATGCTAAACTTTGCTTTGTTCATACTATTTTAATATGTGCATGATTTAATGGAGCACTTTACTATTTAAAGAGGTTTATAACAATAAAATAATGAATTATTCATCTTTACGGTTATCCTCATTGCTATTAGTCGTATTATTTATGTGCTTTTGATCATCGTTATTATTTTCTTGCTCTCTTTTGTTTCGTTTTTTTTCTTCCAAAATTGACATAACTATAAAGCCAATAACCAATAGCGGTGTAAGTATACCAATCATCATCATCATTTAGCTCACCTCATTCGTTAATTTCAATTTAATGTCTATATTAACCTTTACTATCAATTTACATGTTTTTATTATCTTCCTCAATAGAACAACTTATTTTATTGCATTTTAATTTAGTTTAATAACAATCCAATTTATGCTACTTGATTTGATATTACCCCAATTTGTATACAGCATTCTATTTTTTGGACGCTAAACTCACTAAAATGCTACTTTTATGATTCTCATTTTATGGAAATCAATACCCTATGACATCTTGCTAATTAGCTGGAATACTGACTTAATACAACGCTGAAAATATTTTCAATTATTCAGTACTTCAAAATTATTCACGAATTGTTCGAATTTATCACTATTTTTACGCTCAATAATAGAATATATTATAAACAGATGTAAAAATTATCCATTTTTTTAGTTTTAGAATTTTATTTTATTATAATTACGCAACATTAATTGACGTATTAATTTTAAAAAGAGTACTATTTAAATAAATGAAATTAAATTTAAGTATATCTACATTTCCAAAACAAATTTATTGCTCTCACTCCCAATACCTTAATACTTAATCTGATTCTCATTTTACATAAATTGATGCTAACTTTTCTAGCAACATTTAAGGAATGGAGGGTTTCAATGGATTATAATCACATCATTTATGATGAAGGTGATCAATTAGAAAATTTAAATACACCTAACTTTTCCAATATATATTTGGTTATTTCAGGTATGATTCATTTCCAAAAAGTAAAATCAAATTTTATATTTCATCGAGGCGATGTATTTGTGGTATACGATTTCGAAGAAAATCTCATTGTACATCGAGAAGGTATGCTTGCTTGTATTTCAGTAAATAATTTAAGTTATCATCGTTTCACCTTAATCAATCGAGAAAATCTTCTAGAAAAATATAAATTAAGTAAGTTGATTACCGAAACTTATATTACAACTTTAAAAAATATTTTAGAAAATAATTTATTTAATGGAGACATCGGAGTTATTAAATTAATTAATTACCTCAATTCATCTCAAGCAAATATATATGGTCAGTTGACTTACTCGAATAAATTAATTAAAAACGTTGTAGACTATATTAACCAACATTACAAGCAACCATTAACGCTTAATTTACTAGCTAAAACATTTTACGTAAATAGTAGTTATTTATCTAGAGAATTTTCAAAAAAAATGAATATTTCATTAATCAAATACATTAAAAAAGTTAAAATCTATAGTTTATCTAGGGATTTATTAACAAATGGCAATAGCGAATCAATTTGGGTAGATTATGGGTTCCGTTCATACAATACTTATTTGAGAGATTTCAAAAATGTGATGCATATGACACCAAAAGATTTTATAAAACAACATAATTCTAAAAATACAAATACGAAGATAGAGCCACATCAATTATATAATCAACTCCAATTAATTTTAGATACAATCAAATCTGAATAATATATAAAAAATCCAAGTTTACCTATCAAAGGCAAACTTGGATTAAAAATTAATATTTATATTTATTATCCTCGTCAGTATCGGAATAATTTTCTTTGATTTTTTCTTGTTCGTTCTCTTTTTGATTTTCAGATAATACATATGAGTTATTATGTTCATTTACTTGTGACCCATCTTTGATAAAGGGATTAGCATCATCTTCTTCATCTCTGCTATAAATAGGTTTTTGAGGTTTTCTTACTAGCAACATGATACCGGCTACTAACCATAAAATGGCAGTAATCCAGTTACCGATTAATGAAATAACACCCACAATGATTAATAAAATGCCGGCAGCTTTGGCTTTTTTACCAATTAACACTGCACCAATAATCGCCACTATAAGTAGCACAATAGATAATACTAGTCCTGCAGTTACCAAGGCACTTAACATATTAATAACCGCTTCTCCATTTTCATATGTGATTGAACTATCATCTTCCATCATTGCTTGTATCATTGCATTTTTATTGTCACCATTTCCAATTAATGGTAAGAATATTGCCAGAACAATTACACCTAATAGCTGTAAACCAATACCAATCCAGGCAAGTATACGTTCAGCTGTTCTTTTCATTATGTTTCACCCCTAATCAAAAATTTATGTTTTTCAGTTAGTATACGCTTGAAATTATATCATTTAGTATACTAATCCTGTAGCTACAAGTCCATGTATAACTCATTTAATTGCTTAGTAATTATTTACTTTTTCTAAAGGCTTCATCGATTCGTTCCAATTGATTTACAAAATCTTCTATTTCTTCAAGTGAAAATTGGTTACCTAAGCGATTTTTCACTGATTCACTCATTGCTGAAGTCGCTTGTTTTAAAAAACTTTCACCTTCTAAACTTAATTGGACTAATTTAATTCTTTTATTGTTTGAGTGTGCCCTTTGCACATAACCCATTTCTTCAAGTTTACCGATTCTTTTTGAAGCAGCTGTTTTAAATATATTTTGTAGCCCAGCTAACTCATTAATCGTAACTTGACCTTTTGTTTGAATAATTCTCATCGCTTCAATTTGTTCTCTTGAAAGTAGGTTTGTGAGAGATGATTCATTCACCATTTCAATAATTTCTTTGTTTAAATACAGCATCACGATTTGAAATTTGGTTATCGCTTTCTCAATCGATGCATCTACATCATTCATCACTTTATCCCCCTTTATAAGTTACTTGAATTCGATAGAAAGTGGTAATTTTTCACGTTTATTAAACCATAATAAAACTAAATATTGTAAAATCATCATTACGATAATGATTCCGATAAGTAGAGCTACAACAAATCCAAAGTCGAAGTGACCTGCATTAGTGAATATTGCTTCTCTATATCCTTGAATAGCATAGGACATTGGTGAAAATGGATGTATCCATCTATAGAACGTTGCAGAAAGCTCTATTGGGAACATACCTTCACTTGCACTCAATTGTAAGATTAAAAGAATCATTGATATAAAGAGTCCTATTCTATCTAAGAATAATGTTAGGAATGATGTGATTGTAATTGCTGCAATAGCCCATAATAACCCTACTAATATAAATTTCCAGACATTACCAACTGACATATTAAATACAAATAATACCCAACTACTCATGAACAATGCAGATAACGCACCTTGAACAATATATAATGCAAATTTTCCTAAAGTTTGTCTTATTGAAGTTGTAGATTTATCAATCGTTTTTCTCAATGGATAAATCGCACTAAACGATAGCGCACCAACAAATAAACTTACACTTGCCATATAAGGAACAATTGTTGCACCATATTCATCAGCATTCGTCGGATTATTTTCTTTTACTTTAGTAACATCATTAAGCGCTTTTTCATTTTCGGATTCAAATGAAACATTGTTTTGCTGACTCACTGCGTCGTCTATTTTTGATTTTAATTCGTCATTATTAGCCTGAAGCTCTTTCAACCCATCTGTTACTTGCTGATTTCCTGATAATAACTTTTGAGCTGGTTGACCTACCATCGGCGCCATTTGTTGAATACCATCTGTCACTTCTTGATTACCATCAATAAGTTGTGTTTCTGCATCAGACATTTGCCCTAATGCATCAGATGTATCTTGATAACCTGATTGTGATTTTTTAGCACTAGCGAATAATTCATTCAAATAATTTGATCTAATATTATCTTTTATAGATTCAGTCACTGTATTGATAGCTGAATTTGCAGATTGACTGCCCGTATAGCTAGAGCCTGGGTTCACCTTAGTTTCCAGATTTATTTTTTTAGGATTTTCATCTAAAATTGTCGTTGCATTGGATGAAGCATTCTTGGGAACGATAATTGTTCCTACACTTTCACCTCTATTCAATTGCTTATCTGCTTCTTTTTCAGAAACAACTTGAAAATCAAACTTATCATTATCTTTTAATTTGTCTACTAAATCATCACCGATAGTAATATCTTTATTATTAAGCGTTGCTTTTTCATCATGGTTGACAACAGATATTTTTAGATTTTCTGTCTTGTCGTATGGATCCCACATTGAACCAACAAACAAAGCTACATATAGCAATGAAATAAGCGATATAGCAATTAAAGAGACCACTAACATTTTATTTTTAAAAATAAATTTAAATTCATTCAACATTTTTCCAACTACCTTCCTTTAATCGTACATCCCGTGTACTATAAAATAAAAAAAGACTAAAACAAAAATATTTGTCTTAGTATAATGCGTATGACTAAGTATTTAAAGGGATAAAAATACATTAGTACACCCCATGTACTTTTAGTATATTACGCCCCTTAAATTTAAATGTCAAACCCTTTTTTCAAAAATTTTATGGTTATTTTTTATGAAAATGTTTTCAAAATATACAAAGAAGTTTTACTTTAAAATCTATATTGTTTCATCACTTTTTATACTTATTAATAAGTCCTTTAGGTATATGACAGTAGTCGTTTGGAAATTTTGATAATCTGTCTTGATGTGCTTCTGCACTTTTAACATAATTCGTCAGTGGCAATACCTCTGTGGCTATAAGATGATGATCTTCAATTGCATCTATGTATGCCTGTGCTTCTTTTAAATGTTTTGCGTCTTCACTATATAAGCCAGTTCTATATTTTAATCCTATATCTTGACCTTGTTGATTTACACTATAAGGGTCAATAATTTCAAAAAGATACCCCATTAAATCAGAAACAGATACTTTTTCCGGTTCAAAACTCGTTTTAATTACTTCTACATAACCATCATATTCTCCATCAAGTGTATGCGTAATACCATTTGCCCTACCAGCTTCTGTTTGAATGACACCTGGTAATGTCTTAACGAATGCCTGAACACCCCAAAGGCATCCACCTGCTAAATATACAGTTTCCATTCTATCCTCTCCTGCTTTATTTCATTGATTAATAAAAGTATAGCCACCTCAAGCATATGATGCAAACGCCTATATATTGATGGTTTATTTTTTGTTAATAGGGAAAAATTATAATAGAGAATAAGGAGGTATAACATGCCTAAAGTTAAAGAAAGATTATTAGAAGATATTGAAGAAAAGCCTTCAAGAGCTGACAGTGATTTTAATTCAGAGAAAGAAATGCAACAAAATGCTTTTGAACGATTAGGCAAAGATGTAGTGATTATAGAAACACTTTCTATTATGAATATTATCTTTGCTATCAGTACAATTAGTTTAGTAGTTGCACTTATCTTTACAAATAAAAATAAGTAAATTTATATACATGTTCTTTTCATTGATAATAAATTTGAAAAGAACATGTTTTTCATCATAATTCAAATGCTCTTCAAAAAATTTTTGACAATATTTAGTTTTACAAAATTTTTAAATTGAATATTGTTCCTTTTTTGTTACAATATAGTGAGGAGAATTTCGTCCTTTTATAAAAGCATATAGCAAACATTCATAATATCATTATGAATGATAGCCGCACGACATCACTAAACTATTAATTTTATATAAAACTATTATAAACAGAAATAAATTAGAGGAGAATAGAATTATGGATTACAGAGTATTATTGTATTATAAATATACAACGATTGAAGACCCAGAAACATTTGCTACAGAGCATTTAGATTTTTGTAAAGATTTGGAGCTTAAAGGACGTATCTTAGTATCAACTGAAGGTATTAATGGTACTGTATCAGGAACAGTTGAAGCAACAGAAAAATATATGAACGCATTACAATCAGATGAAAGATTCAAAGGAATTACTTTCAAAATTGATGAAGCAGATGGTCACGCGTTTAAAAAAATGCACGTGCGTCCTAGAAAAGAAATTGTAGCATTAGATTTAGAGCAAGATATTAACCCTAAAGAACTTACTGGTAATTATTTATCACCTAAAGAATTTAAAGAAGCATTATTTGATGATGACACAATTGTTATCGATGCGCGTAATGATTATGAATATGATTTAGGACATTTCCGTGGTGCGATTCGACCTAATATTACTCGTTTTAGAGATTTACCAGACTGGATTAAAGAAAATAAAGATCAATTTATGGATAAAAAAATCGTCACTTATTGTACTGGCGGTATTCGCTGTGAGAAATTCTCCGGTTATCTATTAAGAGAAGGTTTTGAAGACGTAAGCCAACTTGAAGGTGGTATCGCCACTTATGGAAAAGATCCAGAAACAAAAGGTGAGTATTGGGACGGCAAAATGTACGTATTTGACGAACGTATCAGTGTAGATGTCAATCAAGTTGAAAAAACTGTTGTAGGTAAGGAATGGTTTGATGGGACACCTTGTGAACGTTACATCAATTGCTCTAATCCTGAATGTAACCGTCAAATTTTAGTATCTGAAGAAAATGAAGCACGTTATTTAGGCGCTTGTTGCCATGAATGTGCTGAACACGAAAATAATCGCTATGTTAAAAAACATGGTATTAGTGATGAAGAAAAAGCAAAACGCCTAGAAAACTTTAAACAACTTGTCTAGTAAATGATGCTTTGAAACACTGTATGAACATACGATAATGTCATACAAAATATTAGACATATCTATCAAGTTAACTAAAAAATAGTCTGGGACATAAAGTTCTTAGACAAGTGAAAAAGGCAATTTCTATTGAAATAATATAGAAATTGCCTTTTTCAATACTGTTTTAATTATAGTTAGCTCATTGAGTTACTACTTGGATTGATATAGTGTCTTATTTTTTAAAGTATTTAACGTAAAAGTACATATGAATACATTGTATTTTGGCGAGACGTTTGCTGGAACAAGACAATCTGAAGACGAGACAAACTGAATCTGTCCCTAAGAAATCGAGCCAACAATATGCTGCAATATTGAATAATCAAAGAAACACTCAGATGGATTGAATTAAATCATATGAGTGTTATTTTTCTAGGGTTTATGTTTCAGTACCTTGTCTTTTTAAAATTACTTTTTTTACATAATTAGCTACCGCACGCTTTATATTTATTGAGATTTTTACATTTCACTTACTATTTGAGCAACATAATGATAATCTTTACTTATCAATTCTAATTATTAAGATTTATTTTACTTATAATAAATATGTGCTAACGTAAAAGTAAATGAATATTGCATTATTTTTCATCACATAAAATTTTTAGAGATAGAAGGTTGCTTATGTTTATTTTTATTCTTTCAGAAGTTATTTTGCCTATTTTACTTCTGATATTGTTGGGTTTAATACTTCAAATAAAATTTTCTTTTAATCTTAAACACTTTTCCACTTTAATAACATACTGCTTAATGCCGGCATCAGTATTTGTAAACATTTACCAAATTAACATTGATATACCTTTATTACTAAACATAATATATTATATTATCATTTTCAGCGTTATTTTAATTTTACTTGGCAATTTAATTTCTAAATGTCTACATTTAGAAAAAGGAGAAAGTGCTGCTCTAAAAAATAGTATTTCGTTAATGAATTCAGGAAATTACGGGTTACCAGTCAGTCAACTCGTATTTAGTCATAATCCAATCGGTGTCTCAGTCCAAATTTTCATTTTAGTATTTCAAAATTTACTCACATATTCTTATGGTATGTATAATCTACTATCAGCTAGTAAATCAATGGCAGATATCACACGCGGATTTTTACGTCTACCAGTTTTTCATGCACTTCTACTAGGAATTATCTGCCAAGTTTTTACTGTTAAGCTTCCCAAAACGATTTTAATTCCCCTCGATCAACTCTCTGATGGATTTGTAGCTATAGCACTGATTTTGTTAGGAGCACAACTTGCCAGAATTAAAATCAACTTTTTCCATCGCGTTATTTCATGGTCACTTATTGGTCGTTTAATAATAAGTCCAATACTTTCTTTAGCAGTTATCTATTTATTAGGTTTAGACGGTGTTGTGGCACAATCACTTTTTATTGCTAGTTCTTTCCCTACTTCAAGAAATACTTCTACGATTGCCATGGAATATCAAATAGAACCGTAATTACATGCACAAATTGTATTGTTTTCTACATTATTTAGTATTTTTACAGTTACCACTGTTATCTTTTTATCTCGTATCTTATTTTAAAAATTGGTAATGATAACATATTTATCCCATAACAAATGCGCATATAAAAATACCAGCCATCCAATATATAAATGAAAGACTGGTATTTTCAAATTTTTGTAGTTAATTTGAAGATATTTGCTTTTCTATGCTTATTGTAATTTCATAAACCCATTTCCTAGGACATCTCGTACATCATGGATTACTAAAAAGGCATTTTCATCATGACGATTTACAATTTTTTTAATTCTAGCTAACTGATTTTGAGGAACGACTACGTAAAGTACATTCGTCTCTTTTTGTTGATATCCTCCTACACCATTTAGCAGTGTTGAGCCACGACCTGTTTCTTCATTAATTTGTTTACTAATGTCTGCATTAAAATCTGAAATAATAGTAATCGCTTTTTTAGGATTAAATCCTTCTATTACAAAAGACATGCTTTTTTCAACGATAAACAACATGACAATAGTATAAAGTACATTTTGTATAGGTAAGACAAGTAAGAATGATAAAACTATCAATGAATCAAGTATAAATAATGCTTGTGACGTTTTAATTTCGCTGTATTTGTTTATAATTTTTGCAATAACTGAAGTACCGCCCAATGTACTACGGGCAGATATCACAAAGCCTGTACCGATACCAATGAGCACGCCTGAAAAAATAGTATTGATAAAATCAGACTCTAAATTTAAATTAAAAGATTCAGTAATACCCAAGAAGAATGAACTTGCAACCACAGTAATCAAAGTATAAAGTGCAGTTGTTTTACTTAGATATTTCCAACCAACACCAATTAATATGATGTTAATGATAAGTGTCGTCAACGCTGGAGAAAGACCTAAAGTATATTTTAGATTCAAAGAAATACCGACTGTGCCACCTTCTCCTAAATTTGAAGCTAAAACAAAAGAATTGACGCCTATTGCAATTAAAAAAGTACCTAAAAGACAAAAACAAATATTTTTCAGATGAATTTTATATACCATTGAACCAACACCTCTTTCTATAGATTAATCTATTTTTTGAACAACCATTTTCTTAACTATACTTCGTCCATTTTGCTTTCAACACAAAAAGAAACTTTTCAGCAATAGCTAAAAAGTTTCAGAATTACAATTTCAAATTATAATTTTTTTAATACAGAAAACATAATAATAAAAATACGTATGTTTTTCAATGTATGCGGGTTATGTTGAATTATAAGTATATAATGTTTACTTCAATTTATTATAAGCTGTTTAATATTATGCTCTAATTTAATCATTTTCATGTTCCACTAAAAAATGAAAAATCCCTAGATTCTATAAAAGAACCTAGGGACTGATGATACAATATTTCAAAATTAAATATTATTTTATTATGCAGTAACCCACTGTGAAGCACCTTCAGATTCATATAAATCCATTGCTGCTTGGTCTTGTACTGATTCTGGTGCTTCCGTTGGTGATACACCTTTATATTCATCTGGTGCTACTGAATCCCATGTACTTTGTAGGAATTGATATTTACCTGCTGCACCTGAAGATGGATTAACTGCTTTTAAGTCGCCACCTGATTCACGTTGCGCGATTTGTTTCAAGTGATCGTTCACGTCTACAGATGAACCACTTGATGCTTCACTTGAACTACCTGTTGATTGTTGTGATGAAGCTGCTTCTTGTTGTGGTTGTTGCGTTTGCTCAGTTTGAGGTGCTTGCTCTTGTGCTGGTTGTTCTGATGAAGCTTGTTGTGGTTGTGTTTGGTCTTGAGTTTGCGGTGCTTGTTCTTGTTGTCCTGCATTAGTTGTTGATTGTGTTGATGCATCGCTTGATCCGTTTGAACCTTCACCATAGCTCCATGACCAATTTGTACCATCAGATTCAAAGTTATAATTTAAATTATCTTGATTAAAGTTATAGTTATAAGCACCTTCATGTACTGGCTTAGCATTTAATTGTTCAGGGTTGTTTTGTGCTTGTTGAGCTAGTTGTGCTTGATCGATACCTTGTTCAGACGCATCTGCTGAATTTCCTGCTGCAATTCCTGTTACGCCAAGTCCTACTGCTAACGTTGAAGCTAATACTGTTTTTTTCATTATTAATAAATCCTCCTAAGAGATAATACTTTTAAATTTGCTTTTTAAATTTGTGTTTCGTTTTTGCAAAATTACTTTTATCAAATTTGCTAGTTCCCACTGTAACATCTAGAAAAAGCTTGTGGGTTACAGTGAAGTTAAAAAATATCTAGATTTTTTACGTCCTAATGACATAAAAGTTAAATATTACACTCATCAAAAAACCTTAGAACGCCATCATCATCGTTTTAAGGTTAGTTATATTTTCAATTTTATTGTAATGATGTTGTAATAAAAGCACTTTTTATTCTATTATTGCAAGATTTAGTTCATTAATTAATAAGTCAGCAGTTTTAAATTAAGTATTATTTTTAGTATATTATTTAAATATCTTTTTTAAAATTAACTTTTCTATTAATTTTCTACAATTAATTCTATAACTTTCGAAAATATATGTCTTTCCCTCAATGTAAAAAGGACTAATCCATGTTGGTTGCTAACGGATTAGTCCTTTATTTTTAGCATGAGCTTTATATGTCACTCACTCTATACATTTATATTCATATTTTAAAATTGCATATTATCTTATTATGCAGTAACCCATTGTGAAGCACCTTCAGATTCATATAAATCCATTGCTGCTTGATCTTGTACTGATTCTGGTGCTTCTGTTGGTGATTGACCTTTATATTCATCTGGCGCTACTGAATCCCATGTACTTTGTAAGAATTGATATTTACCTGCTGCACCTGAAGATGGATTAACTGCTTTTAAGTCGCCACCTGATTCACGTTGCGCGATTTGTTTCAAGTGATCGTTTACTTCTACTGATGAACCACTTGATGCTTCACTTGAATTATCTGTTGATTGTTGTGATGAAGCTGCTTCTTGTTGTGGTTGTTGCGTTTGCTCAGTTTGAGGTGCTTGCTCTTGTGCTGGTTGTTCTGATGAAGCTTGTTGTGGTTGGTCTTGAGTTTGCGGTGCTTGTTCTTGTTGTCCTACATTAGTTGTTGATTGTGTTGATGCATCGCTTGATCCGTTTGAACCTTCACCATAGCTCCATGACCAATATGTGCCATCAGATTCAAAGTTATAATTTAAATTATCTTGATTAAAGTTATAGTTATAAGCACCTTCATGTACTGGCTTAGCATTTAATTGTTCAGGGTTGTTTTGTGCTTGTTGAGCTAGTTGTGCTTGATCGATACTTTGTTCAGACGCATCTGCTGAATTTCCTGCTGCGATCCCTGTTACGCCGAGTCCTACTGCTAACGTTGAAGCTAATACTGTTTTTTTCATTATTAATAAATCCTCCTAAGAGATAATACTTTTAAATTTGTGTTTAAATTTGTGTTTTCGATTTTGCAAAATTACTTTTATCAAATTTGCTAATCCCTACTGTAACATCTGGAAAAAGCTTGTGGGTTACAGTGAAGTTAAAAAATATCTAGAATTTTTACGCCTCAATTACATTGATCACGTACCTCAATTCCATTCAAAAAACCAACACATCAATCAGGAACTATTATTCTACTTTTACAAATATGTAATGACAATGTAATTAGTGTGAAAATAATATTCACTTTCACCTTAATAAATAATTACTTTTTATGATTTTTAAATATAAGGAAGATTGAATTTATATCTAACTACTGATAATATCTTAATTTGGTTTAATTTTAATAATTTTATTTTAAAATTTACGAAAACTAATAATGTATATTATGTTGGAGGAATTAAATGTTCGACAATATTCTTTATGAAGATAACCATTTATTAATGGTAGAGAAACCTATCAATGTTCCTGTACAAGAAGATAACTCAAGAGATCAAGATTTGTTGTCTATTTTAAAAAATTACATAAAAGTCCAATACAATAAACCAGGAAATGTATATCTTGGTCTCGTACATCGCCTTGATCGGCCTGTTGGAGGCGCAATCGTATTCGCTAAAACATCCAAAGCGGCTTCTAGGTTATCTAATGAACTTAGAAAACAAAAATTATATAGAACATATCTAGCGATTATTCACGGTGTACCTTCAAAAAAAGAAGGTGAACTTCGTGATTATTTATGGAAAGATAGAAATAAAAACATTGTATATGTGGTTAATTCCAAGAAAAAAGAAGCTAAAGAGGCAATTTTGAATTATAAAGTTATCAAAACCATTAATCGTAAAACTTTGGTTCAAATCCAATTAAAAACAGGTCGTTCACATCAGATTAGAGTTCAATTCGCAAATCAAAACTTACCCTTATACGGAGATCAAAAATACGGCCAAAAATTTAATAAACCCGGTCAACAAATCGCACTTTGGGCATATAAACTCAGTGTCAAACATCCAACTAAAGATGAAATTATTTCTGTAACTTCTACTCCAAATAAAGGTGTTTGGAATGACTTTTTATAACTTTATGCTTAAATACACGTAACTTTATCCAATTGTTAAATAAAAAAGCTATGAAAGCTTCTCTACTGAAAGATGCTTTCATAGCTTTTATTAGTATTTTTTGATTTTAATTAAGAATTATAATTCAGATTATGCAGTAACCCATTGTGAAGCGCCAACTTCATTGTAAAGTTTTACAGCTGCAGCATCTTGTACTGATTCTGGTGCTTCTGTTGGAGATACACCTTTATATTGTGCTGGTGCTACTGAATCCCAAGTGCTTTGTAAGAATTGGTATTTACCTGCTGCACCTGAAGATGGGTTAACAGCTTTTAAGTCGCCGCCTGATTCACGTTGCGCGATTGCTTGTAAATGTGAATTAACGTTTACTGAAGAACCACTTGAAGCTTCATTTGAGCTTGATGATTGAGTTGAAGCTTTCGTAGTTGCTTCTTGTTGAGGTTGTTGTGTTTGTTCAGTTTGTGGTGCAGTTTGTTGAGCTGGTTGCTCAGTTTGTGCTTGTTGTGGTTGTTCTACAGTTGAAGCGTTAGCGCTTGAACCTTCACCATAACTCCATGACCAAGTTTGTCCATTTGATTCAAAGTTATAGTTTAAACCATTATAATTAAAGTTATAGCTATATGAGCCTTCTTGTACTGGTGATGCATTTAATTGTTCTGGGTTAGATTGTGCTAAGTTTGCTAATTCTGCTTTGTCAATACCTTGTTCAGCCGCGTCAGCTGAATTTCCTGCTGCAAATCCTGTTACACCTAATCCTACTGCTAATGTTGAAGCTAATACTGTTTTTTTCATTTTTGAGTAAATCCTCCTACAAGTTTGTTTTTATATTTTTAAGAATTAATTTTATCTGTGATATTGAAACCAATTGTTATTTTTGAAAAATCCAATGCTGTTTCAACCAATTTCCAGTAAATACTATAACATCCATAAAAACCTTGTAGGTTACAGCGAAATTAAAAAAATCCTGTGCATTTTACATAATAATTACATTAAATCGAATATAAATTCGAAGATAATTTGTAAAAAAACCTATTCCTAAAGTATATAAACTAATTTTCAAACTAATTTTTCTGTAACACAATTGTAATTAGTGTGACAACTATCGTAGTTAGTTTGTTATTTATACATGAAAAAAACCGTTCAATGATTAAAATTGAACGGTCTCAACATATATTTATTATGATAATGCAATTTTAATATGCGCTAAATGATGTTCTTCATGCCAAGCTAATTTAGCAACTTTAGTAGCAACAGATATTTCTCCGCTTCCTCTTAATGTAAATGTACGATTCAAATCATTTTCTGTTAAATGATTACCAATTGCTATAATACGTTCATTTATACCTTCTAACATTTTAAGGGAACATTCTATAGGAAGTTGACTATCAACAAGTTTAGCCCACTCATCTTGAATAAAAGGATCAACAACTGGATTCGTATCTGTTAATGCCAATTTTAAGCGTTGAAACATATTTAATTGAGAATCTGCTATATGATGAACAAGTTGTCGTACATTCCAACTTTTCTCCCGATATTGTTTATTTAACGCTTCTTCATTTAAATGATCTACAGTTTGTCTTAATCTATATGCATACGTCTCAATTTCACTAAGCCATCGTTGGATATCTTTTAGTGTCACATAATCTGGTACTTCTAATTCACCAATTGGAAATCTAACATCCATATTAATCACCTTTTTTATTTATTAAATGTTTAATGGCATTCTTATATTTTCCATTAGTATTGCTATTACCTATTTATTATTAATTAAACTTGCAAACGATTTAATGTCGCAGTGTTGAACGCCTCTCCCATATTCATATCAAAAGTATCTTCTCATAATTACTATAAAATTTTTAAAATTAACGATTTATCATATACATAATTAGTAACTTTTTATGAACTTTCTTAAATTATAATGATACAACTTAATAAAATTTGTAATATTATTGTGAAAGATATAACAAGGGAGTGGAAATATATGCGTAAAGATTCATCTACTAAATCTACATCTCATTTTAAACCATTTTGGTTACTCACAAGCATCACCGTCTTAATCGCTTTGTTGTTATTGCCTACACCAGAAAGTTTACCGCTTATGGCTAAAAGCGCATTAGCAATATTATTATTTGCAGTCATATTATGGGTTACTGAAGCAGTGACTTATCCAGTTTCTGCAGTCATGATTGTTGGACTCATTATTTTATTGATAGGGTTCAGTCCAGTACAAAATTTATCTGAATCACTAGGGCATCCTCAGTCAAATGGTGAAATATTGAAGGGAAATTCACTTTTCGGAACAGGTAATGCTTTAAAACTTGCTTTTAGTGGGTTTTCTACGAGTGCATTAGCTTTAGTTGCGGCTGCTCTTTTTTTAGCAACCGCAATGCAAATCACACAACTTCATAAAAGGCTTGCGCTCATTGTACTATCTGTAGCAGGCAATAAGACAAGTCGCATCGTCATAGGTACAATATTAGTAGCAATATTTTTAGCATTCTTCGTTCCATCAGCAACTGCACGAGCAGGTGCTGTGATTCCTATATTATTAGGAATGATTACAGCATTCGGTGTTGCTAAACAAAGTAAATTAGCTGGACTTTTAGTTATCACAGCTGTACAAGCAGTTTCTATTTGGAATATTGGTATAAAAACTGCAGCTGCACAAAACATTGTCGCAATTAACTTTATAAATGATCAATTGAATACTGATATATCATGGGGGCAGTGGTTATTATATGCAGGACCTTGGTCTGTATTGATGTCAATTGCGCTTTATTTTATCATGCTTAAAGTGATGCCTCCTGAAGAAAAAGAACTTTCAGGCGGTAAATCTTTAATTCAACAACAGTTAAAAGCGATGGGGCCCGTAACTTCTAAAGAGTGGCGTCTTATTGTAATATCTATCATTTTATTAATACTTTGGTCTACCGAAAAAATATTACATCCTATTGATTCATCTTCAATCATTTTATTAGCACTGGCTGTCATGCTAACTCCTAAAATTGGCGTCATGTCTTGGAAAGAAGCTGAAAGTCGTATACCTTGGGGAACTATTATTGTTTTTGGCGTTGGTATATCTTTAGGAAATGTACTTTTAAAAACAACAGCTGCGCAATGGTTGAGTGATCAAACGTTTGGCATCATGGGTTTAAATCATTATCCTCTTGTAGTAACCATTGCATTAATTGCACTTTTCAATATTTTAATACATTTAGGTTTTGCAAGTGCAACAAGTTTAGCATCAGCGTTAATTCCTGTATTTATTTCACTAACCACTACCTTGGATTTAGGCAATCAGTCTGTGGGATTTGTGCTTATACAACAATTCGTTATAAGCTTTGGTTTCTTACTACCTGTAAGCTCACCACAATCAATGTTGGCCTATGGCACAGAAACATTTACTGTTAAAGATTTTTTAAAAACAGGGATTCCTATAACGGTTATTGGTTATTTACTTATGATTTTATTTAGCGCCACTTATTGGCATTGGCTCGGTTTAATTTAATGTGAAAATTATCCTTATCCATAACAAAATCGACTTGCTAAAAAACCATTATCATCAATAACAGGCTGTAACAATTAGTGTGTCACAGCCTGTTATTATTTCTGTTATCTTCATAAAGTTAAGCTATGATGTTAAAATGCGTTTTGGTTAAGCCATTGACCACCATCCATTGTCATACAAGCACCATTAATGTAATTTGCCTCTTCAGAAAATAAAAACCTAGCTAATCCTGCAATTTCTTCTGGTTGGCCCATGCGTCCTAAAGGCACACTGTCCAATGTTTGTTGACGTGCGTCTTCCGATAAACTAAGTTTTCCAGAGCCTCCTGTATGATCTATAGGGCCTGGCGCAATTGCATTTACGGTAATGCCATACTTTGAACCCCACTCTACAGCGAGCGTTCTGGTCATGGCTAACACACCCGCTTTTGCACTAGCAGAGTGTACAACACCTGGCCCTGAACGCCATGCATAAGTTGCCACCATATTGATAATACGTCCACGCTGTCCTTGTTCAATCCATTTTTTTCCAACAGCTTGTGTACAATGCCAAGTTCCATTTAAGACAATATCTACGACAGAATTCCAACCATTAGTTGTTAGTTCTTCAGCAGCACATATAAAGTTACCAGCTGCGTTATTAACCAAACCATCTATTTTACCAAAAGTATTAATGGCTTCATCCACTGTATATTGTACGCGTTCCGTATCACGAACATCCATATCAACACATAAAATTTGTCCTTCTCGGTGTTCAATTTCCTTTTTCGTTGCTTCTAACCGTTCTAACGATCTACCTGTTATAACGACATTCGCACCTTCTTCAGCAAAACGTTTCGCCATTGCTTTTCCCATACCACTACTTCCACCAGTAACCATTATCACTTTATCTTTCATATAGAGTCTCCTTTATCAATTAAATTAGTAAGCGCTTACATTTTATAAATCAGTATAACAAAGTTTTGCCAATTTTTCTCATTAAAAGATAACTCTCAATTATTGAGAAACATCATTATATATCCATGTTTCATATGAAACATTTTGCTTATTTAATCGTTATGTATTTAATAAGTGGTTGATAAAACCAATTGCTTAAATACAAATTCACACGTCTAAATTTTTACTTCTATACCCTTTATAATTAATTAAGACATATATAATTGAAATTTATAGATACTATAATGTAATATTACTATGTAGCAGTTATTGTCACTTATTTTAATGATTTATACTTGAAATATAGGGTAAATTATTATAAGTATGGTCACATATTCCAAATAGGAATGTGTTATATGATTAATATGTATTTTCACATGTGTGAATCGCGTAATATAATAGTAAATAAAGACATAAGATGAGTGACAATGTATGACAATTTGTTACTGATGTTATTAAGAATGAAAGGTGAGGAACTATGGCTAAAACTGAGTCAAAAGACGTCATTCTTATTGGCGCCGGTGTATTAAGTACTACTTTTGGTTCTATGCTTAATGAACTTGAACCAAATTGGAACATTAAATTATACGAACGTTTAGATCGTCCTGGTGACGAAAGCTCAAACGAACGTCATAACGCAGGTACAGGACATGCTGCACTTTGTGAATTGAACTATACAGTGCAACAACCTGATGGTTCAATTGATATTGAAAAAGCAAAAGAGATTAATGAGCAGTTTGAAATCTCTAAACAATTCTGGGGCTATTTAGTTAAAAATAACTATATCGAAAACCCTAGAGAATTCATTCATCCTTTACCACACATTAGTTTCGTAAGAGGTAAAAATAACGTTAAGTTTTTAAAAGACCGTTATGAAGCAATGAAAAACTTCCCTATGTTCGATAATATCGAATATACTGAAGATATCGAAGAGATGAGAAAATGGATTCCATTAATGATGCAAGGTCATAGCGCAAACGACATTATGGCTGCCAGCAAAATTAATGAAGGTACTGACGTAAACTTTGGTGAATTAACTCGTAAAATGGCGAGAAACCTTGAAAAAAGCCCACAAGTAGAAGTTCAATACCATCATGAAGTACTTGATTTCAATCAACGTAACGATGGTAAATGGGAAGTTCAAATCCGCAATGTAAATACTGGTGAAACACAAACACAATTAGCTGATTATGTATTTATCGGTGCTGGCGGTGCTGCTATTCCATTACTACAAAAAACAGGCATCCCTGAAAGTAAACATTTAGGTGGATTCCCTATTACAGGCCAATTTTTAACATGTACAAATCCAAATGTGATTGAAGAACATGATGCCAAAGTGTATGGTAAAGAACCACCAGGCACACCACCAATGACTGTGCCACATTTAGACACACGTTTCATTAATGGTCAAAAAACATTATTATTTGGACCGTTTGCAAGTATTGGTCCTAAATTCTTAAAATATGGTTCAAACTTAGATTTATTTAAATCTGTTAAACCAAGTAACATCACAACATTATTATCAGCGGCAGCGAAAAACTTACCGCTACTTAAATACTCATTTGACCAAATTTTAATGACAAAAGAAGGTTGCATGAACCACTTACGTACTTTCTATCCAGAAGCACGCGATGAAGATTGGCAATTATATACTGCCGGCAAACGTGTTCAAGTGATTAAAGATACTGAAGAATATGGTAAAGGCTTCATCCAATTCGGAACAGAAGTTGTAAACTCAGAAGACCATTCTGTCATTGCATTACTTGGTGAATCACCAGGAGCATCAACTTCTGTATCTGTAGCATTAGAAGTATTAGAGAAAAACTTCTCTGAATACAAAAATGATTGGGAACCTAAAATCCAAAAAATGATTCCTTCTTATGGCAAATCATTAATTGAAGATGTTGATTTAATGAGAAAAACACGTCAACAAACTTCAAAAGATCTTGAATTAAATTATTACGAATAAATTTTTGATTGCTTAAGTGTAAAAACTAAAATGAACTGAGATTAAGATTGTGTGAAACACCTATTTATGAACCTACAACCGTATATTATTTTCTGCTCGCATCTTAAGAGATGTGTTTCGATATATTTTATCGTTACTGAATGCCTGTTGGTTCCTTAATCTTTGTTGTTCATTGGTATTTTTAAAAATACTTTGTTATCAATGATTCACTTAAAGGAGCGAAATGTATGAAAAAATTATTAGTAGTTGTGGCTATAGGCGCATTAGCATTTGTAGGCCTTAAACGTTACCAACAACATGTAAACAAAGCACCAAACATTGAATATTAATAAATGACAAAAGCGACCATTGGTAAATCTTACCAATGGTCGCTTTTTGTTTTTGTTATATAAAACACAAGTATAAAGCGGTGATCATCCTGAGATATTTATACTTATATCTCTTTGTATAAACTGTTGTCTTAATGGCTGCACTATATCTCCATTTACTCAACTCACTCATGTTCATCGTATAATAGCATTATTATATTATCTAATGATTCAATTCGTCCTCCGATTATTTTATCGTTATTCGATAAAAAAGTATTGATTATCGATATATTTAAGTTATAATGAAATTAATCAATTAAAAGGAGCGTCAATATGTCTACAATTAAAAGCAAACGTTTTAATATTTTAATCAAAACACTAACTATTTTAGCAACCATCGCTTTAGTTTTAACTTCTCTTAGTATATTACCAATTATTATCGCAATTATAGCATTGTTAATCATTCCTTCTTCATTTATTAACACCCAATTAGACAAAGCCAATAAACCTTTTTGGGTTGATTCATTAGGACTAAAATCACATGATATTACAAAGCATGACCTAAATAGTATTACTTTTCCTAAACCATCTGTTATATTAATACTATTATTAATAATTGTATTAATTGCAATTTATATTCTGGTTATTGCCTATGTCAGAAAATGGCTTAAAAATGTTAGCAAAGGGCAAGTTTTTACAAATAAAAACGCAAGCATCATAATTTTAATTTCTTACTGCTTTATTGGATTGGGTGTATTTGAAGCATTTTTTGAATTGGCAAATAATTTTATGATTTATAATTTTTTAGGACAAAATGCTAAATTGTATGCACTAATGGACAAAGATATCGAAACCTTTGCAGATTTCTTTTTTAATTTTAATTTCACACTTATTTTAGCGGGTATCGTTATTTGGATTATAGGAAATGTTTTTAAATATGGTGCATTCTTACAAGATGAGTTTGATTATACCGTTTAGGAGATTATATAAATGATTGTAGTTAGATTAGATCGAATATTAGCAGACAGAAAAATGAAACTCAGTGAATTAGCTAATGAAATTGATATTACTGTAGCAAATTTATCAAATTTGAAAACAGGCAAAGCAAAGGCGATACGTTTTTCAACATTAGATGCCATATGTAAAGCACTTGATTGTCAGCCTGCAGATATTATAGAATACACAGAATCTGAAGATTAAATCTTCATCTTTACTAATAACTTTTCTAGTTCAAAACGCTACATTAAAATTCATAGACTAGCTTATATTTATCATAGCTATACTTTTGCCTTAACTCCTGCTTAGTGGTTAGGCTCACGCTTGTGTTAGCTCAGACTAACCGGATGTCTAAAACTTTATTTAAATAGAAAACAGGAGTGGAACAAAGTAATACGTAAGTTCCACTCCCGTTTTTTGTATGTTTTAATATGTTTTAATATTCAAACCTCTATAGCGATTGAGTGCGCCACAGAATTCTTGTTTTCTCGGCAATGCAAGATTACCAGGGTGTCCTTGATGCGGTGAAATAATATCTAACCCTTTATCACTAATTAAATTAAAAATTTTATCAGCTGCTTGTGATATCGTATCTTGTTCATTTAACAAATGACTTTGATAATAATCTATCATGGTAGCTATACAGTTCGTTTGGCTAGCATCAACAAGTTGTTCTAATCCCGAAATATTTATTCGTTCTTTACCGTATAAAATTGTCTGCATGCCTTTTACTTTAAAACGTTGATCTTTGCCTTTATGTGAAAAACTAGATTTCAATGGTATTCTTTGCGAAATTTTTCCAAAGTGGCATTGTGATGCTTCATCTTTCAAGTGACTATCTTCACTAGCAATTGCTTTCGCTTTATGAGTGACGTCTTTTAATACATATTCATCCATCATTAATACTTGATCAGCCACTTCAAAGTAATCGCCAGAACCTCCTACGATGAGAATTGTTGAAACATGATAATCTTGGTATAAAGACTTTACTTTCATAGCAAAAGGTGTGATTGGTTCTTTTTCGGGTGCGATTAATTTTTGCATTCTCCCGTCTCTAATCATAAAATTTGTTGCAGATGTATCTTCATCTATTAATAATAACGACGTTTGAGATTCTAAGGCTTCCATAACATTTGCTGCTTGTGATGTACTACCGCTCGCATTTTCAGTAGAAAATTGAGTAGTATCTTTTTTACCTGGTAAATTATTTATAAATGGTTCAATATTTACTTTTTCGATACTTCTTCCATCTTCCGCACGGATTTTCATCGCATCTTCACAGGTAATAATAAGTTCACGTCCATCACCTGGAATATGGTGATATACACCACTCTCTAAAGCTTCTATTAGTGTTGATTTACCGTGGAATCCACCACCAACAATGAGCGTAATCCCCTTCGGAATACCCATACCACTAACTGTCTTTCCACTAGGTAAATTCAATTGAATTTCAAATTCCTGTGGACTTTGGAATGTTACAGCACTAGCTAAAGGCATATCAGACACACCACTTTTTCTTGGCAATATAGAACCATTCGCAACAAATGCAACTAAATTTTGTCGTGACAGTGCCTCGCGTATAAATACCTGATCTATCATCGTAGTCACTTGATCATTTAATGCAGTTCTATTGATATGTTTATACATTAATGATTTTTCTACTATTTCAGGTAATAAATCTATAAAAATATGATGAGCAACTTTTCCTAAAATTTTTCTTCCTGCTGCTGGTAAACCTACCTCAAAGCGAACCTCAATTTCACTTTGATTAATCACTACAGAAGTACGTTGTAATATTTCTTGGCCACAGCGATCTATAAAAATATCAGGTCTCTTTTTAGAGGTTTTATCAGCTTTAAGTACATCACTAATACGCTTACTAAATGACCTTGCTAAAAAATCAGATACAGCAATCTTTTTATCTTCTGAATCTAATAATTCATCTGGTATATTGGCAATATGACGCTGCATTTTAGCACGCACTTTAGATGGTGGTGCGTAAGGATCTGCTTGTATATGATCTATAATTAAGTGAAATTTATCAAAAGCATATTCACCTTTAAGTCGTTTATATGCACCATATTTTTGTCCGTCTAATGATTTTAATAACTTCCCGAATTCCAATGTATTTTTCAAACGGAACACTCCTTCAAAATAGGTTAATACTCTTTTATTTCATACCCAAACTCCCGAACCTGTGAAACTCACTCTAATAATAAATGTTAGTTTCCTGATAAAAAGACCAAATTCCAACGAAAAGAGCCCACACAAAGTTAGTTTTTAATCACTACTTTTTGTGGGCATTTTTAAAAATTTAATTATTCAAAATTTAACTTAAATTGAAATTGGATATGCTTGTCGTTTAATTGGTATATTTCACTTAATTCTGGTCCACAACTATTGGATCCTATACCACTTTGACCATAATCGATATATATATAAGTCTCTTCTTCTACTAATTGGTCTTCATGCATCGTGTGTGTAAGTTGTTCCAATGAGTAATGTGTCGTATTAAAACTGAAAGGTTGATCACTGGTTACTGTAATTTGATGTTCATCATTAGAAACCTTCGCATATGTGGTCCCATTATGGCTACCTGATTCTTGTGGCTTAATATGATTACCACCATTTTGTGTGACTGTTGTATCGAAGTAGTCTAAATACGTTGCTACACCTTTATCAGAATAACTACTGAATGGGCCATTGCCATAGTATTTCACCGCTTCAAATGTATGCGGTAATGTTATCTCTAAGCCAAATCTAGGCAGAAACGGCCCTGCAATATCTTTCTCCAAATCATATGTTATATTTATTGAACCATCGCTTTGAACAGTCCACGTCATTTCTCCTTGTAAAATAGGAGGAACCACATCATGAACAATCACTATTTCGAAATTAATACTGACTGCATTGTTATTTTCTTCAACTTTATAATTTTGTACACGTGTATAAGCTTCCGCATAACCCATATATTCCCAATCTTTTCTAACATTAATATCATTATCTATAGGTGCACGCCAAATCTTATTTTTTGTAGGATGATTGACTATGGTATGGCCTTCGTAAACAACAGAAATCAAACTACCATTTTCTTTATTAAAGGTATAAGCATAACCGTTTGCTAACACTATTAGAGAATGACTATTTTCTTTATAACTGACTGGCCCTTCCTGTACGTCTAATTCGTGTTGGTTAGTAGATTGACGTTGATAGACGATTTGATCTTGTCCTAATTCAAAATTAATGTGACGTAAAGGCTCTTCATTTTTCAATTTATAGCGTAATAGTATATCGCTTAATTCAGCTATTTTAATATGATTGCTTAAATCTATATCTTGTGTACTATGTGGTTCAAAATTATCAACCGTAATATCAAACGATGTTTTATCACCGTTTAAAAATGTTGCTGTCGCTTCGATAGTTAAATAATTTTCTACATGACTGAAATCTAGTTGATTACGTAATTTTAATATACCGTTCGCTTCTTCTACTACTCTAACAGGTCTGTGTTCATGTTTAAATTCATAGTAACCTTCATGTGGTGTACGATCAGGGAAAACGATGCCATCCACACAGAAATTCCCATCATGAAGTTCTTCTCCAAAGTCCCCGCCATATCTAAAAATAGGCTTACCATTTTGTTGACCAACTTGAATACCATGATCACACCATTCCCATACAAAACCACCAATAAAACTATCATATTGTTCCACTAGCATTTGATATGCATGTAAATCACCTGGTGAATTTCCCATAGCATGTGCATATTCACAAAGTATAAATGGTTTATCTAAATCAGGGTCTGTAAGATACTTTTGTTCAACTTCTTCTGGTGATGCATACATTCTACTAATCATTTCCACATTGGATAAATCATATGATTTTGATTTATCTCTATGGAATGTTCCCTCATAATGAATAGGACGTGTGTCATCTAATGTTTTTACTCGTGACATAGCTGTTACCATATTCACACCAAATCCTGACTCGTTTCCCATAGACCAGGAAACAATAGAGCTGTAATTTTTAAATGGAATGATGGACGCTTCAATACGTTCTACAATTGGTTTTTCATATTGCGGATTATCTGTAATAAGATTAAAATAATCTGTATTTTCTTCGCCATAAAGCCTCACTACACCATGCGTTTCTAAATCTGCTTCACTCATTACATAAAATCCATATTGATCAGCAAGTTCATAAAACAAAGGCGACTTAGGATAATGTGCTGTACGAATAGCGTTAAAGTTACCTTGCTTCATTAGTGTTAAATCTTTCATAAATTGTGCTTCACTCATTACATATCCTGTTTGAGGATCGCTATCATGATAATTGGTTCCACGAAATTTAATTGATTGACCATTGATATAAAACTGATTATCTTGTATTTGTATTTCTCTAATTCCTATTTTTTGAGTAATTACCTCTGATTTCGTAGTAAGCGTAATAGTATAAAGTGTTGGTTTTTCTGTTGACCACAATTGTGGTGTTTCAATTATAAAACGATGGCGGTTTGAAATTTCCGCTTCCTGCAACAACGCACCATCAGGACCATATAATCGTGTCTGTACACTATCCAATCCCTGTTTATCTTCTAATTTTACGTCGACTATCCCTTGGTTTTGCAATTCATTAACACGCGTTTCAATTCTAAAATCATTAATTCGTGATTTCGCACGTTTTAAAATGTAAACATCTCTGAAAATACCTGAATGGCGAAACATGTCTTGATCTTCAAAATAAGTACCATCCGAATATTTTAAAACAAGTACTTGAATCGTATTAGTTCCTGAATGTACATAGCTGGTGATATCAAATTCAGAAATTGAATGTGATATCTGACTATAACCAACAAATTGATCATTAATCCATAGATAAAATGCACTATCGACACCTTCAAAATTCAAATGATAATCACTTTTTTCGTCGTATTCAGTCACTTCAAATGAACGGATATAACATCCACAGGGATTAGATTTGGGTACATACGGTGGATCAAATGGAATTGGATATTGTGTGTTTAAATATTGTATTTGGTCATATCCATGTATATTCCAAACTGATGGTACTGGAATAATCTGTGACTTATCTATTTCAAGACTACTTGAGTAATCTTCTATTGAATTAAAATATTTAAAATACCAGTTTCCATTTAATAATGTGACATTATTAGTCTGATATCGCGTTTCTAGGCGGTAAGCAGACTCCTTTAGTTGATAAGGAATATAAAATGCACGTCGTGGCAAAGTGTTTACATGTTGAATATCTATATTTTCGTGAAATTGTTGCTCTAACATAAAAAGTTCCCCCTTATTTACTCATACGTTCTCTATGCTCTTTTTGACGTTTGTATTGTAGAGTTTTTTCAATATCTGTTAAAAAATCACCTTTTAAATGGAAGGCTTTATGATATAAAAATGCAGCTAAGATGACGAAAATAATTGGCAACACAATAATAAGTATGCGTAATCCATTGATGGTTAGTGCTGTTTGTTCTTCATTGGGTGTGTAGCCAAATATTGATAAACCTACACCTACAATTAATGCAGCTACTGCTTGTGAAGTTTTCGTTAAAAATGTGTTTGTAGAAGTAATGACGCTTTCGTTACGTTGGCCAAATTTCACTTCTCCGTAATCAATAACATCTGCCAAAGATACTGTTGTAATACCAATCATAAATCCAGAACCAATGCGTAATAACCCTGCTCCCACAATAACGGTAATAACACTTTGTGGTACGATAAAACCTGAAATCAAAATAAATAGTAAGCCTATGATTATAAGTGATATTGCTGTATTAAAAGCCTTTGTTCTACCTACCCACTTGATAAAACGTGGCAAAGTAAGTAAACCAATCATCTCGCAAAGAATCATTGCATTAAAAATAGCAAATAAATGTTCTGCATTAACTACATATTTAAAGTAATAAATGATTGAGCCATTCAGCGTTTGTAAGCAAAGGTTAAAGGTAAGCAATACTCCCATAATTGCTAAGAGCTCTTTATTTTTAAATAAAATTCTACCAATATCTTTAAATTGTACTTTAATGCCTGTTTGTTGTTCCATTTCTTTATCTTCAGGTACTTTCCATACAGTGACACCTATTGTAAAAATAAAAACCATACTGCAAATAACCGCAAAAACAAAAATACCTACTGAATCACTACCTTTACCAAAAATATCCCCTAGTTTATGTATAAAAAATAAACCAAATGTACCTACTGTAAAGGCAGCTAAACTTGCAAAAAATCTCGGTATTACTGATACTTCTTCACGTTCTCTTGGATTATGTGTTAAATTTGGAAGCCAAGACCAATACGGAATATCCATCATCGTATAAGTCATACCCCAAGCAATATAGATAATCGATACATAGATATACATTGCCGTTTGTGGTAAATCTAAATTTGTGAATAATAAAATCGTTACAATTGCATTTATGATTGTCCCAATCACTAACCAAGTTTTAAATTTACCAAAGTTATTTCTTGTATTATCAACGATGACTCCCATGATAGGATCATTTATCGCATCCCAAATTCGTGCAACAAATAACATTACACCGACAAACGCTGGACTCAAACCAACAATATCAGTAATGTAAAACATCAAAAATACGCCAACAATATTAAATATGGCATCCTTTCCAATAGCACCAAATCCAAATGAAAATTTTTGTATACCGGTCAAATGTCTGTCCATTTTCTTCACCTCTGAATTTATACAATTTAAAACGCTTTCATAATTGTTACTACTATTTTATCAACAGCGTATGCCAACTATGAATAGCATAATGATGACGATATATGGCAAAATGTTGCATTTCATAATTAAATTGTGTTTATATAAATTAAAGATTATTTATTTTAAGAGGTATGTTGGATGCAAATATTATGGAAAAAATTTCAAAAAAAGCATATTGATGCTAATTTAATAGAATGTGGTATTGAAATTGGTGTACCAAATGTTGGCTATAAATATACAGTAATAAGGGACGCTGTTTTGCATATTGTGACGAATGGAGAGGGCGTATTTATATATAATGGTAAAGCACATACTTTAAAAGAAGGTGACATGTTTTTATTAGAGAAAGGGATGGATGTAGAATATAAACCTTCTTTTTCTAACCCATGGACTTATTACTGGATTGGCATAAGCGGAAAACAGATTTTAGATTACTTACAACGTTGCTACATTGTAGATCAACATGTTATTACAAATAAAGAAACATCTAGCATAAGACACATTATTCAACAAATATGCGACTTTTCTAAATCTATTGAAACAAATAATTCCAAAGATATTTTAATTATGCAGCACTTATATAGTTTAGTTTATCAATTACAAGAACAATTTCCTAAAGCATTTTCTGTTAATGTTGATATCATTAATGTAGATATTCAAAGAGCTGTTGCTTACATCAACTCAAACTATCAAAAAGACATTATGATTGTAGATGTAGCAAATCACGTCAATGTGACACGAAGTCATCTATTTAGACTATTCAAGAAAAACTTAAATTGTTCTCCAAAAGCATATTTAACTTATATCCGAATGTATCATGCTTCTCAATTATTAATCCATAGTAATACTTTAATAAATGAAATAGCACTTCAAGTTGGTTATAAAGACCCGCTTCTATTTTCTAAAACTTTTACAAAACATTTTAAAGTTAGCGCTTCTGAATATCGTAACCAATTTTCTAACAGATAAACCTTAGCTCAACCACAAAAATGATCACTTTAACACATTCATTTCAACAGAAAAGCACAGCCGCATATCGATGAAATAACTGATCACATATTTTTATTCCACGTTTCATAAATTCAACCATTACCTATTAAAAAAGCTCTAAAACGATTCATTAAAAATCGTTTTAGAGCGATGGTGTATTATATTTTATAAACTTCTGTTTTAAAAATTTAAGACGGAACTTCTGTACGTTTTGTACTGTGTTTTCTAATTATAGCTGCAATCAGTGCAGAAATAGCACCAAAAATCATGAATCCGATAAACATCCACATCGTTGTATCTAATTGAATGCTGCCATGTAAATATAAAATTTCTCTTAATGAGTTTGCATAATGTGCAAATGGATTCCAATCGACAATATATTTTTGATAAAAATCAGGCAACATTTGTTTTGGCAATGTTACTAATTGCATGCTGAAAAACATTAATAAGAAAAAGATTGGAACAGACTTCAAGCCTAACCAAGTCATCGTACCGAGAATAAGTCCGACAAATCCCATGATTGCTAATGCGATAAATGTAGCAGTTGTATTAGGCGCATTGAAATTAAAGTCTAATACTAGTTTCATAAAGTACACATACGTGAAAGCTCCTACAAATGCTGTAACAATTGTCATGGCAATTTGTCCTAATGATGCAATAATACGATGTTGTATCGCTATGTTATTACTTGTTCTAAATGCAAAGAATAGTAATACAGAAATAATAATAGAACCCATCCAAACAGGCATAAACATTAAGAATGGACCATTGCCACCTGCTTGATGACTACCGATTTTATTTACTTTTTCACTATCCACTTTAACTGGGTGCGTTAAACTTTGAATATCTGATGCTTTTAAATCAATGTTTTGTTTCTCTAAAATATCTAAGCTTTGTTTAGTAATTTGTTGGTTCATGTTATCACCCATGCCTTTTAAAACTTGGGAAGACATTTGTGAAACTTGTGCGCCTGCACCATCATTAATAAATGTTTTAAAGCTTGCTTTTTGAGGTTTTATTTGTTGATTCTCGCCAGATTGTGACATTTTTTCTTGCATCATTTTAGCTTGTGCTGCTGGTATTTCTCCAGATTGAACTTTATCTTGCATTTCTTCTTTTTTAGAATCCATCACAACTTTTTGTGTTTTGCTTAAAGCATTTTTTGAAAAATCTTTTTCTATAACAGCTGCTCCAAAATATTTTTGTTCTTGCATCCCTTGTTTTAAATCTTTTTCATTATCAACTTGAATCCATTTTATTTTATTTGAATTACTATCTAGCAATTTATCTTCTAAATTTTTACCTATATTAATATTTTTACCTTGCATATCAACACCTTTATCGTTGTTAACAATTGCAATTGGAATATCTTTGGGTTTAGGGTTAAATGCTGGATAAAAAGCGACTGAAAATATTACAAATATTAGAATAGCTGCAATCGGTGCAAGCCATAATAATTTATTTTTAAAAATATTCATTTTTAATTCCCTCCTATTTAACGAACACAGTGTTGAATATTTATCACATTGTCTATTATAATAATTAGTAAGTAATATACAATATGCAATTATGTTCAAGACGTTCTTTAATGAACACTTTTAAGATAAATGTCTATTAAATAAAAAGGAGATTCAATATATGGCTGAAGACAGACGTGTTAGAAAAACACAAAATGCTATTAAACATGCATTTATACAATTATTAAATGAAAAAGACCTAGATAAAATAACGATTAGTGATATTACACACAAAGCTGATATTAATCGCGGTACTTTTTATCTCCATTATGAAGATAAATATATGCTATTAAATAAAATGGAAAATGATTATATTGAAGACTTGTCTAATACATTAAGCACAAAAGATAAATTTTATGTAGGCATGGATGCAGAAGCATTTGCTCGTATTTTTACTGAAGAAAAATTAAAAAAAATCATCCTCCATATCGATACAAACTTTGAATTCTATAAAACCATATTTATGTTAGAAAGAAGAAGCCAATTAGAAACAAAAATAAATCAAGTCATGTATGAAAATATGAAAAAACATTTAGTTACAAAAGATACGGTTGATGGCATTCCACTAGACTATTTTCACAGTTATGTAGCAGGTGCATCTATTTCTTTCATTAAATATTGGGTGAAAGATAATCGGAAAATTGATCCACAAACTTTAGTAGAAAGTTTATTTAAAATTGTATTTTATGGACCGCTGCGTTTAATGGCAAAAGAACAATATAATATAAGCGAACAATAATACCTTTAATCTTGCAGTGTGGACAAGAATAACATTTTTCTATCAGTGTAATGTCCACTACTGCAAAATGAGTTGAATGTCTATATTTCAAAATATCAAGCAAAAACATCAGCTTAAAAGTAAGAAATATATTCAATCCAACTCTTTTTTCATGTTTCTTTTTGTCGTTGCATGTTAACACATGATTATTGAACGCTCTTCTATATGTAATAATGGCATTATTGTATCCAAACCCATACTTCTCTTAAAGTCAAAAAATATTTACTACTTTCACTTATTCACTTCTAAAATTCAACAAATTTATATCATTTTCATATTTTTAACGATAGTCTCTTCCATAACATATTAGAAAATGCTAATATGTTATATATTAATTTTTACTAATATGAGGTGTTCAAAATGAATAGTAATGATTTTACATTACAGGCACGTTTTTTACATGGGCTTTCTAATAAAGTTAGATTAACTATTTTAGAATTATTAAAGGTCTCCGAAATGACTGTTAACGAAATTGTTTCAAGCTCAAAAATGAGCCAATCTAGTATTTCTCAACACTTATCTTGTCTAAAAGAATGTGGCTTAGTGACTGCTAGACAAGACGGTAAATATATTTATTACCAAATTAAAAATCCATATATTTTAGAATTATTGAGTTTGGTAGATCATATTGTAGAAGAAACAAAAGATGATATTATCACTTGTAAATACCATAATAACTTAAGAATGGATGATGCTGATGAATAAATCATCTGATGTTTGTTGCACTAACACTTGTCAAAATGCGAACAATGAAAAAGTGTCAAAAGATATAAAAAACGCTACTGACACATTACAGAAAGTTACTTTTCAAGTTAATGGTATCGATTGTAGTTCTTGTGCCACAACGATAGAAAAAGCACTCGTACCCTTAGATGCTGTTTACAATCCAAAAGTTAACTTCGCTACTGGTAAATTAACAGCCGAAGTGAGTACTGCAAATACGACAAACCAAATTATAAAAACTGTGGAAAAACTAGGTTATGATATTCAAAACACTCAACCACAATCAACACAAAACACAATATTTATGATTAAAGGCATGGACTGTGGAAATTGTGCTAAAACCGTTGAAAAACATGTTTTGAACCTTCCCTATGTAAAAGATGCACAAGTTAACTTTTCTACAGGTAAACTTCAAGCCAATATCGATGGCCAAAATGAAAAAAATATTATAAAAGAAGTCGCTAAGATTGGCTATACTGCCACTTTACAAAACAATAAAAAAGATGAGGAACAGAAATTAAGATTATTTACCAAACCAATCATTTCTGCCATATTTATAATACTCGGGCTATTAATGTCAATAACATCACTACCAATTGGATTTTCTTACATTTTATATACAATTGCCATATTGGTTAGCGGCATGAAACCATTTAAAAGTGCGTTTTATTCATTAAAATCCAAAAGTTTGGATATGAACGTCTTAATGACAGTTGCAGTTATTGGCGCTATGCTGATCGGCGAGTTTTTCGAAGGTGCTATTGTTATTTTCCTATTCACAATTGGTACTTTGTTACAAACAATTTCGATAGACAAAACAAGAAATTCCATTCAATCACTTATGGAATTAACGCCCAAAACAGCCAACTTATATACTAAAGAAGGTATTATATCTAAAGATTTACATGAGATTCACGTTGGCGATATTATTCTTGTAAAGCCTGGAGAACGCATACCATTAGACGGCACTATTACTGAGGGAACATCTAGCTTAAATCAATCACCTATTACCGGAGAATCTATACCTGTTGATAAAACAACGAATGATGACGTTTATGCTGGTTCCATTAATGAAAATGGTACATTGAAAATCAAAGTTACTACATTAGTAGCAGATACTACACTGTCAAAAATCATTGATATGGTAGAAGCAGCACAAGCAAACAAAGCACCTGCACAAGCATTTATAGACAAGTTTTCAGAAATTTATACACCTGTTGCTTTTGTATTAGCGCTATTAGTAATGGTTATACCACCTATGCTTACATTAGGTTCCTGGGGTGAATGGTTCTATAAAGGACTAGAATTACTTGTTATCGCTTGTCCATGTGCGTTGGTCATTTCAACGCCTGTTGCTATAGTGACAGCGATTGGCAATGCGGCAAAAAATGGTGTACTTATTAAAGGTGGTAATTATTTAGAAGCATTAGGTTCTTTAAATGCATTAGCATTTGATAAAACAGGTACACTCACTGAAGGAAAACCTAAGGTAACAGCTGTTAAACATATGGAAAGTGATGAACAAACACTATTACAGCTTGCACTTAGCTTGGAAGCTTATTCAACACATCCTATAAGTAAAGCTATTGTAGACCACACCACTAAATTAAATATTTCACCCAAACATGTTAAAGATTTTGAAAATATAACTGGTAAAGGCATCAAAGGTAAAATAGATAATCAAATCGTTTATGTAGGAAATCAAAGTTTGATTGAGTCCATTAATCCCAAAATAAAATCACATGCATCACTGTTTAGTCATTATGAAAAACAAGGTTACACAATCATTATCATATCCTCAACGACAACATTATATGGTTTGATCACGATTGAAGATCCATTAAGAGAAAATATAAAATCAACTATTCATCAGTTGCAGAAATACAACATTAAAAATACAGTTATGTTAACTGGCGATAATCAAGAGACCGCCAACAAAATTGCAACTCTTGCAGGTATTCGTGAAACTTATGCAAAATTAATGCCTAAAGATAAATTATCAGCAATTGAAGATTTACAAAAACGTGGTTATCGTGTTGGTATGATTGGTGATGGTATCAATGATGCACCTGCACTTGCCCAAAGTGATGTAGGAATTGCAATGGGAGGCGTCGGATCTGATACTGCAATGCAAACAGCAAATATTGTTTTGATGTCAGATAACTTACAGCAACTTCCAAAATCTATCTCTATTAGTAAAAAAGCCAAAACAATTATCAAGCAAAATATTTACTTCTCAGTGATTATTAAACTGATTGCTTTCATATTAGTATTTCCTGGGTTATTAACTTTATGGTTAGCTGTCCTCAGCGATACTGGCGCTGCTATCCTAGTTATTTTAAATTCATTGAGATTATTAAATTTAAAAAAAGATAAACAATAAGCGAGCACAGTTCAAGTGCTCGCTTTTTATAATTTTTATATTTATATAAACTTTTTTACTACTAAAATATTATCTCAACGAATGGAGCGTCATTATAGTTTCATAAAATACACACTTCAATACACGCCATGAATACACAAAAAATGCTGGGACTTTCTATTGTCTCAGCATTTTATCTTATACGATGCAACTACACGTATTATTTTGTTTGGCGATCAATATCTAATGCAGTTGTATATTTCGGCTTTTCTTTTCTAAATAGATATTCACCATTACGTATCGAAGCAAGACAGTCAACACGTCGACGTTGTGCTTCAAATACATTTGGTGCGTCCAACACGATAAAGTTCGCTGGCTTACCTTCCGATAATCCGTAATACTCATCTAAATGCATTAATTTTGCACCGTTATAAGTAATTAAGTCGAAATTGCGTGGGAAATCTTCTTCTCGCATTAATTGTGAGGCATGCAAGCCATTATCTAAGATATTCATTAAATTACCCGACCCTGCTGGGTACCATAAATCGACAATTGAGTCTTGACCAAAAGCAACATTAATATCATTATCTACAAACTCTTTAACACGTGTTAAACCTCTTCTTTTTGGATAACTATCTTGCCTACCTTGTAAATATAAATTTTCGGTTGGACATGAGACAAAGTTTAAACCTGATTGACGAAATAGACCCATCATTCGAAATGCATAAGCATCATCTGCTGAACCAAATGAGCAAGTATGTGAAGCTGTCGTAGCATTTCCATAACCTTGTTTCATCACTTCAGCATTTAATATTTCTAAGAAACGTGCTTGTACATCATCTGTTTCATCACAGTGTACATCAATTAATTTATTATATTGAATCGCAAGTCTAACGATTTCTTTAATTGATTTCGTTCCTTCTTCTGGGCTCCATTCGTTATGTGGAATACCACCGACACAATCTGCACCTAATTTTAAGGCTTCTTCAGTTAAATCACGACCCGTTTTACCTTGCGCTTCAAAAGCGTACATACCATTTTGAGGAAACGCCACGACCTGAATTGTAATATTATCTTTCAATTCATCCCTTACTTCAAGTGCTGCTTTGATGCCCGTTAAATTGGGGTCAGTACAATCCGTCTGAGCACGTATATATTGTGTACCATAGCTTGCAACGTCTTTGACTGCTTGACGCATACGTGATTTCATCTCTTCTTTTGTAGTGCCTTTTTTATAATCATTCCATAAATCAATTGCTTCAAATAACGTCCCAGATGTGTTTTTGATTTGAGTGTCTTGTCCTGTAAAATAATAATCTAAATGAAGGTGGGCATCTACATATGGTGGCAAGACTAAAGCGCCTCCTAAATCAATTACTTCATCCGCTTCACCAAGGTTCTTTCCAAATGTTTTAAACTTACCGTTTTCCACTAAAATTTCTGAAGCTTCATCATACTTATAAATTGATGCATTAATGAATTTTTTACGCATTTATAAAACCTCCTATACACTTCTACCATAAGCCTTAATACATGTATAAGCAATGATTACCCAGTGAATATGTTTGCAATGAATACCAACTTAATAGATTGAACTTAATTAACAACAAAAAATCTGCTGACACACGTCACACAATCGTGGTATCAGCAGATAAATTGAATGATTTAATTAGAAATATACAGATTATATTTGGGACATTTTATGCGCATCTTTGCTAAACAAATTTTTGAAAAATGCAGTAAATTTATTGTCTTCTTTTTTAACTGTAGCATCTACTTGGGGGGCATGCGAACCTTTCATAAATTGACGCTTATATGCCACATATACCTTGCCTTCTTTATTCACATTAAACTTTAAATGATCCATTTTTTTAGGAACTACATCATATAAATCCTGCTTAACTTGGTACGTTTTTCCGTTAATTTCATGTTCGCCTTCACTTAATACTTTTCGGTATTCATATTTTTTAAATTGTTTATTAATAAGCGCATTGGCAATTTTATGGCGTTCATTTTTAGCTTTCATACTTGGATATGGCTTCACGTTGAGAATCGCTTCATTGAGACGTAAACCATTGCGTTTACCTGTTAACGCTAAACTATAACCTTCATCGCTTGTTCCAGTTTTCAATCCATCTGCACCTTTTAATTCAAATCGTTGTCCCTTTAGAGAAAGATTTTTTGTTTTTAAATTTGTTCCAAATTGTTTATCTGTCGTTTTAGAACTATATTTTAATATTTTAGGATGATCTTTTAATAAATGTTGCATTAGAATGGTCATATCATCTGCAGTAGTTTGTGTTTTACGTTCTTTTTGATATTGCTTGGGTGCATATTGTTGCAAAAGATGGTTGTCAGCACCTGTAGGATTCACAAAACGCGTATGATTCATACCGAGTTTTTTTGCCTTGTGGTTCATTTCATCTGTAAATTTTGATGTTGAACCACTCACCTTTTCCCCTAGAATCAGTGTCGCTGCATTGCTCGACTCTAAAGTAATTTGTCTAAGAAATTGATTGATAGAGTATGACTTTCCTCTCTCTAAAGGAACACTAGCCAAATCAGGTAATACAGACATTTTTTCATAATCAGAAGTGATTTTTATTTTGTCTGTAGGTTTTATATCTCCGTTTTCAATTGCATCTAATGTCAAATACATCGTCATCATTTTAGTCAACGAAGCCGGATCCGTTACTTTTTCAGCTTTATCTTGATATAAAATTTGACCTGTTTGTGCTGTCACACTAACACTTTCTGGTTTATATTGTGTACTTTGCTTAGAACTCGGTGATTTTTCTGTTTCAGCAGTTATTGTCGTTGTTGGTGCAATAACAGTTAAAGTGAGCAACCAACTTAGCATCACCACACTTAATTTCTTAAACAATGATGACCATTCCTCTCTAAAAATTTATATTAACTAATCAAGCACATTTCGAATTTGACCTTATTTTTTGGGATATAGATCTAAGTACTCTTCTAATGTTTCATTACTTTTATATAATTTTTTAGCTGTATCTTTTCCAACATACCTGATATGCCACGGTTCATATTGGTATCCCGTAATATGTGTTTTATTCTTGGGATATCTGATGATAAAACCGTACTTGTAAGCATTGTCTTTGAGCCACTGACCTTCCTCGGTCTTACCAAAAGAAGTTTTAAAGTTGGTGTCTGTATTCTCAGAAACAATGTCGTATGTCAATCCAGTTTGATGTTCAGAATGTCCTGGTTTCGCACTATATTTATTGGCTGCTTTTTCTCCATCTCTTTGAACATATTGGTCAAATAACTGTTCTTGACTTTGATAACTTCTGAAACCACTAGCGTTTGATAATTGAAATCCTTGTTTATTACCATCATTTAAAAGTTTCTGTAATGCATGACGTGCTTTTTTATTTTCTCCAGGGTTAAAATGTTCTGGTAACGAAATATCTTTGTTCACAATTAAAATATCATCAATATACGTTACACCATGCTTCACTTCTTTGTGATGCTTATTTTCACTATTGCTACTTTGCTGTTTTTCATGATTTTTACTGTCTTTATGCTCAGCTTCATTTTCTTGAGCAGAACATCCAACTAAGACTAAACACAACATGATAATCAATAATTTAAATTTATTCATTGTTACTCCTTTTTAAAAAGTATAATCAAAACAAATATTGACGAACAATAAAATAGTTTAAAAAACAATTGCAATTAACATTAATATAACACGCTGTATATAAGAGACAAGTATTTTATTCAATTTATTAATATTTTAAATCACAACGACCAACCTTCAAATGGATAATAACAAAATAAAAACAGTGACACTGCTTTGATTAAGCAATGACAACTGTTTTTTCGTATATGTTTTATTTTGTAAAATATGCAGCAGAAACATACTGATTAATATATGATAAAGAGAGACAGAAAAAATTTTATTATTTAGTATACCCGATGTCTTGAAATAGTTTTTTATAATTTTCTACAGCTTTATCATGACTAAGTTCGGGTCTAGTCTGTACGTTATTAAATGGCTCATCGATGATTTTAGCCATACAGTCAGCAAACGCTTTAATATTATCTGGCTCAACGAGATAACCATTCACACCATGATTTATAATCTCTGACGGTCCATATCTCACATCATAAGCAATTACTGGACAACCAACTTCGATACTCTCCATGACAGTTAAACCAAATCCTTCAAATTTACTTGTTAAAAGTGAGGCTTTTGATTGTTGAAATTCTCTCAAAGGATTATTCGTAAAAGCGTTGATTTCTACTTGATCCTGAATGCCAAACTGCTCAATTAAATCCAACAACACTTTTTTCTGTCCATCTTCATCCATACCAAATATGGATAATTTCGTATCATAGCCATAATCTAAAAATTGCTTATACGCTTTAATTAAATGGTCTACTTGTTTTTGAAAACCTAATCTACCTATAAAAACAAAGCGATCTAACTTATTTTCGTTTGCAAGTGATTTATAAGTTTTAATCGAATGTGGTATTACTGATAATTGTCTTTCATCTAGTGATACTTGGCTAAAAATATCTTCTTTTTGCTTTTCAGTTAATATTAAATATTTTTCTACTTTTTCAGAATGATTGAGTGCAAATTTATATGAACCTTTCATTTGTTGTCCATTCAAATGACTATTATGAAAAACTAAAATATTTTTAGTCGCATGGGTTTGATTTAATAATGGTTCATCTAAAAGTCTAGCATCATTAAATACCACATCATCCTCACTGAACCGATGGTCGAAATAATATTTAAATAATGCTTTTTCACTATTAAAGGATAAGTAAGGTCTATCATCTTTATAAAGTTGGATATAATCTAAACTTTCTCGCTCTGTATTAAAAAATTTTTTACAGTATATAGCTCCGTATGTATCAAAATAAACTTCACATAATTTTGAAAAAGGTTTATGCGTGTAATAAATCTTTCTATGCAATTGACCAAATTCATTATATTCCCAACGTTCTAACCGTTTTTTACTAATAGATGACATAAAATCTTCAAGTTGAACTATATTGCTATTGTCATAATATTTTCTGTACAATACATAATTATTATTTTTGTAATATCTCATAACATTTCCATCTTTAAAACTTTTGCTTTCCAACCCTTCGAGTTCCCGGTCCATCGTTTGATACTTTGGTTGCTTTTTAAATTTAGTCTTTGGCGTTTCTAAAAGTTTGAAACCACTCAGCCAATCATATAAATTTTCAAATTCTGTATGTTCTGTCACCTTTCCTTCATTTATAAACTTTTCATAAACAGATGGATAATTGGCATTATAATTCGTTGTTAAAATTTTACTTTTGATTCCCAATTCACTATCTATTAATTTTATTCGGCTTAGCAATGCTTTAGTTCTGCCTCCATGTACTGGTGGTAATGTGCTCGTTATTGTATAAATCATGATTTCCCCTCATTCTTATCCCTAAAATCTATTATTGATATCATTTGCTTTAATAAATTTTAAAACTAATAATTTATATTGTGATTTTACTTATTATTTACTATTTATTATAAACTAATATGTATTACACACCTAATATTATTTGCAATTTAGTCGATTTTCCTCGTAGAAAACATTTTAATTTATTTATCAAGTATAAAAAGATGTATTAAATTAATTTTATTTTTTGAATACATTCGTTAATATATGATTAAATATAAAAATATTGAGACAACGGAGTTGAGTTTAATTGTTAACATTAAAACATTTAATTGATATGAAACAGCACGCAAATAAAATTTCAATGGTTACAGCTTATGACTATCCTAGTGCAAAACAAGCAGAATCTGCACAAATCGATACCCTTTTAGTTGGTGATTCTTTAGGTATGACTGTCTTAGGTTATGAAAGTACAGTTCAAGTAACAATGTCAGATATGATCCATCACGCGAAAGCTGTGCGACGTGGTGCCCCTAATACATTTATGGTTGTTGATGTTCCTTTTGGCGCTGTTGGCATCAGCGAACACTCTGATTTAGAAAATGCTATAGATTTATACAAACAAACTAATGCAAATGCAATCAAAGTTGAAGGTGCACATTTAATTGATTTTATAAAAAATTGTAATCACATTGGTCTACCAGTCGTTTCACATTTAGGACTTACACCACAAAGCGTTGGTATTACTGGGTACAAGATGCAAGCCAATACAAAAGAAACAGCACAGCAACTCATAAATGATGCTTACGCTGTACAACAAGCTGGCGCCATTATGCTCGTTTTAGAAGCTGTTCCGAGTGATTTAGCTGCACAAATCACCAAAAATTTAGACATCCCAGTGATTGGTATAGGAGCAGGTAAGGATACTGATGGACAAGTATTGGTTTATCATGATGTGCTGAACTATGAAGTGCCACACCAAGCTAAATTCGTCAAGCAATATGGAGACTTTTCCAGCGGCATAGCAGCTTTAATGCAGTATCATAAAGAAGTCAAAAACGAAATATTTCCTGATGAATCACATACGTATAAAAAACAAATTATGGATGAGGTATCAGAATGACAACATTAATTACATCTATTCAAGAAATGAGTAAACTAAGTGCAAATTTAATAGAAAATAATCAGTCCATCGGCTTTGTTCCAACCATGGGTGCTTTACACGAAGGCCATTTGGAAATGATGTCACAATCCGTAATGGAAAATGATGTTACAATCATCAGCATTTTTGTAAATCCACTACAGTTTGGACCAAATGAAGATTTTGATGCATATCCTAGGAATATAGACCAAGATAAAATTAAAGCAGCATCGGTTGGTGTAGACTATATCTTTTATCCTGAAGCAGAAGAGATGTACCCTGAAGAACCTACGATAAAGTTAAATGCTGGTAGGCTCGCCACTGTTTTAGAAGGTGCACAACGTCCTGGCCATTTCAATGGTGTCATCACAGTTGTTAACAAGTTATTTAACATTATTCGCCCACAACGTGCGTATTTCGGCAAAAAAGATGCACAGCAACTAGCTATCGTCGAAAAAATGGTCATGGATTTTAATCATCCAATAGACATCATTGGTGTTAATACAGTACGTGAATCTGATGGTCTCGCTAAAAGTTCACGCAACGTTTATTTGACGCATACAGAACGACAAGAAGCGCCTGCACTATATAAAAGCTTACAGTTAGCAAACGAACAATATCTTCAAGGAGAGCGTGATAGTGCCAAATTAATAGACACAGCTAAAACATATATTGAACAGCATACATCCGGTAACATAGAAACGGTAGCTATATATAGTTATCCAGAATTAGAAGCAATCACACACATTAAAGGGAAAATTTTCATTTCACTAGCTGTAAAATTCAGCAAAGCACGTTTAATAGATAATATGATTATCGGAGATTAATTGATTGAATGATAAGATTAATACTGTTTTTCTACAAAAAACCTCTTAATTACACGATATTGTGAATTAAGAGGTTTTATATATATTATAATTTAATTAACACTTCTCCTGTGTCGACTGCACCGTCATGTGTTGTTTTAATCTCGTGTTCTCCAGAATTAGTTACGATAATCGGCGTAATGTCACTTTTTGCATGTGTTTTAATATAGTCTAAATCTACAGTCATAAGTGATTGACCTTTTACAATCGTGTCTCCAGAATCTACATGTACTGTAAAACCTTCTCCTTGCAATCCAACAGTTTCTAAACCAAAGTGTATTAACACTTCTACACCTGATTCAGATTTTAAACCTATCGCATGTTTGGTAGGGAAGACTAACTCTACTGTGCCATCAAACGGTGCCACAACCTCTCCATTATCTGGATAAATCGCAAGACCATCACCCATTAATTTATCACTAAATACTTGGTCTGGTACTTCATCCAACGGTATTGTACGACCTTTAAGTGGTGCATAAATCGTTTCACCTTCAACTGTAACTGATTCATTCATCGCTTCACTTTCAATCGTTGTCTCTTCTGGTTTTGTGATATTACCAGCGATAATTTGTGCCATATCATGCTTAATTTGATCTGATTTCGGCCCAAAAATCGCCTGCATATTATTGCCTACTTCTAGTACGCCTGAAGCACCTAGTTGTTTCAAACTTTCAACATCTACTTGAGATTTTTCATTAACTTCTACTCTTAAACGTGTAATACATGCGTCAAGATGTTTAATATTTTCTTTTCCACCCATTGCATCTAAAACTTTAAATGGTAACTCACTTACTGATACAGAATTATTTTGCATTTCTTTATCTTCTCTACCAGGCGTTTTATAATTTAATTTTTTGATAATAAATCTAAATATAAAGTAATAAAGTATTGCATAGACTATGCCTACTGGAATAACAAGCCACCAAGCTGTCTTATTAGGTAAGATATTCAACAGTAAGAAATCAATAAATCCACCTGAGAAAGTATAGCCTAAATGTACATTCAATAAGTACATAATTAAGAAGCCAAAGCCGTCTAGCACTGCATGAATAAAGAACAAGAGCGGTGCTACAAATAAGAACGAAAATTCTAACGGTTCTGTTATACCTGTAAGAAATGATGTTAAGGCACCTGATAACATCAAACCACCAACCACTTTACGATTTTCTTTCTTTGCCGAATGATAAATTGCTAGAGCAGCAGCAGGTAGTCCAAACATCATTACCGGAAATTCCCCACCCATAAATTTACCAGCTGTCAGTGGTACGTTTTCAGTGATTTGAGCAATAAAAATTCGCTGGTCTCCATGAATAATTTGTCCAGCCGCATTTTTAAAACTTCCAAATTCAAACCAGAACGGTGCATGAAAAATATGATGTAAACCAAATGGTATTAACAAACGTTTAATAAAACCAAATAAGAATACGGCTATACCTGTATTAGATTCTAAGAGACCTTCACTGAATGCATTTAAACCATATTGAATGGTTGGCCAAATCCACGCCATCGGAAATGCAAGAATGAAAGAACACGTTGCCATCATAATCGGTACAAAGCGTTTACCAGCGAAAAACCCTAAATAACTTGGCAATGAAATATTATAGAATTTGTTATAACACCATGCAGCCAACGCCCCAATGATAATCCCTCCAAACACACCTGTCTGTAAGGTAGGTATGCCTAGTACATTTGCATAACCACTAGCAGCATCACTGACATTATCTGATGTAATACCTAAAAATGCACCCATGGTTTTATTCATAATCATAAACCCTACAAATGCAGCAATCGCAGCAACACCATCTCCGCCAGCTAAACCGATAGCCACGCCTAATGCAAAAATCATAGGTAAATTATCGAAAATGACAACCCCTGCGCCTTCCATCATTTGAGCAACATGTTGAAATCCATCTGCTTTAATAAATGGGAGATAAGATTGTAAAACGTCTCCTTGTAAAACTGTCCCAAAAGCTAATAACAAACCGGCTGCTGGTAGAATGGCCACAGGTAACATCAAAGCCTTACCTATACGTTGAAGCTGACCAAAAAATTTCTTCCACATAATATATCCTCCATTTTCAAGAAACTATGTAACGTTCATGTACAAAACATAATATATTATAAGTCCCTTTATTTTTCGTCAAAACAAGATCAAAGGCACAAAAAAAGGCATGAGTAAATAAACTGAGCTTTTGCTCTGTCTAAGTACTCATGCCTGATCGAATCAGTTACACGTGCTTATTTATTGTTGTGTTAAGTGGTTGATATGTAACGTTAAATAAATAACTTCTGCTTCGTATACCGTGACACCTAACTGTTTTTGCATCATTTTCATTATTTTGACAGCAACATTATAGCACAGCGGATAATGCGCTTTCAACATCTTTTCAAATTCAGTTTGCGACTTGATCGTTTCCCCTATACTCAGTCTTCTAATTAAAAATTGAATATGTCTAATAAATCTTTGATATTGTACAGACGTCGTATCAATAGATTGGTGTAAATCATGCTCCACAATTTGAATACATTTACTGATTAAATCATTAATTTTATTCATTTCGCTCATTGTTAGCTTTTCCATATTAGACGCAATATGTAATGCTATAAACCCAACCTCATCTTCTGGAAATTGAAGTGACAATACTGAATTGAGTTTATAGATAACTGAAGCAGCTATTTTATAAGCTTCAGGGTATAGATGTCTCGTTTCGATTGCAAAAGGGTTATTAATATATTGGTTTTGCATGAGTCGTTTATATGCAAATATAATGTGATCCGTTAACGCTACAATTAAGCGATTATCATCAATTTCTAAATCTGTATTAGTAATCATATTAATCGCTTCAATAATCGCTTGAATGACAGAATCATCGGCATGTTCAATAAGTGCTTTATAATGTTCTTGTTGCTTTTTCTGTTCTAGCGCATAAACTTTTTCTATCATTGTCTCATCATCTACAACCATCCCTGGTCTCTTATTGAACCCGATTCCTTTGCCAATAAGTACCACTTCACGCTCTTGATGCATACAAATAATAACATTATTGTTTAATGGTTTTGTAATTTGATATTGACCCATCATATACACCTTTCTAAGTTATTGCTTAAAATTATATAGTGTATTCCAATAAATTAAAACTAAGAAGATGTAGCTCTTTCAAATTAATCATATTTTATAAAAAAGATGGTGTTTTTCTCTATCGTGATAATGAAAGCTTATTTAAATTTTATATTTCTCTCTGTCTATATAATCATACATTCAACAAATTAAATTTCTACAAACACTGAATAGTTATGATTTCAAATTTTCATAATATGTCTTAGAATGACTATTGATGCTAAGGTTTTCAATTTGTAACGTTGTGTGCTTGATATTGTATTTATTTTCCAATAATTTAGAAACATTATTTATGACATTAAATGATTCATCCTCAGATGGAGCACTTAGTACAACATGGGCACTTAAAGAAAAGTGTTCCGTGGTTATACTCCACAAATGAAATTCATGAACATCATCAATCCCTTTTATACTTTTCATATCAGCAATTAATTTATCAATATCGAACTTTTCAGGCACAGCTTCCATCAATACAAACCAAGCATTTTTAGCAATTTTCCATCCACCACGTAATATGATTAAGGAAATGATGATACTGATGATTGGATCTATCATCTGCCATCCTGTTATGTGGATTAACACGACAGCAACAATAACACCGATTGAGTTTAATAAATCCCCCATGAAGTGCCATAATGCGCTTTGAACATTGATATTGTCTTCCTGTTTTAAAGAACGTACAAGCACGATTGTCAAAACGATATTAACGAATAAACCAATCGTGGCTATGATAACCATAACACCACTTTCAATTGGTTGTTGATAAATCATACGCTTAACTGCTTCATACAGTATCCATAATGAAATAATCATTAATGCTAAACCATTTAAAAAAGCAGCTAAGATTTCTAATCTCAGATAACCAAATGTAAAACGTGACGTAGGCTTTTTCGTTGCAAAATATATCGCAACCATAGACAAACTTAATGCGATAACATCACTTAACATATGAAACGAATCAGATAACAATGCTAAAGAATTTGAAAGTATGGCACCGACAAACTCTACTATGGTAAATATCAGTGTAATAATAAATGTTATCCACAGTGTTAATTTAGAGTTTTGTTGCTTTTTCCGATGATCAACGTGATGAAAATATTCTTTCCTACTCAATAACTTTAGCCTCCTATTCATTTTAACTACACTAAATTATACCTTCTTCCTAAAATGAATTATACTATTATTTTCTGTTAAAATATAATTATTATTGAATTGTTTGTCTTTCTATAATCGAACTCCCACAAAAAGAGCATATATAGCACAATTAAATCCTTTATTTTACTAATCCATTGAACAAATGTAAGCTAAATATGATATAAAAAGGGAGGCAAACATATGTTAAAAGACAAAATCGCAATTATTTCAGGTGCAGCGAGTGGCATTGGGTTGGAAATTGCTCAGGTGTTTTTAAATGAAGGTGCAAAAGTTGTATTTACCGATATTAATCAAGATGCATTAAATCGTACAGTTGAATCATTTAAATCAAACGGCTTTGATTGTATTGGTGTTACTGCGGATGTTTCTAATGAAAAAGATGTAGAAGCATTAGTGGATAAAACCGTAAAACAGTATGGACAAATTGATATTTTAATTAACAACGCAGGACTTCAAAACGTGGCAAATATTGAAGATTTTCCAACTGATAAATTCAAACAAATGATAGATATTATGCTAGTTGGTACTTTTATTATGACAAAGCATGTACTTCCGCTAATGAAGCAACAACAATACGGACGAATTTTAAACATGTCTTCTATCAACGGACTTGTAGGATTTTCTGGCAAATCTGCTTATAACAGTGCCAAACACGGCATCATCGGTCTAACAAAAGTTACAGCTTTAGAGGCAGCCGAAGATGGTGTGACAGTCAATGCGATCTGTCCTGGATACATTGATACACCACTCGTTCGAGGCCAAATGAATGACCTTGCCAAAACAAGAAATGTGAGTGTTGAACAAGTATTAGAAGACGTACTATTCCCATTAATTCCACAAAAACAACTTGTAAATATTCAAGAAGTTGCTGATTATGCTGTATTCATTGCTAGCGATAAAGCTCAAAGTGTCACTGGACAAGCAATCGTAATTGACGGCGGCTATACAGCACAATAATTTTTAACAATTACAAAGACGATTGCTTTATTTAAAATTTGTAAAGAAGTCGTCTTTTTATAATATATATGAGCATGAGCGCACAGTACGCGCAGACAAACCGAAGACTTCCCGAGTGTGTAAAACCCCATATTAGCCCTGTTCCCATGATCAATTTTCGTATAAGTACGTAAACTGATTTCTAGTTTTTCTAATATACCTCAAAACTTCGAATAATTTGATTCACAAAATGAATCATTCAGCATTTAATTGTCTATAACCTTTTTTTCTTTACATCTCTTTTTTATAAGTATAAATTGATAACTGTAGTAAGTAACCTGTATGGAAAGAAGGAAATTGTAGTATGCAAAACTCAATAAAGTACCGTAAATTCATTTTACCTTTAGTGATCGGTATACTTATTTGGCTGCTCACCCCTTTCAAACCAGATTCACTTAGTATACAAGCTTGGTATATGTTTGCTATTTTTGTGGCAACGATTATTGCTTGTATCACACAACCAATGCCTATTGGAGCTGTATCTATACTAGGTTTTACTGTCATGGTAATTACAGGCGTCTCTGATATAAAAAATGCCGTACAAGGTTTTGGCAATAATAGTATTTGGCTCATTGTCATAGCTTTTTTTATTTCAAGAGGCTTTGTGAAGACAGGCTTAGGACGACGTATCGCATTACAATTCGTTAATCTTTTTGGTAAAAAGACTTTGGGACTCGCGTACTCACTCGTAGGCGTAGATCTTATATTAGCACCGGCAACACCTAGTAATACTGCACGTGCAGGTGGTATTATGTTCCCAATTATTAAATCTTTATCTGAATCATTTGGCTCAGACCCAAAAAAAGGTACAGAAAGAAAAATGGGTGCTTTTCTAATTTTCACTGAATTTCAAGGTAATTTAATTACTGCTGCAATGTTTTTAACTGCGATGGCTGGTAATCCGCTCGCACAAAACCTTGCAGAAAGCACTGCGAATGTACATATAACATGGATGAACTGGTTCTTAGCTGCACTTGTGCCAGGCTTGATTTCTTTGATCATAGTACCGTTCATTATTTATAAAATATATCCACCCAGTATTAAAAAAACGCCAAATGCTAAAAACTGGGCACATAAAGAATTAATGAAAATGGGTAAAATATCCATTCCAGAAAAATTTATGATTGCTATTTTTATCATAGCACTCGCTTTATGGATTACTGGAAGTGTCATTCAAATAGATGCTACATTAACAGCATTTATTGCACTTTCACTCTTACTCATTACAGGCGTTTTAAATTGGAAAGATATTTTAAATGAAACTGGCGCCTGGAACACATTAATTTGGTTTTCAGTGCTTGTATTAATGGCTGATCAACTTAATAAACTGGGCTTTATCCCTTGGTTAAGTAAGTTAATTGCATCCAGCTTAGGTAATTTTAGTTGGCCAATCGTGCTCATATTATTAATTGTTTTCTATTTTTATTCACACTATCTTTTTGCAAGCGCAACGGCACATGTTAGTGCGATGTATGCTGCACTATTAGGAGTCGCTGTCGCCGCTGGTGCACCGCCATTATTCAGCGCTTTAATATTAGGTTTCTTCGGTAACCTATTAGCTTCAACAACACATTATAGTAGCGGTCCTGCACCGATACTATTTTCTGCTGATTATATAAGCCAAAAACGTTGGTGGACAATGAATTTTATTCTCGGTATTGTTTACTTTATCGTTTGGATTGGCATAGGATCAATTTGGATGAAAATGATTGGTATCATGTAATATGAACTCACAACGTTTTTCTATTATAAAAAGGTTAAGTTGTTTGTTGATTTTACGCGCAACTTAACCTTTGTTTTATATATTTTGAATTATTAATTAAGACATTTTGATAATAATTCTACCGGCATCGCCATTTGCTAATTGATCAAACCCTTTATTTATCTGATCTAATGAGATAATATCACTGATTAATGGATCAACATTGAGTCTGTTTTGACGATATAAACTCACGAATCTTGGTATATCACGATCAGGAACACAACTTCCAACATATGAACCTTTAATCGTCCTCTCTTCAGCAGCTAACGTTACTTGTGGAAATGAAAATTCTGCTTTTGGATCAGGTAAACCTGTGGTCACTGTTGAACCACCCCGTTTTGTTATCGCGTATGCTACTTGCATTGCAGGTACTACACCTGCTGTTTCAAACACGTATTCAGCGCCACCTGTTACATATGTTTTAACATCATCAATCACATTTTCATCACTTGAGTTAAACACTGCTGTTGCACCTAAAGTTTTAGCAATTTCAAATTTATCTTCGTTAATATCTAAAGCAATAATCTCATTAGCACCAGCCAGTCTCGCACCTATTATAGCATTGAGTCCAATGCCACCAAGACCCACTACCGCTACGTTACTCCCCGGTCTAATCTGAGCTGTATTTATAACAGCACCTATGCCTGTAATGACAGCACAACCAAACACTGCTGCTCTTTCATAAGGAATTTCTGGATCTATTTTAACTATTGAATTTTCTGAGACAACAGCATATTCTGAAAATCCAGAAACACCTAAATGATGATGTATGACATCTTTTTCTTTAGATAGGCGGAACCCACCTTCTATCATCTCACCTTTCTCATTGGAAGCTGCACCATTTTCACATAATGCTGGTCTTCCTTCACGACATGGTATACATTTGCCACAACTAGGGATAAAAGTACAGACAACGTGATCTCCAACTTCAAAATCACTAACACCTTCACCTAGTTCTATAATTTCACCTGCAGCTTCATGGCCAAGCGCCATAGGCATTGGTCTTGGACGACTCCCATTAATTACTGACAAATCAGAGTGACATAAACCCGCGGCATGAATTTTAATTAGCACTTCATTTTGTTTAGGGGCATCAAGGTTTAAAGTTTCTATTTTTAAAGGCTTCATTTTTTCATATGGCCCTTCAACACCCATTTCATATAATACTGCAGCTTTTGTTTTCATTGCTTCACACATCCTTTACTCATAATAACCATCCGTAGACTTTCTAAAAGATTCAAATTGGTTACCATCATGGCCAAACCAAATCTCTGCATTCTTTTCTTGAGCAAGGCGCTTAATATATTCCACTGAATTTGCCCAACCAACTGAATCATAAAGAATACCAGGTGGTTGTAATTTAGGTTCCATACTTTCTTGTGTGTAAATAGCATCAGAGGCTAAGATGAGTGTTCCTAACTCTTCAGTTTCAATTTCCAAACCAATCATTCCCCAGGCATGTCCACTACCAAAGTTAAGTACTTTCACACCATCTACAAGGTTTAGATGTGCTTGATCTCGCGCTATAGTTTGCCAACTCAAATCACTTTTAATCCAAGCATCGATATCACTCCAAATGTACGCACCTTCTTGTTGATTACGCGCATAGCACTTCATTGCACCACTGAATTCATCATCGTGAACAATTACAGTCGCATTAGTAAAATACTCTAAACAACCAGCATGATCAAGATGTAAATGGGAAGCTACAACTATATCCACATCTTTAGGATCGACACCTAATTGCTCTAATCTATTTGGTAAGTGACATGATTCATCAGAAAAATAAGGGAACGCTTTTTGTGTTGCATTAATCCATCGTCCTTCCTCGCCCATTGAATTCGGATTACAAGCAGTATCAAATAATATCTTAGCATCAGGATGATCTATAAAAACGGTATAAACAGGAAATTCATGTAGTTCATTTTCTTTATTTGGACTATCTAATGTCGCTTGGTTTGAATTTGCAATCATTAAATTTTTATCCATTTTCATTCGCCCATTATCCAACACATATATTTTCATACGGTCTTTTTTTATATTCACCATACCAATCACCTCTTAGTATAATATTACACTAAAATGTAAGGGTTTTCCATAAATATACTAATACTTGCACTCAACACTTATATAAAAATGAATTATTATATTTTCACTTGAAATTCAATCAACTTTCGACACTTTTCTACGTACAAATGCAGTTTGTCCATATCACACAAAACACACAATACACTTTGGCACTTTTTACATACCCAAAACACTAAATAATGTTAAACTTAAATTAAGTATTGTGAATATTTTCACATAATAGGAGGAGACGATTTTTATGAAGAAGATTTTTATCGCAGGTGCTATCCCAGAAGCTGGGCTTAAACAACTTGAACAACATTTTGACGTAGATATGTACACTGGTGAAACGCTAATTTCCGAAGCATTATTAATAGAAAAAATTAAAGATGTAGATGCATTAATCACTTTATTATCTACTAACGTGAGCCGAAAAGTTATTGAAACTGCACCAAAATTAAAAATCATAGCTAACTATGGTGCTGGTTTTAATAATATTGACATAGAAGCTGCGCGTGAACACGATATCAATGTGACAAACACACCCATTGCTTCAACCAATTCAACTGCAGAGTTAACAATGGGTATTTTACTTGCTGTTGCAAGACGTATTCCTGAAGGAGATCAACTTTGCCGTAATGAAGGATTTAACGGTTGGTCACCGTTATTCTTTAGAGGACGTGAAGTATCTGGTAAAACAATTGGTATTATTGGATTAGGTGAAATTGGTACTGCCGTTGCAAGACGTGCTAAAGGTTTTGATATGAATGTGCTTTATTCAGGTCCTAAACGTTATGAAGATAAAGAAGCTGAATTAAATGCAGAATATGTTTCACAAGACGAACTTTTAAAACGTTCAGACTTTGTAACTTTAAACTGTGCATATAATGAAAAGTTAAAGCACATGATTGACTATAATGCGATCAAAAAAATGAAACCAACTTCATATTTAATCAACGCATCAAGAGGTCCAATTGTTTATGAAGAAGAATTAGTAAAAGCCCTAGAAGAAGGTATTATTGAAGGTGCAGCACTTGATGTGTTTGAGTTTGAACCGAAAATTACTGAAGCACTGAAATCAATGAAAAACGTAGTTATCACACCACATATTGGCAATGCAACATTTGAAGCAAGAGACATGATGGCTGATATTGCAGCATCTAACGTAGTTAAGCAACTGAGCGGTGAACAACCAAACTATATTGTAAACTGACAGGAGTGAGAAATATGTCACAAACATCCAATCGCTTTTTTAAAATAAATGAGTTACAACATTTTTCTGACGATGCAGCGAAAAAAACCATATTTTATGAAACGCGACATTCAGCTGGTGCGGTTTGGTGTCTTAAACCAGGACAATCATTACCTTGTCACACACATAAAGATGCAGATGATGTTTGGATTGTACTACAAGGCGAAGGCACATTTTTCACAAATGATAATGAACAAAAACCCATTAATGCCGGAGATATATTCGTTTCATTCCCAGGAGATGCGCACGGCATGACTAACACCGGTGATGAAGACTTTGTCATGTTAGGTTTTGCTACACCAATGCCATTAGACTTCAACCCATATGACTGTGCACAATAAGTGCGACATATTTTAATTTTTATAAAAAGAAAACCACCTGTTTCACGGGTGGTTTTCTTTTGGGCTATAAGTCTGCTTTAGTGGCTAGGGCTCTTAAGTGGTATTTGACTTACTTTAATAACACTTATATGCACCCTTATATTCTTTAACACTTGATTTATGTATTTTTATCATGTTTTTTCTTGCTCTTGTATATATATTTCTGTTATTGCTTCATTTATCCCCTATTTTACTAACATCATTCAACTTGTGGGAAGTAGATGTGCTTACATATTTACCAATGATATAATAATGAAGTCGCCTTAACTTCCGGCGATGTTTTCGACGGAAGGAGGTGAGTGTCTGTGGACTTTTTATTCGTAACGGTAATTGCACCTGTGATAACCGGATGTATTGTAGCTTGGTTTACCTATCGGTTAAACCAACGCAATAAATAGGCGACTATCCATATCACATAAAGAGCCCCAACCTACGGCAATAGGTTGGGGCTCGGTGTATATCTACGGACTTTCTATTCGTTATTTATATTATAACATCATAGTGAGTAGGAATGCAAAATGCTTTAAATGCGATACACTATCGATGTGCAAATATACACTCTTTTAATAAAATAAATGTTTCACTATTAATCCTTTTGTTTATTTATCATGACTTGAATGTATAGAGCAATCCAAAGTTCGTTAGGGTAAGGTATAACTGATTCAGTTGAACCAATTGCTATATTGTGACTTTCTCCTCTCCGTCGAGTTACTATATTTTTACCTAAATCAAAAAATGAACGTTGCGCTGCTAATATTTCATTGTTTTCTTTTCCTGTTATCATTGTTTTAGTTGAAAAATAAGGATTATTAAAATTATATGTGTCGTTACTGTCTGAAAAAACATAAGGAGTTTGTTGTTTTATTCCTCCTTTTAACAATTTTATCATCTGTAACATCCCCACTTCTTTTCCATCAACAAAGACACTATAATGTGGCCTTAAAGACCATAATTTAATTCTTTTTAACATAATATTATGATCTAGTGATGTAAGTTTAACACCATAAACAGGGAAAATATCAAATACACTTAGCCATTTTTGAAGATTATTATTAAAATATGGAGTCCATATCGTATCGCTCATACCATGAACTTTGATATGTATACCATCGAATATGTACAATGGGGCTTGATAAAAATATTCATTCTTTCTTAAGTTAGGACTTTTTTCATATAACGTAAGTTCTCTTTTATATTTTCGTTTAGAGTAACGTCTTATCATAATAGTTCCCAATAAAACAATAATGCTCGCCACCCAAAAAATAACTAATATCCATGGGGAAATGGAGTTATTAAAAAATCCCACCATGCTACCAATCATAAATATTGTTACTAAAATTGTTTCAACGAATAATACTAAGACAGGCAACTTTATAACTCCTTTCAAAAATATTGAATTTTTTTCCTTAATGCAATATAACATAGTATAGTTTTGTTAGTTCAATAAGTATCGCTTGAAAGCTAACTATATTTAGTTAACATGCTAATTATTTTCAATTTTTCTTTTCAATTGATTAGCCTCTTTTGTAGCTAAATTCGAATAATACTTATTTGAAAAGAACATTTGAATAATCAAAAATGCAGCATTAATCGTCCAATATAGCCCTAAAGCCGAAGCTGAGGTGATTGAAATATATATGATGAATATAGGAGAAATAATTGCCATGATATAACCCATTGAACGTTGTTCTTTAGGCATATTTTCCATATTTATTAAGGGTTGTATAATGTACAAAATACCAGCAATTATAGTAATCCAAATATCAGGCTGTGTTAAATTAAACCAAAGAAAATCAGTATGTTCAGTTAAACCACCACTCGAAGGCCATTTTAATGAAACGTACAGTCCAAATAAAATAGGCATTTGTATAAGTAATGGCAAGCATCCTAACATTGTCTTCATAGGATTCATATTGTATTCTTTATATTTGTTCATCATTTCTTGATTCGCTACCATTTTTTCTTCTTGCGTATTCGCTTCCTTTATTTTCTCTTGTATCTTAGTTAATTCAGGTTTCACGATTTCCATTTTCTTACGCATCAAATGTCCATTTTTAGATTGAGCTAACATGAAGGGTAGCATGATAATTCTAACGATTAACACGATTGCAATGATTGCTAATCCATAATTGTTATCAAATATAGAGCCTAACCAGTGTAAAAGATGATCCATGGATACTGCAAAAGTATTATAGAAAAAGCCATTTCTATTTTCTGACTTTGAATAATCACAAGCTGAAAGCAAAGTGAAACTTAATAATAGTAATGCTATTAGCTTTTTTCTATGTATCAATTATTTTTCATTCCTTTGTTATATATTCTGTGTACATCTTCTTCTATAGATTTAAAGTTATCCAAAGTCATAAAATCCTCATTTTCTAAAATCCTAGAACTTGCTGTATTCAAAGTGTTTTCATAATTTGCTGGTAAGCGATTCTCTAATGGTAAAGTATTTAGCCACTCATCGATTTCATTAAAAAATTCATCTTTTTGATACACAAAATCTTGGGTCAAATAATCAAAGCATTGGCAATACTGCTTCAAATATTGAATGGCTTTATTATCATCATTTTTAACGTAATATAATGCAAATTTATAATAGCAATTCATACTTAAGTATGGGTACAAATAATCCACATTAAAAGCTTTATTTATATAATGAAGCTTAGATTCTAAATATTCTATTGGAATAGAATATAAGTCATAAGTAAGCATTAAAGCAAAGTCATGCATATAAATCATGAGAGATTGGTACATATCTGTCTGAATTACATTTTTTGCTTTTGAAATATTACCTTTTTGTAAATAAGCTAAAGTTAAAGTAGCATTTTCACCAATTTTTAAATCAAAATCAGGTGTATTATCTATAACTGATGAATAGTCACCTTCAAACATATACATTAATATTTGGTATCCTTGTGCATGTCTTTTCAAATATATAGATTCCGAGTTGTCCTCTGTCGTTTTAATTATTTCATGTGCCAATTTTGTTGTTTCTTTAACTTGTGTCTCGTTCTCACAATATAAAATATTATTTGCTAAAATCCCTAACAATGAGTTGAGAAACTTAAATTCATTACAATGACTAATATAGTAATCACGTACAGTTGATACATATTCTTCATAACTAGTTTTATTGATTATCTTAGATAATGATATAGATACTTCCTTAATTTCTTCATCTGTCATAGTAATACTATAGTTGAGCAGGTCATCCACTGAAATATTAAACACTTTTGCTAGTTTTGGTAACATTGTAATATCAGGATACAGTGTGGCGTTTTCCCACTTAGAAATAGTTGTTTTTGTTGTATTGAGATATTCAGCTAGTGCTTCTTGAGTCATTCCACGCCTTAAACGTTCTTGTTTGATTGTTTTAGATATTTGAATCATACATAACACCTCTTATATTTAATGTTACTAAAAAATTTAAATAAGGTATATTTCTTATATATCAACATATAGAAACAAAGTTTCCATATGAGAAACTATAGAATGCTAAAAACCATCACTTATAAAAAGAGATGGATAAAAGAATTAATCTATCATCAAGTTTCATCCATAAAAGGGCGCATTAAATGATATGAGTAAATTAAAAAATTTAATTGTCCATTTCACTTGATATTACAATAGATAAAATAGTCAAAAAGTAGAGTAGTATATACAGTAAATGATAATGAAATGTTAGAGGTATCGTATAGATACCTTTTCAAAGAAAAGCGCCCTACTATTCAATACAGTAGAGCAGTTAATATAACTGATTTAAGTTTCTCCATTTTTTCTATCAATATTGATGTTTATTAATTGAATAATAATTCCTAAAATAATCACAGTAAATGCACCATAAATTAAAGTCTTCAATGATCCTCCTTGCGCAAGTAATAAACCACCTAATGCAGCACCAATAGCACTGCCTAAATAATTTAATGAACTATTTAAAGCTACAGATGCACTTCCATGTTCAGCATGCTTTTTTAATAATATATGCTGTTGAGGTGCTTGTGTCGCCCATCCCATAGCTCCCCATAGTAAGAAAGGCAAAAGTCCTAAAATAGGTATTTTAATTAAAGTAGGAATTAACGCTATACTTATACTTAAAGCAACTAAAATAATAAGCATTAAAATTTGAGTGTTTTTAAATTTATCCATGACTAAACCTACACCAAAACTTCCTAATAATCCCCCTATTCCCCAAGTCGTTAAAAAAAGTGAAATATAGTGTGGTGAAACAGCTGCGCTTATTATCTGAGAGAGGTAGGTATATAATCCTAAGCTGGCAATTGCAGCACATACAGTTACAGATACCACCCTTAATACATGTATATCTATAAAAAGTGAAAATCTATCTTTCAAGTTAGGTGCTGCAGGCATATTAAAATTAGGAAGTAAAATAGATATACTAATAAACGCAACTATACTTACAATTACAATTAACCCTATGGCAAACCTCCAATTAATTAAATCAGCTAATTGTAACCCTAAAGGGACGCCAACTACAGTTCCTACACTCATACCGCCAACTATAAAAGCTAATGCTTTGCCTTTATTTTTTTGGCTTACTAAATACCCCCCCGAACTAACTGCCATAGGTGAGAATAGTCCTGCCCCTAATCCAGCTACACATCTAGATAAGATATATGTTGAATAGTTATAAGATAACATCGTAATTAAATTAGCTGCCACAAAGGTCAGTAGTGCGATTAAAAGTATGTTTTTAACAGAATACTTAGCCAATAGTGTTGAAAATATGGGTGCAGATAAAGCAAAAAACAATGTAAAAACAGTAACGCCTTGTCCTATTTCAGCACTGCTTTTATTAAAGCTTTTTCCCATATCAGGTAATAGTCCTGCCACAATATAAGTATCCATACCTAAAGCAAACATGCCTAACGTTAAAATCCAAATTTTCTTCATGATTTAACCCTTTCTTACAAATATTTGATGTCATTTAGCGTAGTATAATATTGTAATTAATGGAATAATGAATATATTAAGGGTGGTATTAAAGAAAAGTTAACAGGGAGCGTAATATATGAATATTGAATATATAGAGGATTTTATCAAAGTTGCTGAATATCAAAGTCTTAATCAAGCATCTAAAATACTTAATATCAGTACTCCAGCACTTAGTAAAAGAATCAAAAGTATTGAAGAATATTTTGAAAGTGACTTGTTCTATAGAACTTCTCGAGGTATATTTCTAACTGAAAACGGGGAGATAGTATTAGAAAAGTTACTTATAGTAAGGCAAAATTTGAAAAATTTAAAGTTACAAATTTTTGAATCAATTAATTCGAACATAAGACTAGGTTTACTTCCTAGTTTCTCTTTATATAAGTTAGAAAATAGTCAGAAAAAAATGTTGAATAATAATATAGAAATTAAAATTGAAAATAACACACAGATATTGCTAGAACATCTATATAGTGGAGATATAGATGTGATAATTGGAGATATTACATCTAATGAGAGTCAAAAATTGTTTTATAAATATGTGTATTCTGAAGATTACATGATTGTTTATTCAAGAAATTTCGGATTAATTAATAACGAAAGTATAGCTGTAGACACACTTAAAAACTATAAAATTTTTGTTTTGACTCCCCCTTGTGACACTTTGACCTTTATAAGAAAAAATTTTTCTGAAATGAAATTGGAAATTGAATACAAAGATAATTTAGAGTCCATATTTGCGAGTGTGAAAACGGGGCAAGGTATTACAATAATACCTAAATCTTTAACAACTAGAGTTGAAAGCATGAATCTTCAAATTTCTAAATTGGGAAATTATTCAAGACATGTAGGTTTAATAGCATACAATAAAAAAACGTTGGATACTGTGTTTGAAATGTTACCTGAGGTGTAATTAGATTAAGCACGAACCAAATTATTTTATTATCTTCTGTATAAAATATTGGCGTGATAATTCCTATCATTTTAAGTACATAATTCAACTTATCGGAGTGCATATGTTTGCGTGTTTACAGATGATATAATAATGTAGTCGCCTATCTCTCAGGCGTCAATTTGACGTAGAGAGGAGGTGCATACGCGATGTCTGAAATCTTTGTAAACATCATGACCACAGCAGCAAGTGGTTGTCTCGTTGCGCTATTTGCGCATTGGCTACGCAAGCGTAATGACGAATAGGCGACTAGTCACACCAAAAATCCCCTTACTACTGCCATAGTAAGGGGATTTGGTGCATACATGCCTGATAATCTTTGTTAAAGATATTATAACACCATAGTGATTAGGAATGCAATCAGTGTATATACAGGAGGATGAAATAATATAGAGAGTTTGTAGGACTTTTAACAATAATTTTCTTTGCTGCAATGATTATCACTTTTTCTTTTACAGCTATACTATATATAATAAAAGGACTTTATAATGAGCGTGCAACAAGCGCTTTATTAGCTGGATCATTATTCATGATTCTATTTATTTTTTCTGCTTTCTTTTATTTATATTTAGTGAAAAATTAAAAACAAATTAATAGGCATATTTTTATATAATTTTTATTATAGGCACACCCTAAACATACAAATCAGATTGTTGAAATTACAGCAATTTGTCACTTTACTGGATATATGAGAATTACTTTACTTAATAAATGAGAAAAAGGATAGCTAAGAGCTATCCTTTTAAATCTTAAAGTATCAATTACTTATAAAAATTCTTTTTCTTTAATATAATCATAGTTACCTTCAAACTTCTCTAATGTTTTATCTTTTAACAAGTAAGTAGTATTAAATAGTTTGTTAAGAAAATATCTATCATGTGAAACTGCAATTATAGATCCTTCATAATCTAATAAAGCATCTTCTATGGTTTCCTTGGCATCTATATCTAAATGGTTTGTAGGCTCGTCTAAAACAAGTAAATTATAATCAGTGTTTACAATTTGTGCCCATTTTAATCTTATTTTTTCCCCTCCACTTAGATCATTAACCTTTTTAAACACGTCTTTACCATAAAACATAAAATGAGCTAAAATATGTCTAGCTTGATCTTCTGATACATTGACTTTTTCACGAATTGTATTCAACAAAGTATCATTGTTATCACTTTCAAATTCATGTTGTGAAAGATAACTAATTTTTAAATTGTTTGCAGTTTTAATTGAACCTTCATCTACTGAAGTAATTCCTAAAACTAGTTTCAACAATGTTGATTTACCAGTACCGTTCTCTCCTATAATAGCGACATGTTCACCTCTTCGAATTAACATATTTACATTTTCAAATAATAAATAGCCATATCCTTTAGCAACATTTTCCATTTCAATAACTCGATTAGAAACACGCTTACCTTCTTCTAGGTCCATATTCATTTTCTTTGAATCTAAAGTTGGTTTTTCTAACCGTTTAATGCGATTCAAAGCTTTTTCCATACTTTTAGCTCGACGATACATTGCAGCATTCGGTGGTTTGGCTTGGCTTGCCCATGTTCTTAATTGCTTTATAGACGCTTTCATTTTTTTAATTTTCTTTTGTTGTGTTTTATAGGTTTCGAATTCAGTTAATAGTCTTTTTTCTCTTTCTTCAACAAAATATGAGTAATTTCCATTATAAGTATGAAGTGTTTTTTGATCTATTTCCATAATTTGATTGACTGTTTCATCTAAAAAGTAACGATCGTGTGAAACAACTACAGCAGCACCTTTATAACTTTCTATATAGTTAGCCAACCATTCTATAGATTTAAAGTCAAGGTGATTTGTTGGTTCATCTAAAAGTAGCAAGTCTGTAGGCTTAAGTAACATTTGAGCAAGGCCTACTTTTGTACGTTCTCCTCCTGATAAGTTTCCCCACTCTGTTTCAAGTAAATGAACGATATTTAAACCATGTGTCACTTTACGTATTTTAGCATCTATCTCATAACCACCATTTTCTTCATAATATGTCTGTAATTCACCATAGCGAGATATTAGTGTACTTATGTTTTCTATACCTTCAGTCATTTTATTTTCTATCGTTTCAAGTTGCTTTGATATAGTATTTAACTCTTGAAATACAGATTTTAAACATTGATAAACACTTGTATTTTTTTCAAAATCAGGTATTTGGTTTAAATAACCTATTCTCACATTTTTCTTCCAACTAATAACGCCTAGGGAAGGTGTTTCTATCCCAGCTAGTAACTTCAATAAAGTGGTCTTTCCTTCGCCATTACGTCCTACTAACCCTATCGTTTCACCAGAATTGAGGGTCATCTTAATATTGTCGAATAAAGTTTCTTCTACATATTTTTTAGAAACATTCGAGGCATTTAGTATATTCATTTTTCTTCCTCCATGTTATCTATAAGGAAGAAATATATAGTGTCAGTTCCTTATAGATCGATGATTAATTTCAAAAAAGACAGACTTCACCAATTTTGGAATTAAAATCGAAAATTTGTTGCGTATGACTTGTAAATATCTGCAACAATAAGCTATAAGAAACATTTAGACACCTCCTCAAATATAATTTATACATATTTTACAATAAAAAATTGGTAACTTAAAGAGTGTGCAGAAAATAACCATTTTCTGTACACTCTTGTTTTATGTCAAAATAAGTAAGTATTACATAGAATTATGTGTTCAAAAACCCAACAAAAATCTATGTTCACAAAAGACCTTGTAATTAAGTTATGGTACACTGAATGTGTATATAGGAGGTTTGTATTTTGAAAATAGGTTATGCAAGAGTTTCAACTGGATTACAAAATTAAAATTTACAGGAGGATCGATTAAATACATATGGTTGTGAAAAGATATTTAATGACCATATGAGTGGTTCAAAAAGTAAGCGACCTGGTTTAGATAAAGCAATTGAATTTGCGAGGTCAGGGGATACGATTGTCGTTTGGAGACTAGATAGACTAGGACGTAACCCTGTATATCCTAAGGATGTAATGACTAAACCAAAATTATGAGACATACAACCGATCTCTATCAAACTATTTAATAACGCTAATTCTCCGTATTTCAAAAAACTAGAATTAAAATTATAGCCAAAAAAGACTAAAAAATTACAATTTCCTATATCTATATTATTGCCTTCTAATAAATCATCTTTTTTATGTCCTTTTGATCCACAATTTTTAATAATGAGTGACTTATCGGTTGGTATAAATAAATGCCCTTGTCATAGTCCTCTACGTTGTTGATATAAAGATATATATCAATAGGATATAACCCTCCTGCCGATGCATAAAATCGAGTACTTGTTTTTATATCCTCATAATCCACTTTTCTAGACGCTATTTCAAAAGAAAATTTAAGTATTGTTGATAGTTCTTTACTAGCCATTTCAAAAGATGTGAATTCTCTTGTGCTTTTTCTATGATTTAAAACATTATAAAAAGATTCTTTTATTTTTTTATCACTTTTAGGAAGCAATCTTGTATCTTCATCATTAATCTCATTCAAAATTTGATGTTCGCTAACTAAAGCTGCATAATTCGATTCATTATAAGCTAACATACTTTTAAAATCACTGAGCCTCTGATGATTTACATTTAGTAAGTACTTTAAAGATTCTGATTCTTGATTCCCTAAAATAATTTGAGCAAAGTTATTTCGATTATCATTATTTGCAATATTATCCTCGTTTAATTTAAATAGTGAATGCTGGTTAAACATTCCCTTTAATTGATAATTAATCATTGCTTTTTACCTCTTTTTTTACTTGCTACAATTAATTCAATAATGATGACTAACAATATGGATAGGGCTACACCTAAAAACATAATATTCGTTATAATTGGTTCTCCACTGTTGCCATGATTATGTATTTTGTATAAATTTACTCCTAATAAATTTACATCAAAATGCGCATAACCATTTTTATTGATAATAAAATAACCTATTGAAATCGAAATAGCCGTTATGATAGCAGATAAAACGATACCCGCTAAAATTTCAATAATCACTCGTATTTCTTGTTTCTTCAACATAATTATTATCCTCATTTCTTAAACTTATAAATAAATAAACTTAAAGCACCCGTTACTAAAATATACAGTGAGTTTATTTTCAAAAAGGATAAATCCCACATATATTCATTTGTCCAAATTGAATAAAAATCATTTGTAGCATATTTTATTGGAATCCAGTTCCCTATTTCTTTTAAAACATTGGGTAGTTCCCCATACTGTACAAAAACGCCAATAATCATATAAGTAAGAAAGAGCAATATCATTCCAAAAGGTAATAAAATTTTACTCTTTTTTATTAACAAAGCTAAGAAAGTTCCTACCATTAACAAGGCTATGATGTTATAAAAAATTTGTAAAAAAAAGGTTATAAAATATTGTGTGCTAGGTAAAATTAACGAAAAAAATACTTTACCAATAATGATATTTAAAACAACACTAAAAATCGCTAAAAAACAGTATGAAATAATATTAGAAATAATTAGACTGCTAATATTTACGTCAAAATATTTTAATCTTTTCAGTGTATCATTCTCAATGCTTTCACTTAACCAAATTGGAAAGCTAATAAAAGCAATAGGTAGTAGTCCGATACTTGTACTAATTAAAAAATATTTATCTATAAAATGTCTCCCATTTCCTATATTGAAGTTTCCATAAGACATAATAATAACTAACATCATGATTATTGGGAAAATTAATGAAAAAAATACAGATATAGGAACTCTAAATTGCATTTTTATACTTAACAAAATTTTATTTATCATATTTCCTCCAAAGTTGAGATTAAATATGTTGAATATATATTTTGCATGTTTATTTTAAATTCTATTTTTCGTTCATTTAATATATTAATAACTTCGTTCATTTGCTCTTTATTGTAGGTGAAAACCTTAACATTAAAATATACATCAGCATTTATTTTTTTAATAACTTCTCTAACTAAATAATCTAATTCTTGATTAACTATTTCAATCAGCGCATAATGATAAAATTTTGAAAAAAATTGATCTATACTTCCGTAATACAATAATTCTCCTTTATCTAATATGATTAATTTATTCGCCCAGTTTTCAACTTCATCAAAGTAATGCGTGACTTTAATTACAGCTTTATTTTGGGTAATTTCTTTAGTTTTATGTAATAAATTTTGTCTTTTTTCATAATCTAATCCAGATGTTAATTCATCAAATATGTATAGTTTTTTTTGTTTACTTAAGACTAATCCTACAGTTAAACGCTTTTGTTCTCCTAAGGATAAATCATTAACAAATTTATTTATGAGATTTTCTAAAGAGAAAGCTTTCGTAAATTCTTTAAATTGTTTACTTCGTTTGCTATAAGTTGTTGCTAAATAAATTAATTCGTGTACTTTTATTAAATCTCCATACTTATTTTCTTGAAAAACAATCCCTATATCTTTAGTACCTATCTTTCTATCAATGACACCACTGTGATTCATCTCATTTAATAAACAATTAATTAAAGTAGTTTTACCCGCACCGTTTTTTCCAATTAGAGCTATTTTATCTTCAATATAAATATCTATAGTACGATTATTAAGGTTTAAAATTTTTTTATTATTTAAATCAACATTTAAATCTTTAACTGTCATTAAAATTTTCATATACTCACCTTTAAGATTTAGAAAAGCTTGATCTATATAGACCAAGCCTAGACTTTGATTTATTACGCTGCTGTTGAGGCACATGTACAAGAGCATGAACAGCTACAAGAACATGAACAACTACAAGAACAACATCCTCCTGCATATTTCATCGCTTCAGAACTATTAATGTCTGAATATCCATTAATTGAATGATTATTAATTTTCATCATCATCCCATCCTTTATTTTGAGAATACATGATGTAAATTTACTATTAAAATCACTTAAAATGTATCACGCAACAGAAAGACAGTCAATCGTTTACAGAAAAATGTAAATTTTCTGTAAAATATTATTGCTTTGATTCCAATGCGAGATTAAAAGTGTATTATAATTTCAACAACCCAGAATAATATTTATATAAAGCTGTCTAATTTACATAACCAATGATTATCAGAAGTTTTAATGTTATGAATCAAGATTACTCTTAAAATGAGTGGTTTTCTTTTGAGATATAAGACCGATTTATCGGCTAGACTCTAAAATGGAAATTGAATAATTTTAATATCCCATAAAAGTTTCTTATATGCTTTAACACTAATTTATTTGGCACAATATCCTTCATTTTCATTAGATAAAAAACACTGTACATAGAAAAACACCTCCGTACGATTCATTTATAATGAATTCAACGAAAGTGCCTTTATTCTAGTCTCACTGATTGGGTTTCAATTCAAAATTTTTCTATTGCTTAGTCTCTTTTCGTAAGTGCATGTCATGCTTTTTGTGAGAAACAACTACTTTTCACACTTATCGATTACTGCATAATCAATTTATTTTTTATAATCTTTCCACTTATACTTAAATAACCAAGCAGTCACGCACTATAAAACAAAGATTATGATATCACTTTTAATTCAAAAGACTGCCAAGGTTTTAATAAATTTAATAAGAAATGTTCTTCTTTTTTTACATGTCCGATAACATTTTTATAACCATGATTTTCCATATCTTGTAATGCGATTTGCAGCTCCCCTTTGTAGTGACCATATTGTTCATTACAAATCACAATATCACCTTTTTTAATTTGTTTTGTGTTATTTGGCGGGAATGGCTCATCCTTATAATGAACGCGACTCATCGTTGACCGTATAACATAATCTGAAATATCCCCCCGATTGAAATGAAATTCCTCTGTCACAATAGTTTCATCTAATCCAGTAATATCGTTATTTAAATAAACATCAAAACTAGGCATTGCTAAATTAATTTCTGAAAGTGATTGTAACTCAGATTCAGAAGCAAATGCATTACCAATAATAAAATCATCTACTAAATTCGTCATTAATAAATGCTTAACTTGTACTGCTATAGGCAATTTCCTATGACTTTCTAATGTCGGTAAGCCTTCCATAATCATCCAAGGCCCTACTGTTGCTTCTTGTGAAGAAACAAAAGCTGCAGTATGAACATTATTTCTTTTATAAGCTTCACTCGTATTTACAAAATGTTGATATGATAAACCAGTATAGGTTTGAGGATAAAAATTGTGACAACCTACAAGTTTGTCTAAATTAGGTTGATAACTTAACACATCTTCAATAAACGTATCACTTACACTGATGTTTAACTCTACATACATATGCTGTTTGTTATAACTCAGCTGCGCTATTTCTTGAGCTGAAAATCCTGCATCTACACGTATTCCTGATACGCCTAGTGTTTTAAAAAAGGACAAATCATCACGCTTTAAATTCAATGCTTCAAAAACTTTATGGTTAATATCCGCAATCACTGTCATATCATTCTCTTTAGCAACTTTCACCACTGACTTAAATTTATTAAAAACCGCTTCTTCATCACTTTTAACCGAAAGTAAATTTGTGAAGATGCGCTTAAATCCGAATTTTGCACTCATTTTAATATAGTCACACATTTCTCCTAAATCTGATTGGGTCGGATAAACTGATATTCCTAAATTATGCATATATATTTACTCCTTATTTGATTTATATATAATGCCACGCATTTGACGTTGCTCAATCAATACACGAGATTTTTCAAAAAAGAGGATACTCGTAAATATTAATAAAAGTAATATTATTCCCCATCCAAACAAATTAATATTTTCAAATATAACTACAGGGACAACGACGATAAATGGTATACCTATCAGTAATAACCATCTATTAAAATGAAATTTATTGACTATAAAATGGGCTATTTTATAAAAGCAAAATATGAGTAAAAATAATACTATTAAATAAATCAATCGCATCATATTAACACTTCTCTTCTAATTTTTGATATAACTCAATCATTTTTTCAATTAAATTTTTCTCACTAATCGCTGTCATTAAATGGTCTTGTGCATGTATCATCAATAAAGATGTTTGCACTTTGTCACCATTTATTTCAGACTGTATTAATTCTGTTTGTATATTATGTGCTTTACTCATTTCTTGCTTCGACTCTGCCATCAGTTCATTCGCTTGTTCAAAATTAAATGCGGTAGCCGCATCCAAAGCTTCATATGCTAAACTTTTCGCATTACCACCATGTGAAATAATTTCAAAAATAATTTGTTCGTTTTGTTCACTCATCAAATCTCCCCATCTCAATTAATCGTCGTTAAAAGTATCATTTGTAGTGCCTTGTTCTTGCTCTAACATTTTACGCTCATACATTTTAAAGAACGGATAGTATATGATTACTGCTACTAAAAGATTAAATACGACTAACACCAGTGCTCTCCAGTCACCATTCGTTGCAAATAATGCCCCTAAAGGCCCCGGTAATGTCCATGGCGCAAGTATCGTGATTTTAGCTATCAAACCTAACTTAAATACAAAATAAGTAATCGTCGTTAAAATAAGTGGAATCCCTATAAACGGTAACGCAAGAATCGGATTCATAACTAACGGCGCACCAAATATAAGTGGTTCATTGATATTAAATATGCTCGGTATAATGGAAAAACGTCCTACTTTCTTCAAATATTCAGATTTTGAGAATATCATCAATATACACAAACTCAGTGTCGCTCCTGCACCGCCTATCCATACAAACCACTGGAAAAATGGTTCGACAATAATATGTGGTAATGGTTCCCCAGCAGCCTTAGCATCTATGTTTTGATCTAATAATGAAAACCAAATAGGTTGGAAGACTGCCCCCATTACTGCCACACCATGTATACCTGCTGACCATAAAAGTACAATGAAAAACACAGGAATCAAAGCACCTAATAAACTGTCACCGGCAAAATTACCTAAAGGTTCAAAGATTTTATTAATAATAGCATTTAAATCTATGTTTAATATCACTCTTACAAACCAAGAAATAACGATAATGACGATTGCAGGTACCAAAGATTCAAACGAACGTGCAACAGATCCCGGAACTTGATCCGGCATTTTAATCGTAAACCCTGACTTCACTACGAGTCGCATCATCTCAACAGCAAATATCATTGAAATGATTGCTACAAACAAGCCGGAACCACCTAAATCTGCCATAGGCAACACATAACCCACAGCATCGCTTTTAGGTAATTTATCATCTAAGTTGAGCGGTAACGTCATCATTAAAAATGTTGCTAGTGAAAGTAATCCACCTGCTTGGCCATCCATTTTATATGATTTTGCTAAACTATAGCCCATTGAAAATGCAGCGTAAACTGCCATCAGTCCCAACGTCATTCTATTAGCGATCATTATCTTCTCAGCATGCGGTTCTACTAATTTTTCTAAAGCTGGTATGGGAGGAGACGCAAATAAAGTAAAGAACGATCCAACTATGATAAGTGGTAGTGTTGCAATAATACCATCACGAATAGAAGTTAAATGTCGTTGCTCAGAAGCTTTGGCCATGGGTGGCATTAATACCTTTTCAATCCATTTCAAAAATTTCTGCATAACATACACCCTCTGTTTACTTATTTAATTTAGTACTTATACATACGTTTTTATTTGCTTTAAAATTTTAGGTGCGCCAATCGGTGTATAGCCCATTGGATCTATGACATCTACAGGTTTATTAACTGCTTCACCGACTTTTTTAAATTTATCTAATCGATGTCTCACTTGAGGTGCTACTAAACCTAAGTCGTAATCAGCAATTTCATTTTCAAATGCTTCGGTACCAACTGCTACGATTTCCAAATCAAAATTTTCTTTTGCCGCCTCTTTCTTCACAGCATCAACAATCATAGAACTAGACATGCCACCTGAACAAACCATTATTACTTTCATAAAACAACACCCTTTCAATATTTTCTTTTTTTAACTTTAACTGCTTGCCGTGTACGCTCTAATAATTTCGTATGTCGTTCATAATCTCTACTGGCTAATGATACAAATAAAATATCTATGACATTGAGCATAGCTATACGTGAACTCATTGCTGCACTTCTCACTGGCTTTTCTGAAGAGCTATAAAACAAGTTAATATGTGCTAAGTCTGCTACATCATTATTGCTATATTTAGTTATGGAAATAATTTGAGCCCCCGCTTTATGTGCTAATGCTAATGACTGCAAAATATCTTCTGTTTGGCCAGTATTCGAAATAGCAATAATAACATCATTTTTTGTCACATTGGCACTCAATGTCGCTTGCTCATCATAGCTCTTGCCAACCTCACACCACTTATCAATGCGTGTGAGCTTTTGCTTTAAATCTTCTGCAATAATTGCTGAAGCACCAATACCAAACACACAAATTTTCCTAGCCTGATGTATCATTAAAGCCGCTTTTTCTAACGCTACTGGTGATAAAATTTGAGCTGTATTCCTTATCGCTTTAGCATTACTTTGAGAAATACTGTTAATCACGCTTTCATTGGAATCAGTAATATTGAGTTCTTCATAATCATCTTCAATTTCATTATGTCTATTTAACGCCATAGCAATTTCCATCTTTAAATCTTGAAAGCCCTTACATTTTATTTTTTTAGATAACCTAACAATCGTCGCTTCACTGACATTTGTTAGGTCTGCTAAATGTTGTATTGAACTGTTGATCGTTCTATGCGGATAATCGATGATATACTGTGCCACTCTATATTCCGAGGGATTCAATGTCGCTAATGATGATTCCAATAATATTAAAATATTACGAATGACTATCACCCCTTTTTAAATATTGTTTCACCTTAGCTACAATTTACAAAATATTATTTCGTGTGTCAAATTATATTTTATTTGTAAAATGATACTTTTGAAAATGTTGCTTTTCACAAGCTGAATTTAGATCTATGTATGTTTAAAGGTTTACCTCCATTTTGATTTAGAGATAAACCTTTGATATTACGCAACTGATATTAAATTAAATATATGATATGAATAATTTATGATTCACTGAGTTGTGCTTCCATATCTATAAAGAAGTTTGCCATCTTTTCTGCGCCATCGTTTGAAAACATTAGCTCTAAATTATCTTGAGACGCTTGAGCATGAACTTCTGAAACTTCAAACATTTTCTTTTCATAAGCCTTCAATATATCAATAACATTTTCTTTATTTTTGAATGATTGTGCTAACAAATATGCATCATATAATGCCATATTGACACCTTCTCCTGCAAACGGACTCATTAAGTGTGCAGCGTCACCAATAAGTGTGATATTAGGCTGTGTTATCCATTTCAAACCAATTGGCAACTGATAGATACGACGAAATTTAATATCATCATAACTATATGCAATATATTTTTTTAATTCTGTACCCCAATCACTAAATTCAACTAATAGTCTTTCTTTTAATTTTTCTAGTGATAACGCACGATATTCATCTAGCATTTCATATGTTGTCTTAAGACTTACATAGGCCATAATACGACCATCGCCATTACGTTGTCCTAGTATCGCTTGATCTCCTCCTAGTCCCATAACCTTTCCATTTTTATTAAATGCCAAAAGGTCTGGATGTTCTTTTTCATTCGAGTTCATTTCTATCATAGATATACCAGTGTACGTTGGTTTAGCATCTGTTAAATACGGGCGAATTTTAGAAAAGGCTCCATCTGCCCCTATTACTAATCCTGTCATCACTGTCTTCCCATTTTCAAAAACGAGTTCAATTTCCCTATTATCATGTTGTATTAACTTTTCGTATTTATAACCATATTTAATATTTGTAGGGTTAATTTGTGCAAGGATGATATCGCATAACTTACCTCTATCAATTTCTGGTCTACTACCTTCTTTTCCTGCGTCTTCGTCGAACAAAATCGTGCCATCTTTACGCACAATTCGTGTATCCTCTCCTTCAAAGCGCGCATGCATTAGAAAATCTTCAAAAATATTAGCTTCTTTCAATGGTAACTGACCACTGTCTTCATGAATATCTAATGAACCACCTCGGTCAGCATGCATATTAGGGTAACCACGTTCATAGATTGTAAATGGTAAGCCTTGTTGTTGTAGAAGTAATCCTAACATTAAGCCTCCTGGCCCCCCACCAATAATCGCAATATGATTTAAATTTTCTTTTTTCATTTTTACACCTTTTTCATTATTTTTATTTTTCTTCAATAAAATTCATTAGCTTTGTTTCAGTTTCTTTGATTAATTGTTGAAACTGCTCATATTTCTCTTCATTTTTCATTGCACTTTGTCCTGCTAACATAAATGATTGGAAAAGTGCTTGTAACTCATCACGTGATTTTTTCATCTTGTCAATATCCATATTTTTGAATTGTTCCATACGTTTTGTAAATTCATCATTATCAATATTGTCCTCTAAAAATGCCTTACCTTCTTTTGTTACTGTATAGATTTTTTTCTTTCCTTCTTTTGATACAGAAACAAATCCACGATCTTCTAACATTTGAAGAATAGGATAAACACTGCCTGGACTTGGCGAATAAAATCCTTTAAATTGTGCCTCAAGATCTTTAATAATTTGATAACCGTGTTTGGGTTCGGTTAACAATAATCGTAAAATGCTATATTGCAAATTTCCTTTTTTAAAAAAGCGGTCCCTGCCGCGTGCGGCTGCAAACATCTTTTCAAACCCTTGTCCAAATCCACCTTCTCCGTGTTGCATCATGATATGTCTTCTATTGTGAAATGATCTATTAAACATTTATTATCATCCTTCCATTTCGATATATCGAAATACTAAACGATATATCGTTACTCGTCAAGCGATATATCGAAAAATAATAACCGTTGCTAGTTAGATATATTCATAATCCTAAATTTGCTAAAATCAATACTTCATTTTAAAATTGGTTTGAATGTAATATTGAAATTTCAAAATTACAATAAGTGCTAAATATTTTAATGGAGTGATCTTATGAATCATAATATTGAATCATTAAAAAATATCATCGATACTTCTAATAGCATTACATTTTTTACAGGAGCAGGTATATCTGTCGCAAGTGGTATTCCTGACTTTCGTTCTATTGGCGGTTTATATGAAGAAATTTCAAAAAATGGTTACTCACCTGAGTATTTATTAAGTGAAACCTATTTCCAAAATGACCCTGAGGGCTTTATTAATTTTTGTCATGATTATTTACTGTTTGCTGATAAAAAACCAAATATCGTTCATCAGTGGATTGCACAACTTGAAAAGCATCAACAATCCCTTGGTGTCATTACTCAAAACATTGACGGTCTACATTCAGATGCTGGGAGTTCACACACAGATGAACTACATGGTACACTAAACCGATTTTATTGTATTAACTGCGACCAAAAATATTCTAAACAATACGTGATTCACCACAACTTACGTTATTGTGAAACTTGTGGCAGTCCCATCAGACCAGATATCGTACTTTATGGAGAAATGCTAAACCAAGACACGATCTTTGACGCCTTGCATAAAATCAAATCTGCTGACACGCTCGTTGTTTTAGGTTCTTCACTGGTCGTTCAGCCTGCCGCCGGTCTTATTTCAAACTTTGAGGGTCAAAACTTAGTTATTATTAACAGAGACCCTACACCTTATGATAGTGATGCAAATTTAGTAATTCACGATGATATGGTCCCAGTCATTAATGAACTGTTTGCGATATCGTAAAATTCCAAATAAATTAGTGTGCTCGCATAGTTTAAAAAATAAAAAGCGTACCTACATGCACGATTAACATGTAGATACGCTTCTTTATTTATAATTACATTATTATTCAACTTCGGGTTCTTCAAATTTTGCCAGCGTTGGTTTTGGTGTAGAAATACCTTCTTCATTAAAGTAATGTAAAACTTCTTTACGCAACAATCTTTGACCCGGAAAATGCATGCCTGGCTTCACATGAGCTAATAATTTAATAATCATTTGATTGCCATCGATGCTGTCTAATCCTAATAAATCAGGCGCTGCGACAAACATATCATATTTATCTTTTAATGTTGGTAAAAAATCTAATAATTTTTTCTCAATCATTTCATAATCCTCTGATGGCGAAACGGGTATCATCACAAGTGGTGATACATCTGTTGCAGAATAATTGACGATTTCACTTATTGTTCCATTGGGTAAAGTATATATTTCACCTGTATCGGATTGTATACGTGTGGATCTTAAACCAATCGTTTTAACTGTACCTTCCGCAATCGTTACACCAGAAGCATTAATTTGCACATAATCACTCACATCAAATTGTCCTTCAAATATAATAAAGAAACCAGTGATAATATCTTTGACAATTGTTTGTGCACCGAAGCCGACCGCTAGACCGACTACACCGGCACCGGCTAAAATCGCCGATACACTTATCCCAAAGCGTGATAATATTGAGGTGAGCACGATAAACCATACAACATAGCTAACTAAATTCTGAACTAGTGTAGATAATGTCTCACTTCGCTTAATTTTATAATGTGTTTTTTTCTTTGCATTCGCTTTGAAGAATTTCGTCACTAATTTCTTCGCAATGGCAATCACTATAATACCCATCAAAATATATGCCGCGATAATTAATATATTGACTAAGAGTGATTGATAAAATTCTACCTGTGTAAGTGGTTCAATCAACTTCATAAAAAATTGCTTCAATTGATTCATATTGTATTTCCTCCATTCTCAGCTCGTTATACGGTTGTGTTACAATACATCAAATAGTAGTGATTTATTAAGAAATTGCTTTTCCCATTACAAAAGTTATCATACTTTAATAGTTATCTAAACCCTTTAAGGTTTTGGACAACTTGCTTTAACATAAAGTGACACTTTTATTTCAATATGAAGTCTAAAAGCAGGATAGATATTCACTATCCTGCTTTATTTTGTGTAAATATAAATTATAAAAAATCTTTAATGATTGATTACTTTATCTGTCATTCTTACTAAAAAATAACATTATAACAGTCTTTAATATTTAAACGTTTAACAACTTTTGTATTTTTTTAATAAACTTTGTAAAATTATATTGCTTTATAATAGATTGTACTGTATAAATAGTAAAGAATGATGTAATTTTATAAATTGGGATGGGAATGATTTTATGAAAAATGGTAGTTTTCAACGATTTTCTTTAAGAAAGTTTAAAATTGGTACTGGATCCATATTACTGGGTACATTTTTAATGGTAGGTATGCACAATGAAGCAAATGCTAGCGAACTAGATTCAACACAAACAGCTCATCAAACATTCGTCGAGGATAACAATAAGATAACCACTAAACCTAATGAATCAACTAATCAAAATGATAATAAAACAGAAATAACAGAATCAGAGTCCTCAGCAAGTACGAATGATATGACTGAATCTACAAATACGACAGAAGAAGTCACAACACTAAACACTAATGAAAATACATCCGATGTAAATCAACCCGAAGTAACAAACAATACGCCAACTTCTTATGCTGAAAATCAATATCCTACCCAAGAAACGACTTCAAAGACAGTTGAAACTACGTCAGATATAAATAAAGATGCTGATAAAGATGGCAATTTAACATATTTCCAAGAACAAAACGGCTATATACCACAACGTACTCAAACTGTTCAAAATGGTGTCAAAACAGGTGAAAATTGTACTGCGGACGAAGTAACTACGTCATATACAAATAATGTTGATTTAAATGCAAAAAGTATCATGGATACAAATTTAGATGACTATTCGAATAATGGATACCAAGAAAAAGTTAAAAATCCAAATAATCATCCAAATGCGGTAGATACAGAAAATTATGGTCCTGGTAATTTAGAAATTCAACATTGGCAAGATGGTCCAAATGAAGCTACTAAAACACAGTATTGGAGAGCCGTTTTCGCTACTGATTATGCAATAGACAACGCCGAGATGAGAGTTACACTACCATATGAAAATGTAACCACAACAGACGTATCAAACTGGGTAGTAAATCGATATTACCCTGCAGTTTCAACTAACGGTATGAGTAAGTATCAACATATACTAACTCCGGTAAGCGTAACATTTAATGGTAATGTAGCAATTGTCAATTTTGGTAACATCGAAGCCAATAGTGCTTATGGCATAATGTTTACTAAACAATTTGATACACCGCAAAATTTGAGTAATGGATTACTTTCTACAAGTGCAAATGTAGGTGGAACGTGGAACGAAGATGACCTCCAAAGACAGTTAGAATTAAAAAAAGAAAACATGCGAACGCAAGGTTTTACCGAAGATGAAATTAATAATGCGCAATTAGATTATCTAAAAAGTAACCTAAGTCCGAAGCAAATTGAGTATATAAACGAAGTCTGCGAAATCCCAGATAACCCTAACAACCCGAATAACCCTAGCAATCCGGATAACCCTAGCAACCCG
>NZ_JAESLH010000004.1:491883-500305 GCF_017892545.1 Staphylococcus sp. GDY8P67P
TAATCCTAGTAACCCGGATAATCCTAGCAACCCAGATAATCCTAGCAACCCGGATAATCCTAACAACCCGGATAACCCTAGCAACCCGGATAATCCTAGCAACCCGGATAATCCGGAAAATACTCACAACCCAGACAACTCAGATAATCCGGACAATCCTAGCAATCTGGATAACCTAAACAATTCGGATAACCCAGGTAACCTAGATTATTTAAATAATACAGATAGATCTGAATTAATGAATAACTCAAACATTTCCAATAATACAAAAGGCTTAGCCACTTTCAACAACAGTGATTTAATAGGTAATCCGGAAAAATTCCATAATTCGAACTACAATTCTATTTCAAATATGGTTTATAACTCAAATAATCACGTAACATCTAAATTTATGTATCCCACTTTAGAAACAGATGTGACTAAAAAAAGTACCGATTATTCTGATAAAAATCAACTACCAAATACTGGACAATTACAAGATAAAGCAAATCCATTATTTGGCGCAGTCGCAGCAATTTTTGGTGTTATATTCATCCTATTCAGACGTAAAAGCATACGAAAAGAACGCTAACTTTAATCCATAAAACAAAACCTAATCTAACATGCTAACCTTCAGAAAATTATAAGTGAAAAATTTCTATTATAGTAAAAACGAATTAAAAAGCAACGTACAATAAGACATTGTACGTTGCTTTTTATAAATAGTAATTCAATTAACAAAAAAGTTATACTTTAAAAATGTTTGACTAAAAGTATTTATAATCATAGCGTCCATAAAATAAATAGTATGGGATGATTAATAATAACATCAATATGCCCAATGCAATATATAAACCTGCATAATTTAAAAACGGTACGATTAATCCTAAGAAATAAGGACCAAATCCGAGGCCTAAATCAAAGAAAATAAAGAATGTTGAGGTTGCTAAACCTATATTTTGAGGCTCTGCAACTTTAACAGCAATCGTTTGATGTGCTGAAAATAAATTACCATAACCTAAGCCAATAAATACCGCAGCAATTAATAAAAGATATCCTGATGCTGAAAAACCAAGTAAAACCATACCGATAAAATATAAAATAATGCATGGGTATACAATGATATTTGCACTTTTATAGTCCATTGCTTTTCCTGTAATTGGTCTAGTTATCAGAACAACGATTGAATACACAATGAAAAATACACTTGCATAGCTTACAATATCTCGTTGCTCTGCAAAGAAACTTAGAAAAGAAATCAAACTACTATAACCTAAAGCAAACAGTAAAATTAAAATACCAATAGGTAGCGTTTTTAAATCAATAAAATTTGAAATATGCCATTTATTTAATTTAGTTGATTCTGGCCCTGAATTTTTTTGATTTGGGATAGATGTCATACTTGCAATTAAAAGGGAAATAATAGCTAAAATAAAACATAAAATGAAGATTACAGAATAGGAGAAATTTTGATTTAAAATTAATCCTAAAAAGGGACCGATGGCTGTAGCAATTGATAAACTCATACTAAAGTAACCAATGCCCTCACTTTTACGTGAATTGGGTGTGATTTGTGCAACGATTGTTCCTACAGCGTTTGCTGCAATACCCACCGCAAAACCATTTACAAATCTACTAAATAGTAATAATCCGATATTTAAACTTACAAAATACAATAACGTAGTAAGCACAAATGCGATTAAACCGATAATTAGTATTTTTTTCGATCCTACTTTATTGATGATATTACCTGTTAATAATCTACCACACACAGTTCCTATAATATAAATACCTGAAACTAAACCAGCAATTGATGCTGAAGCATTAAATTTTTCTGCAGCAAATGATGCCATGGTAACTATCAATAAATAAAAAATTGACATTAGTAAAAAATTGACGCACAACATCATAGTATAGTTTTTCGACCATATTCGTTCTTTCGTTTTCATTATTTATTTGACTCCTTACTTTTAATTACTTAACTTTGTTATTTTTTTCACATGAAGCATTAAAAAATAAAGACTATTGAATTTAGTCTTTATTTTGAAATACAATATTAATTTTCATTATCCATAGAATTGTGCAATACATTTAGTACAAGTCCACTTACTGGTACAAAAGTTTTACGTTTAGTCGATTCTGAAATCACAGAAGTTAAATCTTTATAAATTGCATCTAAAGTACCGTTATTTTTGTATTCTTTTATTTCACCCCAGTTGTTAGCCGCCCAACTGTTGCCTGTACTAACTTCTACTATTTTAAGAATATCGGACTCTTCTAAACCATAACTATCACCAAATTTAACCGCTTCAGAAATACCCACCATATTAATACCTAATAAAAGGTTGTTCGCAAGTTTAGCAGCCTGCCCTGCACCAATTTCTTCTCCTAAATCAAAAATATGTTTACCCATAGCTTCAAAATATGGATGTAATGTTTTTCTAAGTTCATTTTTACCTGAAGCAAATATGGCTAAACTACCATTGTCTGCTCCTGATAAACTACCACTTACTGGAGCATCGATAATATTGAACCCTGCGTCTAATACATCTTTTTCAAGTTCAGACATAATCGTTGGATTTAAAGTACTCATAACTACGACAGTAATACCTTTTTTATTTGCAGAAGTTACGCCATCTTCACCAAATATTACACTTTCTGTCTGTTCTCTATTTCTTACCATAGTTATAATTGCATCATCTACTTGATCTACTACTTCTTTGATTGAATCACAACCAACAATACCTTCGTTTTCTAGTTCTTTTATTTTGTCTTTATTTAAATCATAAGCTAATACTTGATAACCAGCTTTTTGTAAGTTGATTGCCATTCCAGTCCCCATATTACCTAAACCAACAAAACCTATTCTTTTCATAAAAAATGCCTCCGCTTTATTTATTGATCTTTAGTATACTTCTATTGTAATATGACCACCGTTATGCGTAAAATATATAAAAGGAATTATATATATGAATAAAATTCATAACTTTGTGTGAAGGAGTGATGTTTTTGGATATAAGACAACTCAAATATTTTATAGCTGTCATTGATCATCAAGGGTTTTCTCGAGCTGCAGAATCACTATATTTATCTCAGTCAACGTTAAGTAAAGTGTTGAAAAATTTAGAAGATGAGTTAAACACAACGCTAATTGATCGTTCTAATCAAAAAATAGAGCTTACAGAATCAGGAAAAGTTGTATATCAACAAGGTTTACAAGTGTTATTATCTTTAGAAAATATATCTAATGAACTATTTGATATTGAAAATTTAAAAAAGGGGCATATCAATATTGGTATACCACCGATTACAGGTACGTTATATTTTCCTAAAATAATCAAATCTTTTAATAGTTTGTATCCTAATATTGAAATCAACATTACAGAAGCTGGTGCACATAAAATTAAAAATGAGTTACTTGATGGTTCAATCGATATAGCAGTATCTATGAAATTAGATAATGACGAAAATTTAGAAATACTGCCTTTAGTTAGCGATCCTTTAGTACTTTATGTAAACGACCAACATCCATTTGCGCAAAAGGAATCAGTTGAAATATCTGAGCTTAGAAATGAAAAAATAATTTCACTAGATTCTGATTTTGAACTACGCAAAATGTTCATATACGAATGTTACAAAAGCGATTTTAAACCAAATATTATTTTTGAAAGCGCACAATGGGATTTTATGCTGTCTATGGTTAATGAAGATTTAGGTGTAGCAATCATGCCCTATTCTCTTTTGAAATTATTGAATTTAAAGCATATTCAAACTATACCTATCATAAATGATGCATTGACTATGGATGTGAATTTCTTAATTAAAAAGCAAAAGCCCATATCACCACCATTGCAAGCATTTATAGAATTTAGCCAATCACAACTTAACGACATGAATTAAAGTAATAGTCATTATTCATATTATGAACTTAACGAATAGAATGTACGTCCTTATAATAAAGATATAAATAATTATTGGAGGTCGTATCAATTGGAACAAAATCGTAATGAAATTGGTCGAAAAATTATGGATGATTTAACAGCAACAGATAACGCTAATATACCAACGCATGCAAATATTGAAGAAGAATTAGGAGATGTAGCCCCGGGTTTAGGGAAATATGTTACTGAATTTGCGTTTGGAGATATTTATTCTCGAGAAGGATTAGATTATAGACAACGTGCAATTAGTACGATATCCGCACTTGTTACGCTAGATACAGAACCACAACTGGAACTGCACATTAATGTAGCACTAACAGTTGGTTTAACGCCTCAAGAAATTTCAGAAACTATTATGCATTTATTACCATATATAGGTTTTCCAAAAGTGTTAAACGCCTTGAAAATTGTTAAACGTGTATATAAAGAACGCGGCGTTTCATATAGTTCAAAATAAAATTTTAATTTAATGATTACTCCAAAAAGTAAACCGCCCTGTTATAAGGTGGTTTACTTTTTATTTTTAGCGTTACTAACTATAGCTATACACTCATATAATTTGAGTACATTTTCAATAGTTTGCTTTAAAGTTAAATAATCCATTTTCTCTTACGCTAATCATTCTTACTTCATCATAAATTGCTTTAGCTTTCAACCCATATTTCGTTTTATATGAATACGGCATAACCTAGTGATAATCTTTCGTATACACCTTCTAGATTAAACAAACAGTATGCTATATAATAAATGGATGTGTGTATTTTTATTTTTTGAGGGGGAGCATTTTGAAGTATATTGAAGAAATACCTATTATTAGGTCTATTGCAACGCTATTTATTGTATTTGTTCATCTATCTATTTCGTACATAAATAACGAAAACAGTCAGATTATGGCAATTACTGCAGGATACATTAGTCAAATTGGTCGACTCGGCACTCCTGTTTTCGCAGTTGTTAGTGCTTTTTTACTAACGCACTCTGTCTTGAAACGTGGTTTTGATTTAAACTATTTTGTAAAATCACGATTCACTAAAATATTTGTACCATACATAATTTGGACAACTGTTTATTTATATTACTTAGGGGTTGTTGAAGTAAACTTAGATAGCAATAAAAACTTTATAGGATATTATTTATTTGGAACTGGAAATTACCATTTATATTTTATACTTACCGTTCTTCAGTTTTATGTTTTATTTCCAGTCTTACAAAAAATTAAAAAAGGCTTACCATTATTACTAACATACGCTTTCTCTACAATACTCACTGTATTCTGGCAGTTAAACTACGAACAATTTTCAATTGATATACCAGTTATAGGTACTTTTGTTATGAGTAGAGCGTTTATTTTCAATTGGATTTCTTATTTTATTTTAGGAATCATTTTCGCTAAATACTATGAAGAGATAAATATGGGGATTAGAAAGTATAAAACCTTATTATTACCTTCTATTTTAGTCATTTTTATTTCATTTTTAATCTTTATTGATTTAGATCATTTTGTGACATCATCCCATCCAATGTTTTTATTATATACTCCATTTTTCTTAGCATTTTTAATTTATTTTTACCTTATTGTCAGAAAAAGTAAATTAATCATGCAGATACTAACATTAATCGGTAATTACTCTATGGGGATTTATTTAGTTCATCCTTTAGTAAAATGGGTCGTAATGAAAATACCTGTTTTTGATAATAGAGACAGCCTATTACTATACAGTTTTTCATTTATTATTATAGTTGCTATATCCGTGATAATTATTAATTTACTTATTAAAATTCCTAATGGAAACTACATTGTCCCAGTACCTAAAAAATCAAAATTTGTAAGTAATCACACTAATTACTTGAATCGTGAAGCAACGTATTAACTTGACCAACGCCTATACTTTTTCTTAACAAAAAAGGCTACTAAAACCAGTACTTCCGGTTATTTAGTAGCCTTTTAAATATATTCATGATTTAAATATTATTTTATAACTTCAACAAAATCTTTATTTGCTGTTAAGTAATTTCCTTCTTGTGTAACTAATCGTGGTGTTGATTTATTCGTATAAGCAATATTAGCGATACTAATCGTGTCTCCAACTTTAAGTGTTTCCAATGGCTCACTTTTGAATATTCTAGAATGATATAACTTACAAACTTTTTTAATTTTAATCTCATTAGGAACATCTGTAATATATTTATGATGGTTGTCCATGTGAATCTGTGCCACAAAATCTTTATTTGCTGTGATCACACTATCATCTTCAAGAATTAATCTAGGTGTACCATTTGATGTGAACTGAACATCTTTAGGCACTACTTTCATACCTGGATTTAAACTCATGAGCTTCGTTTCAAATTCAATATCACGATATACATTTGTTTTTTTAAGCGTCATCAATGGTTCTGATGCCGTTAGGAAATATTTTCCTTTGTATTTTTCCCTCAACTTATTGACGAACTCTAACTTGAAGCTTTGTCGTTTCATTTTATAAATGTCATTATTACTCGGGTAAGAAGCGTAAACTAAGGCGATATCATTCGTTTCACCAAATTCGACACCGAGGTTAACATCTATCTCTTTCGATTGCTTAAATTGCTCCTGGGGTATATAAATGCTTTTATCTTTATACACATAATCAACATGATACACGTTCATTGCGTTATTAATTTCAATTAATTTCACACCATTGATTTGAACGTTTTCTGGTTTCAATACTTTAATCACTTCATATAATTCACCATTTAGCATTTGTGTACCTTCATACACTGGATAACAACGCACTGGTGTTGGTTCTAAAATAGCACAATTACTGTCAATTTTCATGTAAATTGCATCTTTTTTCATATAATAACGCCAATAACCATAAACAAGTGCTTCTGTAAAATTTAAAAAAGCTTCCTTATCTTCTTGATGATAAAGTGTATACATAGCTATAAATTTTTTGTTACTAATAAATTCCTTCATATCATAACCATATTCATTTAGCATCTGTTCTACATCATCAAAAATAGCATAGAACGTTTGTTTATTATCAGACTTTAAAAACGTCTTTGTATGCAACAACCTTCTAAAGAAGTCTACTTCCACCATTCTTGATAACATCATTTTTTTCAGAGATTCGGATATATTCATTTTACAAATACGTTTGGTTATATCCACATTCAAATAAGCTTTATCTACCACTGAGGTCTCTTTCACAAGTGATTGATTTTCATCGTATCTGTTCACATGATAAACAGGTATCGTAGACATCGTAATGTTTTGAATCTTAGAAATAAGATCGATGAAAAATAATTTATCTTCACCAAATTTCATATGTTCAAATTGAATCTGATTATTAATTACAATATCACGTTTAAATACTTTACCCGGTGGCCCTACTGCTCTAAAAATCTTTTCAATATCTTGTGGAACCAAATTTGATGCATCTTTATAGGATGTGAATTTAGCATGATACGTAATACTTTTATTCGTATGTTTGTAGCTTTGTCCTAAGCCTAACTCTGCATCATCACTATTAACTTTTTCCATAAATCTTGGAAACCCTTCAGTATCTAACCAATCATCTGCATCCAATAAGGCAATATATTTTCCTTTTGCCGCTTTAATACCTATATTTCTTGGTTCTGACGGACTACCTGTATTCGTTGATAACTGAATTAATCGGATAAAATCATACTGGTTAGCATAACTATCAATCATTGCTACTGAGTTATCTGTAGAACAATCATCAACAAAGATTGCCTCTAATTTTGATTGTTCCATATTTAAATTGATTAAAGATTCAATACATTTTTTTAAGAATGGTTCTTTATTATAGACAGATATAATAACCGAGACTAATTTATCCATTCAATTCTCCCCTTTTTAATCTACTAGGTTATTTTTATAACTTTGATAAAACGTATCATACTTAACGTTCCCAATGCCTCCTACTATATATTTGCCTAGTTTAAACTGGTTAAACACATAAGCAATGCATATTGAGAACGTAATCGTTAATGTAAATGTAAATACGATATTGAATATAGGATGTTCATGTAATGTCCCTAACCTATGTACAATAAAGTAATGAATTAAATATATTGAAAAAGAATAATTACTGATTAAAATGAAAAATTTTGGTACATATTTAACATAAGACGATATTAGAAAGAATATTAAGATTATCATAGTAACATAGATTGGTGTATCAATACGCTTAGAGTCCACTAGCGTTAACCAGCCCGACAAGTAATTGATCAGCGTTATGACCGTCACTATAACAGTTCCTAACACAATGTATTTCGTATACTTTTGTATGTTGGCCATCAACGTTTCATAATAATAACCCATATAAAAACCTAGTAAGAAATAACTAAGCCAACCTATGAATATCATCCAGCCCTCTCGTTGCCATAACCAATTTAAATACCAAGCCTCTGGTGCATCAACAAAAGTTCTCATAGCCCAAAATAGCATCGTGATAACTAATGAATATACGATTAATTTTGATAAAGTCCGTATAATT